>JBIIRI010000099.1:0-13325 GCA_044341625.1 Roseomonas sp.
CAGCACCAGCTCCGTCCCCGGCGCGACGCGGTCGAGGATCATGCCGAGTTCCGCCACCGCCGCTCCGCGATCGTCATAGGCCCAATGCTCCGCGACCGGGCGCGGCCCGCCCGCCCGCGCGCGGCCTGGCCGTAGAATGGTGACGGTGAAGGTCCCGGCTGTTCGGCCGCGCCGGTCCGAATCCGCGTCCCATTCCGCCGGCGGCGTCACAGATCCACCCCGCTGTAGGAGCAGTTGAAGGATTTGTTGCAGAGCGGAAAATCCGCGACGATGTTCCCCTCCATCGCGGCTTCCAGCAGCGGCCATTGCAGCCAGGACGGATCGCGCGGGAAGATTGCGCGGATCAGCCCGCCATCGTCGAGCGCCATCCAGGTCACGATCTCGCCGCGGAAGCCTTCCACCACCGCGATGCCTTCCCCCGCGCGCTGCGGCAGGGGCGCGTGGATTGCGCCGGGGGAGAGGCCAGCGAAGATCGCGCGCACCAGCTCGATGCTCTCCGTCAGCTCCGCGACGCGGACGCGCAGCCGCGCATCGACATCGCCTTCCGTGAAGACGGGCAGCGCGATGGCAAGCTGGTCATAGGGCGCATGCGGCAGGCAGCGCCGCGCATCGAAGGGCCGGCCGGACGCGCGGCCAACCACGCCGCCGGCGGCGAAGTGCGCGGCAAGATCCGGGCGCAGCGTGCCGGTGCCGACCAGGCGGTCCTGTAGGCTGGCATGGTCGTCGCAGACCGAGAGCAGTTCCGGCACCTCGGCGGCGATGGAGGCCAGCGCGGCCAGCACCCGCGCCTCGGCGCCCGGCGCGATATCCTCCACCAGCCCGCCGGGGATGATGTTGTCCATCATCAGGCGGTGGCCGAAGGTCGCGGCATTGGCGCGCAACAGCCCCTCCCGCAGCGCGCCGCAGCGGGCGTGGGGATAGGCGAAGGCGGCATCGTTGCAGATGAAGCCCCAGTCGTTGAGGTGGTTCGCGATCCGCTCCAGTTCCAGCATCACGGCGCGCAGCATCGCGGCGCGCGGCGGCGCGGCGATGCCGGCGGCGGCCTCGGCGGCGAGCGCGAAAGCCAGCGCATGCGCCACCGTGCTGTCGCCGGAGATGCGCGCGGCGAAACGCGCCGCCGCGCGCGGCGACTTGCCGGCCATCAGCGCCAGCGTGCCCTTGTGCGAATAGCCCAGCAGCTGTTCCAGCCGCACCACCGTCTCGCCCTGCACGGTGAAGCGGAAATGGCCGGGCTCGATCACGCCGGCATGCACGGGGCCGACGGGAATCTGGTGCCAGCCCTCGCCTTCCACCGGCAGGAAGGCGGGCTGCAAGGGCGGCCCCCCTTGCTGCACGGGCCGCGCGGCCAGCGGCGCGGCGACCGGCCAGCGCCCATGGTCGAGCCAGGGGCGGAGGTCGAGCGCGCCTTCGGCGGTGAGGCCCCAGAGGTCGCGGATCATCCGCTCGAACCGCACCGCGCCGGGCCGCGCGGGCGACAGCGCGGGATAGAAGCCGTCGCGCACGGCGCAGCTTGCCAGCAGCAGCCCGCCCTCGGCTTCGTCCAGGAAGACGGCATGGATCATCGCCGATTCCGCCCATAGCGAGAGCAGCGCGAGCGTCGGCTCCAGCGGCAGCGCGTCGCGCAGCGCGGCGAAATTGGGCGGTGTCAGCAGGAAGCGGTCGAAGGGCACGCAGCCCTGCGGCGCGCCGCGACGGATCAGGCCAGATGCCACGCCGCCCATCACAGCAGCTCCGCGCCGGCGCGCAGCAGCGCGGTGAAGGCCGGTGGCGCCGCGAAGCCGAGCGCTGCCGCCAGCGCCAGGTGCAGCCAGACCGGTGCCGTGGCCCACAGCGTGCCGCCCGGCAGCGCGAAGGCGCCGCGCACCGGCTGGTCCGGCGTCGGCGCGCCGAGGCAGAGCGCATGCAGCGCGCGGATCAGCGCCGCCGCCGCAACCAGCAGCCCGAGCGCCATCGGCAGCACCAGCCAGGGGAAGCGCGCAGCGCCTTCCGCCACCAATCCCAGTTCCGACACGAACAGCGCGAAGGGCGGCATGCCAGCAAGCCCCGCGATGCCGAGCGCGAGGCCCCAGCCCAGCGCCGGGTGGCTGGACGCCAGCCCGCCGATATCGGCGATCTGTCGGCTGCCCTTGATCTGCGTCGCCGCGCCAATGGCGAAGAACACCGCCGATTTCACCAGCGCATGGCCGAGCAGATGGATGATGCCCGCAAGGCTTGCCACCGCTCCGCCGATGCCGAAGGCGATGGTCGCCAGGCCGATATGCTCGATGGAACTCCAGGCAAACAGGCGCCTTGCATCGCGCCGCCGCCACAGCGCGAAGGCCGCCAGCAGCAGCGACGCCAGCCCGAAGCCGATCAGGAAGGGCCCTGGCGCGAGCGCCGCCGGATTGGCGCCGATGATCGATTGCGCCCGCAAGATCGCGAGCAGCGCCGCGTTCAGCAGCAGCCCCGACAGCACGGCGCAGATGGGCAGGGGGCCTTCCGCCTCGGCATCCGGCAGCCAGCTGTGCAGCGGGACCAGCCCCGCCTTGGTGCCGTAGCCGACCAGCAGGAAGACGAAGGCGAGCGAGAGCACGCCCGGGTCGCATTGCGCCGCCACCGCGCGCAGCGCCGCCCAGGACAGGCCCGGATCGCCGCTGCCTACCACCGGCTGCGCGGCCAGGTACAGCAGGATCGTGCCGAACAGCGCGAGCGCGATGCCGACGCCGCAGAGGATGAAGAACTTCCACGCGGCCTCGACCGCCGCCGGTGTGCCATGCACGCCCACCATCAGCACGGAAGCGAGGGTCGCGATCTCGATCGCCACCCACATCACGCCCATATTGTCGCTGACCAGCGCCAGGGCCTGCGCGCCCATGAAGACCTGGAAGGCGGTGTGATAGGCCCGCGCGCGCAGCGGGTCGAAATTCTCGGCCTCGACCGTCGCGGCGGAGAAGATCGCGGTGGTCAGCCCGATCAGCGCCGCGACGGCGATGAAGGGCAGGTTCAGCGCATCGATGCGCGTCCAGCCCTGCACGCCATGCTCGTGCCCGAGCAGGGCCAGCGCGACCAGCAGCGAGCCGGCGGAGATGCCGATATTGACGAAGGCCGGCAGGCGGCCGCGCGGCGGTAGCGCGGCCAGCAGCAGCGCGCCGGCCCAGGGCAGGAACACCAGGATCCAGGGCAGCGGCATCATGCGTCGCCCCGCTGCCGGTCGAGGATCGAGGTGTCCAGCGTGTCCATCCGGTCGCGGATCTGGAACACGACGACGGCGGCGACGACCGCCAGCATCAGCACCAGCGCGGCGGTCGACAGTTCCACCACCAGCGGCATGCCGACAACGCCGATGGCGGCCAGGATCAGCCCGTTCTCCAGGCTCAGCAAGCCGATCACCTGGCTGATGGCGTTGCGCCGCGCGATCATTGCCAGCATCCCCAGCAGCACGACCGACAGCGCGATGGTGAGATCGACGCGCGCCAGCGGCGTCGCGCCGCCCGCCGTCACCGGCAGCACCACCAGCACCGCCAGCCCCACCAGCCCGATGGCGGCCGCCAGCGTGACGCCGAGGCCCGGCGAGGTCTCCACCGCCTTGTGCTGGCCGAGCCGTCCGAGCAGCAACCGGAACGCCAGCGGGATCGCGACCGCCTTCGCGCCGAAGGCGATGGCGGCGGTGATGTAGAGCCCCGGCGCGTCCTGCACCCAGCCCTGCCATGCCGCCGCCGCCGCCAGCGCCGCGCCCTGCACCGCGAAAGCGTTGATCACCGCGCCGATGCGGCGCTGATAGAGCATGACGAAGGACAGTAGCAGCACGCCCCCGCCCAGAAGGTGGGAGATGTCGTAGGCGGGCGTGCCGAAGCTTATCACGCCAGCCTCGTCGAGACGAAGAGCAGGATCGCGCCCAGCAGGCCGAGCAGCAGCGCGATGCCGAGGAACTCAGGCACGCGGAAGACGCGCATCTTGGCGATCGCGCTTTCGAACGCCGCCAGCACCAGAGCGAGCAAAGCGAGCTTCGCGACCCAGGCCAGCAGGCCCAGCACCCAGCCGAGCGGCGCGAAGCCGGGCGGCGCCGTGCCGAAGGGGATGAACACCGCCGCGATCAGCGCCAGCCAGAAGGTCAGCCGAAAGGCGGCGGCGGCTTCCCAAAGCGCCAGGTGCCGGCCCGAGGCTTCGAGGATCATCGCCTCATGCACCATGGTCAGTTCCAGATGCGTCGCGGGGTTGTCCACCGGGATGCGCGCGGTGTCCGCCAGCGCCACCGCACAGATCGCGATCAGCGCCAGCACCAGCGACACGCGCAGGCCCGGCGCGCCATCCTGGAAGCCCGCGGCGATCGCCTCGATCCCGGTCGTGCCGGCGAGGATCGCGAGGATCAGCGCGGCGATCAGCAAGGCGGGCTCGGCGAGCGCGGCGAAGGACATCTCCCGCGCTGCGCCGAGGCCGCCGAAGGCGGTGCCGGCATCGAGCGCCGCGAGCGCGAGCGCCACGCGCCCCAGCGCCAGCAGCCCCGCCAGCAGCAAAAGGTCGGACAGCGGCGCGAAGGCCATCCCCCGCGCGAAGCCCGGCACCAGCGCCAGTGCCGCCAGCGCCGTGGCGGCGGCGGCATAGGGCGCGGCGCGGGTGATCCAGGACGCGTTCTCCGCCATCACCGGGCGCTTTTGCAGCAGCTTCCGCATGTCGCGCAGCGGCTGCAGCGGATGGGGCGCGGCGCGGCCCAGCATCCGCGCCTTCAGCCAGCGTATCGCGCCCAGCAGCAGCGGTGCCGCGGCGACGACCAGCGCGATGTGGAGCCCCTGCGTCAGGATTCCGGCCAGCGCGGTCATCCGGCGCGCTCCAGCCAGGCGACCAGCGCCAGCAGCGCCACCAGCGTGCCGAAGGGCAGCATCAGCGCCTGCCGGATCGACAGGCCGCGCAGCCGTTCCGCCTGGGCCGCGACCGCATCGCGCAGCGCGGCCAGCGGCCGTAGCAGCAGCGGGAAGGCCGGGTCGCGGAAGCCCGCTTCGATCCGCGCGGCGGCGGGATCGCCGGGCGGCGGCATCGTGACGGATTCGGTCGCGCCGAGCATGGTGGTGCCGAGCATTCGGCGCAGCGGCTGGCCGAATCCGGCGGCCGAGGGCTGGGTCAGCGGATCGCCGAAGGGCAGGTGCGGCGGCGGCGCGGCGAAGCCGCAATCCCAGGCAGGCCCGCGCGCCGGTTCCCCCCGCACGGCCTGCGGTGCGCGCTGCTTCACCGCATACCAGACGGCCGCGCCGCAGATGGCGAGCAGCAGCGTGAGGCCGAGCGGCCAGTAGCGTGCCGCGCCATCCCCCACCGAGACGGAGAGCGGCCCGGCCCGGTCGGCCATTGCCGCGCCGACCAGAAGCTGTTGCGCCTCCGCCCCCAGCGCCAGCATCGGGCCGGGCAGCAGGCCGAGCAGCACCGTGAGCCCGGCGGGAACCAGCAGCGCGGCGCGCGGCAGCCAGCCGCCTTCCGCAGCGCCGAGCACCCGCGGCGTGCGCGGGCGGCCTAGGAAGACCAGGCCGAACATCCGCACCATCGCCGCCGCCGCCAGCGCGGCCGCCAGCGCGGCCGTCGCCGCCGCGCCCAGCAGCAGAAGCTGGAAGGCGAGGTCGCCGACCCGCCACGCATGCAGCAGCGCCTGCAAAAGCAACCATTCGCTGGCGAAGCCCGACAGCGGCGGCAGGCTCGCCGCCGCAGCAGCGCCAACCAGCACGCAGCCCGCCGTCCAGGGCATCGCATGGATTAGCCCGCCCAGCCGGTCGAGGTGGCGGGACCCGCCCCCATGCGCGGCTTCCCCGAGGCCGAGGAACAGCAGCGTCTTGAACACCGCGTGGTTCAGCGCATGCAGCAGCGCCGCCCCCGCCGCCAGCGCCGCCAGCGCGCCGAGATCCGCCGCGCGGAAACAGGCCGCGAGGCCGAGGCCCATGGCGATCAGGCCGATATTCTCGATGGTGGAGCAGGCGAGCAGGGTCTTGCCGTCTTCCTCCAGATTGGCGCGCAGCGCGCCCAGCAGGGCCGAGGCCGCGCCGAGCATCACCAGCGGCACGCCCCACCACAAAGGCTGCGCCGGCCCGCCGAGATCGAGCAGCAGCCGCGCCACGACATAGAGCGCGACCTTCGTCATCGCCGCCGACATCAGCGCGGAGATGTGGTTCGGCGCCGCCGGGTGGGCCAGGGGCAGCCAGGCATGCAGCGGCACGAGCCCCGCCTTGGAGCCTGCCCCGGCGATGACCAGCGCCAGGATCAGCCCGGCCCGCCAGCCCTCCGGCGGGGTCTGGCGGATCGCCTCGAAGCCGAGCGCGCCGCCCGGGCCGGCGAGCAGGCCGATGGCGGGGATCAGGCAGGCGGCGCCAAGCGCCGCGAAGGCCAGATAGAGCCGCGCGGCGCGGCGGTTTTCTGGCTTCGCATGGTCGGAGGCGACCAGCGCCCAGCTGGCCAGCGACATCGCCTCGAAGCCCAGCAGCAGGGTGAGGCCGTCGGCGGCCAGCAGCGTCAGCGCCATGCCGGCGAGGAACAGGGGCAGGGCGGCGAGGCTGCGCGGCGGTGCCGCCCCTTCATGCGCCAGGGCGTAGAGCGAGGCCGGCGCGCCGGCCAGGCCGAGCAGCAGCAGGAACCAGGCCGAAAGCCCATCCAGCGCCACCAGCATCGGCCCAAGGGGCGTGGTGAGCGGCAGGGAAGTGGCGGGCGCGTCGCCGCCCAGCAGCGCGACCAGCCCTGTCGCGGTGAAGACCAGGCTGGCCGCCAGCGTCCCCCCATGCACCAGCGGCGCGGCAAAGGCCCGGCCCGCCAGTGCCACCAGGGGCAGCGCCAGCAGCCCGGCCAGGGTGAGGAGGAGCGCCGTCAGCACGGCGCGGGGGAAGGGGTCGCCACGATTGGCAAGGCTACGCGCCCAGCCCGCCCGGCAGAAGAGGGTATGCCGTGCGGCGCTTCCCAACTTTGCCCCTGCTCGCTATGGAAACTGGCTCGGCGCCCCCGGACGCGCCAGCTGGGAGACCCGCCAAGGCCCATGGGCCCGCTTCTTGCCTTCAGCCGCGCGGTCGATTCGCTGAATACGCGATTCGGCCGGATCGCCGATTGGATGGTGCTGCTGGCCTGCCTGCTGGCGGCGGCCAATGCGGGCCTGCGCTACATGTTCTCGATGGGGTCCAATGCGTCGCTGGAGGCGCAATGGTATTTCTTTGCGGGCATGGTGATGCTCGGCGGCAGCTACACCCTGTTCCGCAATGAACATGTCCGGGTGGACCTGATCTATGGCTGGCTGTCGGACCGGGCACGGATCTGGATCGATGTGATCGGGCTGGCGCTGTTCGTACTGCCGGCGATGGCGCTGCTGGCCTGGATGACCTGGCCCTTCTTCCTCGATTCCTGGATGCGGGGGGAGACGTCTTCCTCTCCCGGCGGGTTGCTGCGTTGGCCGGTGAAGCTGCTGATGCCGCTGGGCTTCGCGCTGATCACGGCGCAGGGCCTGTCGGAACTGATCAAGCGCATCGCCGTGCTGCGCGGCATCTGGGTGCCGGAAGACCGCCTGCACGCCGCCTATACGAGGCCCGAGCAGTGATGGGCGTGATGCGCGTGATGCGTGGAAACTTTTTCGGCCGCCAAGGGCGGCCCGCGCGCAGCGCAACCGTGGTGGCCGGCGCGCCAGTGCGTGGGCGCGAAAGGCAAGCCTGCGGAGCAGGCGCCCGCCGTTTGAGGGCATCAAATCAAGCGGCCGGAGGCCGCGCCCGCCGCTTGAGGGCTAAAGCATAATGACCGGCTGGGAAGACATCATGCCGCCGCTGATGTTCGGCGGCCTGATCCTGTTCCTGCTGTTCGGGTTTCCGGCCGCTTTCTCGCTGGCGGCGGTGGGGCTGTTCTTCGGCTTCGTGTCGATCGAGATCGGCCTGTTCACCGAAGCCTATCTGTTCAACCTGCCGCTGCGCGTCTTCAACATCCTGTCGAACGACCTGCTGCTGGCGATCCCGTTCTTCACGCTGATGGGCGCGATCCTGGAACGCTGCGGCCTGGCGGAAGACCTGCTGGAAGGCACGGGGCAGCTGTTCGGGAAGATCCCCGGCGGGCTCGCCTATGCCGTCATCATCGTCGGCGCGATCCTCGGCGCGATCACGGGCACGGTCGCGGCCAGCGTGATCGCGATGGGCATGATCAGCCTGCCGATCATGATGCGCTACGGCTACGACATGCGGATCGCCACCGGTGTCATCGCGGCATCCGGCACCATCACGCAGGTGATCCCGCCGTCTCTGGTGCTGATCGTGCTGGGCGACCAGCTCGGCCAGTCGGTGGGCGACATGTATGCCGGCGCGATCGGGCCGTCCCTGCTGCAGATCGCGCTGTTCATGGCCTTCATCGCGGTGGTCAGCATCGTCTCGCCGCAGAAGGTCCCGCCCTTGCCCGCGGAGGCGCTGGTCCCGCGCGACTGGCGGCTGTGGTGGCGCGTGCTGCGCGGCATGGTGCCGTCCGTCGTGCTGATCTTCATGGTGCTCGGCACGATCTTCATGGGGCTCGCCACGCCGACGGAAGCGGGGGCGATGGGTGTCGTCGGCGCCATTCTGCTGGCGGCGGTCAACCGCAGCCTGTCCTGGACGCTGGTGCGCCAGGCGATGGGCAACACCACGCGCATCACGGCGATGGTGATCTACATCCTGATCGGCGCGACCGTGTTCAGCCTGGTGTTCCAGGGCGTCGATGGCGGCATCTGGATCGAGCACCTGCTGAGCTATCTGCCCGGTGGCGCCACCGGCTTCCTGATCTTCGTCAATGTCTTCATCTTCCTGCTGGCCTTCTTCCTCGACTTCTTCGAGATCGCCTTCATCGTCATCCCGCTGCTGGCGCCGGTGGCGAAGAACCTTGGCATCGACATGGTGTGGTTCGGGGTGCTGATCTGCATCAATCTCCAGACCAGCTTCATGCATCCGCCCTTCGGCTTCGCGCTGTTCTACCTGCGCGGCATCGCGCCGAAGCAGGTTCTCACGAAGGACATCTATCTCGGCGCCATTCCCTGGCTGTGCCTGCAGCTGCTGCTGGTCGCGATCGTGATCGCCTGGCCGGAGAGCGTGACCTGGTTCCTCGACCGCGGGCCGGTGGTGGACCCCGCCAGTGTGGTCATCGACATGCCCCCACCGGTGATCCAGGACCCTGGCGCGGTGCCCATCTTCCAGTGAGCCTCGGCATCCTTCCCATTGGCCATGTCCATGGCGGCCGCGCCGAAGCGATCGACGATGCGTGGGAGGGGGTGGAGGCCGAGATCCTGCTGGACCCCGCGCAGCTGGGGGCCGATGCGGCGCTCGGCCTCGCGGCCTTCAGCCATGTGGTGGTGGTCTTCGTCTTCGACCGGCTGGACCCCGCGAAGGTCGAGCGCGGGGCGCGGCATCCGCGCGGGCGGCTGGACTGGCCGCGCGTGGGCATCCTCGCGCAGCGCGGCTCGCCAAGGCCGAACCGCATCGGCGTCACCACCTGCCGGCTGCTCGGCGTGGAGGGGATGCGGCTGCGCGTGCGGGGGCTCGATGCGGTGGATGGCTCGCCGGTGCTGGATGTGAAGCCGCACATGACCGGCTTCGATCCGCGCGGCGCGGTGCAGGAGCCCGATTGGGCGCGGGAGATCATGCAGGGCTACTGGTAGGGCCGCGCAGCCCCCTACCGCGCCAGCCCCAGCCGGACCATGCCCCGCCAGATCGGCGCGACGGCGAAGTTGCAGAGCAACGTGCGCACGATGTGGAAGCCCAGCACCAGCGGCACGCCGAGCGCCAGCGCCTTCGCCGTCACCGTCATCTCCGGCATCCCGCCCGGCGACATGCCCAGCGCGATCTCCGCCAGCGGCAGGCCGGAGACGCGGCTGAGGGCGATCCCCAGCACCGCCATCACCGCCATCAGCAGCAGCGACATCGCGACCGAGGCCAAGGCCAAGCGGTGAGACGACAGCAGGAAGCGGCGGCTCATCCGCTGGCCGAGCGCCATCCCCATCCCCACCTGCGCCGCATCCACCATCCAGCCCGGCACGCCGGATGGCAGGATATTCAGTGCCGAGAGCAGGATCATCATCCCGCAAGGCGCGAGCATCCAGGGATTGGCCATGCCCAAGCGCCGCGCCGCCAGCGCCACGGCCAGCCCGCCCGCCAGCAGCGGCAGCAGGCCGATACCCCGCACTGGCGGGAATTCGGCCAGGAAGGCCTCGGCGGTGCCGAGGGGGGCGAGCCAGCCGACCAGCGGCGGCACAAGCGCCACCACCAGCATCACTCGGATCGTATGCGCCAGCGTCACCGTGGGCACGGAAAGCCCCGCGCGCTGCGCCAGCACCGCCATCACCACCACGCCGCCCGGCACGGCGGCGTAGTAGCCGGTCTCCGCATCCGTCCCCGCCCAGCGCGCGAACAGCCGGGCGACCAGCACGCCGACCAGGATCGAGAGCACCGCCGCGCCCAGCAGCCAGGGCAGCGCCATCACGACCGCCGCCATCACCGTCGGCGTGAACGTCTGGCCGAGCCCGAGGCCGAGCAGGATCAGCGCCGCCGGCCGCACCGGCTTCAGCACCTCTGCCCGCTCATGCCAGGCCAGCAGGCCGGTGGCGGTCATGGCGCCGAGCATCCAGGGCAGGGGCACGCCAAGCCACTTGAACAGCGCGCCACCCAGCGTCGCGGCCAGCAGCGTGACCAACAGGGCGCGAAGGCGGGCGGGATCGGGAAGGGCGAAGGAGGGTCGGGATGGCACGGGCGTTACTCTAGAGACGACAGTTCCCAGAGCACCTTATGCCCAGACGAAGGAACCGCTGGTTCCACCGGTCCGGGCGCTGCTCCAGCGGGCTGCGGAGATTCGCCGATCCGAACCCTCTCCCCCAAAGGGGGGAGAGGGCAGGGTGAGGGGGGCGCGCAAAAGATGGCGCGGTCTCGACAGCTTCGACGTCCCCCTCACCCAACCCTCTCCCCCATAAGTGGGGGAGAGGGCTCGCGGCGAAGTCCGGCAGCCTGCTCGAGCAGCATCGACCCGGCGGGATGGGCCGTCAAAGGGCGCGCGGCGCGCGGGGGCCATGCGCCCCGCGCGCCGCACCGTTCTATTCCGCCGCCTGGGCGTAGGCTTCCAGCGGCGCGCAGGTGCAGACCAGGTGGCGGTCGCCGTGGACATTGTCCACGCGCTTCACCGGCGGCCAGTATTTGCGCGCGGCGACCCAGGGCAGCGGGAAGGCGGCCTGGGCGCGCGAATAGGGGTGTGTCCAATCCTCCGCCATCACTTCCGCCGCCGTGTGCGGCGCGTTCTTCAGCGGGTTGTCGCGCGGGTCCGAACGCCCCTGTTCGATGGCGCGGATCTCGGCGCGGATCGCGACCATCGCATCGATGAAGCGGTCGAGTTCCGCCTTCGTCTCGCTCTCGGTCGGCTCGACCATCAGCGTGCCGGTGACGGGCCAGGACATGGTCGGCGCGTGGAAGCCGTAATCCTGCAGCCGCTTGGCGATATCCTCGACCGAGGCGCCGCCATTCTGCTGGAAGCCACGGCAATCCAGGATGCATTCATGCGCCACCATCCCGTTCGCGCCGCGATAGAGGATGGGGTAGTGCGGCTCCAGCTTCCGCGCGACGTAGTTGGCGTTCAGGATCGCGACCGCGGTGGCGCGCGTCAGCCCTTCCGCACCCATCATGCGGATATAGGCGTAGCTGATCGGCAGGATGGAGGCGCTGCCGAAGGGCGCGGCGCTGACGGGGCCGAAGCCCTCCGCGGGGCCGGCCTCGGCCAGCATCGGGTGGTTCGGCAGATGCGGCGCGAGATGCGCCGCGACGCCGATCGGGCCCACACCCGGACCTCCGCCGCCATGCGGGATGCAGAAGGTCTTGTGCAGGTTCAGGTGGCAGACATCGGCGCCGATGGCGGCCGGGCTGGTCAGCCCCACCTGCGCATTCATGTTGGCGCCATCCATATAGACCTGTCCGCCTGCCGCGTGGATCAGGGCGCAGATCTCGCGGATCTCCGTCTCGAACACGCCATGGGTGGAGGGGTAGGTGACCATCAGCGCCGAGAGGCTAGCGGCGTGCTGCGCGGCCTTCGCCTTCAGGTCGTCGAGATCGACATTGCCGTCGCGGTCGCAGCCGACGACGACCACCTTCATCCCCGCCATCACGGCGGAAGCCGGGTTGGTGCCATGCGCCGAGGACGGAATCAGGCAGACATCGCGATGCGCCTCGCCGCGCGCGCGGTGATAGGCGCGGATGGCAAGCAGGCCGGCATATTCGCCCTGGCTGCCGGCATTCGGCTGCAGCGACACGGCGGCGAAGCCGGTGACGGTGGCGAGCCAGGATTCCAGCTGGCGGATCATCTCGATATAGCCTTCGGCCTGGTCCACCGGCGCGAAGGGATGGATGGCGCCGAAGCCGGGGAAGGTGACCGGGATCATCTCCGCCGTCGCGTTCAGCTTCATCGTGCAGGATCCCAGCGGGATCATGCTGCGATTCAGCGCGACATCCTTGTCCTCGAGCGACTTCAGGTAGCGGAGCATCGCGTGTTCGGCATGGTGGCTGTTGAACACGGCGGCGGTGCAGAAGGGCGTCTGTCGGGCGAGCGAGGCGGGCAGGCCACCTGCCGGCTGGATGGCCTCCAGCGGTTGCGCGGGGCTGCGCGCGACCTCGGCGAGGATGGCGACGAGTTGCGCGAGGTCCTTCCGCGTCACCGTCTCATCTACCGCGATACCGACCGTGCCGGCGCCGTGGCGGGCCAGGTTGAAGCCGTGGCGCAGCGCCTCAGCGACCAGCGCATCGGCCTTGTCGCCGGCCTCGATCGCGATGGTGTCGAAGAAGGCGTCGTGGCGGAGCGCGAAGCCCGCCGCCTTCGCCGCCCCGGCCAGGATGCGCGCCTGGAGCGCGACGCGGCGTGCGATGCGCTTCAGCCCCTCCGGCCCGTGCCACACGGCATACATGCCGGCCATGACGGCCAGCAGCACCTGCGCGGTGCAGATGTTGGAGGTCGCCTTCTCGCGCCGGATATGCTGTTCGCGCGTTTGCAGCGCGAGGCGCATCGCGGGCGCGCCGGCGGCGTCGAGCGAGACGCCGACCAGCCGCCCCGGCATCAGCCGCTTATGCGCTTCCTTCACCGCCATATAGGCCGCGTGCGGCCCGCCATAGCCCATCGGCACGCCGAAGCGCTGGGTGGAGCCGATGACGACATCGGCGCCCATCTCCCCCGGCGGGGTCAGCAGCGTGAGCGCGAGCGGATCGGCCGCAACGATGGCGAGCCCGCCGGCCGCATGGACGGACGCGATCTCCGCGCGCAGGTCGCGCACTTCCCCGGTCGCGCCGGGATATTGCAGCAGCAGCGCGAAGGGCTTTTCCGCCGCGACTGTCGCCGCGACCTCGGACGGATGGGCGACGACG
>JBIIRI010000227.1:0-4171 GCA_044341625.1 Roseomonas sp.
CACCCATATGCGCGACGAATCCAACACGATCCTCGCCTCGATCGAGGAGACGCTGGAGATCGGCAAGCGCGCCGGCGTGCAGGTGCAGATCAGCCACCACAAATGCTCGCTGCCGGAGAATTACGGCCGTTCCATCCAGACCCTGCCGCTGCTCGAGGCCTATAGCCGCACGCAGCAATTGGCCTACGATGTCTATCCCTATCCCGCCGGCTCCACCGTGCTGATGCCGGACCGGCTGCGGGAGGATGTGAAGGTGATCATCACCTGGTCCATCCCGCACCCCGAGATGGCCGGTCGTTACCTGCATGAGATCGCGCGCGGCTGGAACACCGACATCAAGGCGGCGGCGGAACAGCTGCTGCCTGCCGGCCAGATCAGCTTCCAGATGGATGAGGATGATGTGCAGCGGATCATGGCGCATCCGATGTCCATGATCGGCAGCGACGGCATCCCGCATGACTCGCATCCGCATCCGCGTCTCTGGGGCACCTTCCCGCGCGTGCTGGGCCACTACGCGAGGGGCCTGGGGCTGTTCAGCATGGAAACGGCGATCTTCAAGATGACCGGCCGCTGCGCGGAGGCTTACGGGATCGTGGATCGCGGCATCCTGCGCGAAGGCGCCTATGCCGATCTCGTGCTGTTCGACCCCGCCACGGTGATCGATGCGGCGACCTTCGAGAACCCGAAGGTTCCCTCCATCGGCATCGAGGAAGTCTGGGCCAATGGCGTCGCCACCTTCAAGGCGGGGAAGGGCGCGACGGGTGAACGGCCGGGCCGGCTGGTGACGCGCCACAAGGCTTGATTGGTCAGCATTGCTGACGTATAAAAGGGCATGCCCGATTGGCTGCCCTTGCTCGGCTTTGCCCTCGCGGGCTCGGTGACACCGGGGCCGAATGTTCTGATGGTGGCGGCGGCCGCGGCCTCCGTCGGGCTGCGCGGCGTGATGCCGCACATGCTCGGCGTGACCTTCGGCTTCAGCGCCATGATCCTGCTGGTCGGGCTCGGCCTTGCGGCGCCGCTCGCGGCCAGCCCGGCAGTGCATGGCATCCTGCAATGGGTGGCGGCGGCCTGGATGCTGTGGCTGGCCTGGAAGATCGCCACCGCCCCGCCGCCCGGCGAAGGCCCCGCGCGCCCGCCCTTCACCTTCATTCAGGCGGCGCTGTTCCAATGGGTGAATCCGAAGGCCTGGATGGTCGCGGGCGCGGCGATCGCGGCCTTCACGCGGCACGGGGACCCGCTGCTGCCGCAGGTCGCGGCCATCGCGCTGGTCTTCGGCGCCATCTCCATGCCGTGCCTGCTGGTCTGGGCGGCGCTCGGCGCCGGGGCGCGTCACATCCTGCGTGAGGCCCGCGCCATCCGGCGCTTCAACATCGTCATGGGCGTGTTGCTGGCGCTGAGCGTGCTGCCGCTGCTGCGCTGAGCTAACCCCGCCGCTTCTCCGCGCGTGCCGCGAGTTCCAGCGAGACCAGCCGCGCGAGCAGCACGGCGATGAAGATCTGTCCCGTCACCGTCTGCAGCGTCACCAGGGTGCGGGCCAGCGGCGCGGCGGGGACGATGTCGCCGAAGCCGGTGCTGGTCTGCGCCACCAGGCTGAAGTAGCGGAAGCTCTGCGGCAGCGCGGTGGCGCCGGCGAAGGATCCGGGGGCGAAGCCCTCCAGCGTTTCATAGGCGGTGGCGAAGAGCAGCGCGACCAGCAGGTAGAGCGCGATCGCGCCCTCGATCCGCGCGCGCGACACGTCGCCCGCGGCCAGCACCTGGCGCAGCAGGGCGCCGCACAGCAGCAGCAGCCCGGCGATGCTCGCGAGTCCTGCCACCTCCCCGCGATCCAGCGTCACGGCGCCCGCGCCGAGCGCCACGCAGGCCCCGAGCGGCCAGAAGCCGCCGCCGAGGCGGGTCAGCGCCGCCATCCCCGCCAGCATCGTGGCCAGCGTCACCAGCGGCGGCAGCACCGCCGGCACCCAGCCCAGATCGGCCAGCGGCTGCAGCACGAACAGGCTGGTCGCAAGCCCCATCAGCAGCGCATGCATCGCCGTATCCCGTCGCGTCATCTCGCCATCCCATGACCCTGCCGCGGCCGAGTCTCCCATCCCGTCCCGGCGCGGTCCAGGCATGGCGGGCGATTGGCGCGGCTTGCGTTTCCCGCTAGAGCGAGGCGCATTCGGACTGAATATTGCTCGCCTTTATCGTGCTGGTGGCCGGACAGGTTGATGCGTCCGGGCGGTCACGCCCTTCGCGATCCAATCCGCGTCCAGGGCCGCCATCATCCTTTCCGGGAGATTTCCATGGACCACAACCTCCCCACCCAGGCCGACCCGCATGCGGAAATCCGCGCCGAGGTCCGCAAGCTCTGCGCGCGGTTTCCCGGCGAGTATTGGCGCGAGCTCGACAGCCGCCGCGGCTACCCCACCGAATTCGTGCGCGCCCTGACCGAGGCCGGCTGGCTTGCCGCGCTGATCCCGGAGGAATTCGGCGGCGCGGGGCTGCAATTGTCGGGCGCGGCGGCGATCCTGGAGGAGATCCAGTCCTCGGGCTGCAACGGCGCGGCCTGCCACGCGCAGATGTACATCATGGGCACAATCCTGCGGCACGGATCCCCGGCCCAGAAGGCCCAGTACCTGCCCGCCATCGCCGCCGGCGAGTTGCGCCTGCAGGCCTTCGGCGTGACGGAGCCGACCTCTGGCACCGACACCACCGCGCTCCGCACCACTGCGCGGCGGGAAGGCGACAAGTACATCGTCAACGGCCAGAAGATCTGGACCAGCCGGGCCGAGCATTCCGACCTGATGCTGCTGCTGGCGCGCACCACGCCGCGCGACCAGGTCGCGAAGAAGACCGAAGGGCTGTCCACTTTCATCGTCGATATGCGGACCGCGCTGGGCAAGGGCCTCACCATCCGCCCGATCCGCACGATGATGAACCACAATTCCTGCGAGGTGTTCTTCGACAACCTCGAAGTGCCGGCCGAGAACCTCGTCGGCATCGAAGGCAAGGGGTTTCGGTACATCCTGGATGGCATGAACGCCGAACGGCTGCTGATCGCGGCCGAATGCGTCGGCGACGCCAAGTGGTTCATCGAGAAGGCGCGCAACTACGCCAAGGAACGCGTGCTGTTCGGCCGGCCCATTGGCGCGAACCAGGGCGTGCAATTCCCGATCGCCAAGGCCTATGCCCAGATGCGCGCGGCGGAAGCCATCGTGCAGCAGGGGCTTGCGAAGTTCGAGCGCGGCGAGAACTGCGGCGAGGAAGCGAATATGGGCAAGATGCTCGCCGCCGAGGCCAGCTGGGCCGCGGGCGAGGCCTGCGTGAACACCCATGGCGGCTTCGGCTTCGCCGAGGAATACGACATCGAGCGCAAGTTCCGCGAGACGCGGCTCTATCAGGTCGCGCCGATCAGCACGAACCTGATCCTGAGCTACATCGGAGAACATGTGCTCGGCATGCCGCGCAGCTACTGAGCTTCCAGCGCGCGGCGGTGGCGGATGAAATCGGGGCCGCAGGACAGCTTACGGGCGAGCGGTGAGTCCGGGGCGATGATGCGCCAGAAGGGCGTGGGATCGTCCCCCAGCCGTTCCAACGCACGCTCCGCGACGATGCGGAGGAAGATCGCGGTGGAGGTGGGGCAGGTGGCCACCGCGCCGTTCTCCCGTGCCAGATCCGCCCGGAGCGCCACGGGGTCGCGCGTGCGGCCCGCAGGGATGTCGCGGATGCGTTCGTCGAGCAGGGCGGGGGAGGCGATGAACAACCGCTCCCCGGCGCCGATGCCGGCGAAGGGCTTGGCCAGCACCGTCACATGCGGCGGCTTCGCGCCGCGATACTTCTCATCCCAGCTTTTCGGCATGGTGATCTCCCGGCATGTTTCGGACTGGAATCGCCGATCCGCCGGGGCGCTTCAAGGGAGATGCGCTTGACCGATCTTGCGCCATTGCGCCCGCTCGAAGGCTTGCTGGTCGTCAGCATGGAACAGGCGGTGGCCGCGCCGACCTGCACGCAGAAGCTGGCCGATGCCGGCGCGCGCGTCATCAAGATCGAGCGGGCCGAGGGCGATTTCGCGCGCGGCTACGACAAGGCCGCCGCCGGGCTCTCCAGCTATTTCGTCTGGCTGAACCGGGGCAAGGAAAGCATCGTCCTCGACATCAAGCGGCCCGAGGACAAGGCGCTGCTCGGGCGGATG
>JBIIRI010000228.1:0-4160 GCA_044341625.1 Roseomonas sp.
CCTTTCCCTTCCATGACCAAGCGGAGACAAGGGCAATTCACGCGCGGCTGACGCCCGCAGGCATCGAGCATCTCTGCCCACCCGAATACCACGGCAACCCGGTCGACCCGGCAGGCGGGTCGCTGGTTCCTCCAGGTCCCGAGCTGGGACATCCTGGCGATGTGCGGGGAGGTCGACTTCGCCTCCGCGCAGCTGATCTTCACCGGCTCCACCCGGCACGGCATCACCGGCCACGCCCTGCCTGGCGTGCTGGTCCTGGTGGCGACGCGCTGAGGCCCGCGTTCAGCACCCCGCCGCGAGATAGGCCGGGCGCTTGATCTCGCGGTGGCTGTGGGTGATCGCGTTCAGGATCAGTCCGAGGGCGAAGGACAGCAGGGCAGAGAGCATCAGCGCCGAGGCCCGTACAGCCGCGGCCCCCGCTTCTGCCAGGTGCGCAAGGCCTGCTGACGGCCCGAATGCCCACGGGTTAACCACGGCTTCATGCCCGCTGCGCCACACTCCCCAGATCACGCTAGAGGAGCGCGCGGGGATCCCTCATGGCCGTGCCGCCATCGCTGTCTTTCGCCCCGGCTGACGATGCACAGCCGGACAGCATCTTCACCTGGATCTTCGAGGCCCTGTCCGGCAACCGTTGGGGCGGCACGCTGGTGCTGGACAGCGCGGCGCTCGCGCCGGGCGACAGCATCGGCACGGCGGATGGTCGGTACCTGATCCTGGCTGAAACCGAATTCGGCACCGATCTATCGGCCATCGGGCTGGAAGATCGGCAGGTCTTTGTCGACTGGTACCGCACCGGCACGGCGGGCGCGTTCCTGCCGACGCTCGCGGGCAGCGGCATCGCCGCGGGCCAGGCCGGCCTCGGCTCCGAACTCGACCGCGCCTGGACCGGCAGCGGCTGGGAGGAATTCGGGCTGGGCGGGCGGCTGCAGGTCTCCGCCGAGAACGCACCGAAGCCCCGCCAGCCGCCACGATCCGACTTCGACGGTGACGAGCGCAGCGACATCCTGCTGCGTGCGAAGGGCGCAGATTTCGCAATCTGGCAGATTGACGGCCTCCGCGTCGTCGGTTGGGCGACCATCCTGAATGTCGGTAGCTACGGGAGCGTTGTTGGCACCGGTGATCTCGACGTCAACGGTCGTAGCGACGTCCTGTTCAAGGGTGCCGGCGGCGAGGTGCACATGTGGCAAATGGGCGGCCCCCGCCTCCTCGCAGGCGCTACCATCCTCAATGTCGGCGACGACTGGGACGTCGCAGATGTCGGTGATTTCCATATTGATGGCCGCAGTGACATCGTTTCCCGCGACGATGGCGGGGAAATGCGTGTGTGGCTTATGGATTCGATGCGCATGACTGCGGCAGCGACGGTCAACTACACGGACCCCGCCTGGCAGGTGGTCGCAGCCGGCGACACGGATGGTGCCGGGCGGCAAGACGCCCTGCTGCGTGGCCCAGCCGGCGAGATCGGTATCTGGCAGTTGGAGGGGCCGCGCATCGCCGAGGCTACGACGATCTTGAATGTCGGCGACTACTGGGCCGTCGCGGGCACTGGCGACTTCGATGGCGACGGGCGCGACGATATCCTGTTCCAGGGCGCGGGCGGCGAAGTGCATGCCTGGCGTATAGACGGGCTGCGCATCGCCAACGGCACGACGATCCTCAATGTCGGTGACTACTGGAACATCGACGGTACCAGCGACTCCAATGGTGATGGGCGTGACGACATCCTGTTCCGCGGTGCGGCCGGCGAAATCTACCTCTGGCTGATGGACGGCAACCGGATTCAGTCCGGCTCGCTGATCGCGAATCTCGATGGCAGCTGGAACGTCGTCGGCACCGGCGACAGCGACGGTGACGAGCGCGCCGACATCCTCCTGCAGGGCGCGGCCGGGGAGGTGGTGCGGTGGCCGGTGGATGTAGCCCGTATCATCAGCTCCGTAACCCTTGCGTCAGCCGCCGACTACTGGAGCCCGGCCTGAACACGACCAGAAGCCCCCGCGAGGCCTCGAACCGTTTCGCTGTGCTGGAACAAGGCCGCCAACGACCAGAGGACGCCTGTCCTTTTTTCAGCGCAACTTAATCTGCGAACGACAGCGGCCTTGTTCCGCAGAAAAGTCCCGTCTGACCTGCCCCCGTAGAAGCGGTCCGCCGGTAATGTAGTCCGGCGGCAGCGGAAGGGGTGACTGGGATGGCAAGGAAGAAGGCGCACACGCCGGAGGAGATCGTGGCGAAGCTCCGGCAGTCGGAGGTGCTGGTCGGCCAGAGCAAGACGGTGGCAGAGGCTGTGAGGCGGATCGGCGTGACGGAGCCGACGTACTATCGGTGGCGTGCTGAGTTCGGCGGTTTGAAGCTGGACCAGATGAA
Organism: Roseomonas sp.; assembly: GCA_044341625.1. GTDB lineage: Bacteria > Pseudomonadota > Alphaproteobacteria > Acetobacterales > Acetobacteraceae > Falsiroseomonas. The sequence continues at coordinate 2,362 of JBIIRI010000228.1, forward strand.
GCGGCTGAAGGAACTGGAACGGGAAAACGCCCGGCTTCGGAAGGCGGTGTCGGACCTGACGCTCGAGAAGGTCATTCTGAAGGAAGCTGCCTCGGGAAAGTGGTGAGCCCCGTACGGCGGCGGGCCTGCGTCGAACATGTCGTGCGCGAGCTTGGCGTGTCGGAGCGGAAGGCCTGCGCGGTGTTGGGGCAGCACAGGTCGACGCAGCGCAAGGCGCCGCGTTCGGCGGAATACGAGGCTTCGCTGACGGCGGAGGTTGTCGAGTTGGCAAAGCGCTATGGGCGGTATGGCTATCGGCGCATCACGGCGTTGCTGCGGGACGCGGGCTGGGCGGTGAACCGGAAGCGCGTCGAGCGGGTCCGAGGCACTGCCTCGGACACCGACGGCTCTGGCGTTGCGAGGATCTGAAGGTGCCGCAGCGGCAGCCGAAGCGCGGCAGGCTGTGGCTGGCGGACGGCTCGTGCGTGCGGCTGCGGCCGGAGCACGCCAACCATCTCTGGGCCTACGACTTTGTCGAGGACCGGACGCGGGACGGGCGGAAGTTTCGGATGCTGTGCGTGGTGGACGAGTTCACGCGCGAGGCGCTGGCGATCCGGGTGGCGCGAAGGTTGTCGTCGTCGGAGGTCATCGATACCCTGACCGACCTGTTCATCGCCCGTGGCGCGCCAGCGCATATCCGCTCGGACCAAGGACCGGAGTTCGTGGCCGAGGCGGTGAAGGCCTGGATCACCGGCGTCCATACCAAGACCGCGTACATCGAAAAGGCGAGCCCCTGGGATAACGGCTACGTCGATCCTTCAACGGCAAGCTGCGGGACGAACTGAACCGCCCCTGCGGCGTCAGCGGACTTGCCGATGCAACCAGCATCGGCGGCGTCCGCTTCCTGGCCTTGGCGTGCCTGCGGCACGACGCAGGACCGAAAAATCCCCTGCGGACCCTCAGCCGACGGCATTCTCAAACGGTCTCTCAGCACGGCGCCGAGGTCATTCTCCGCTCGCCCCGACTGTCAGAGAAATGAGGCCAAGGGGCCAGCGCCTCTTGGCGGGGTGGTTTCGGGAGGGGCAAGAGCCCCTCCCATCCGCCTCACCCAGGCTGACCACGCTGCGGCGCGTTCAGGCGCAGCGGAACCCAGCGCTGGCCCTGCGGGCCTTCGATCAGCAGCAGCGCCGTCGCGCGGTTCTGGCGGCGCAGGCGTTCCAGGCGCTCCTGCACCTCCTGCGGCGTGTTCACCCGTTCCTGCTGGACCTCGACGATCACGTCGCCGGGGCGGAGTTCGCGTTCGGCGGCCGGGCCGCCCGGTGCGACCTCGGTGATCACGACGCCGCGGCTTTCGGCGCGCAGGCCGAAGCGTTCGCGGGCTTCCGGCGTGATCGGCGCGACGCGCAGGCCGAGGCCGGCCAGTTCCTGCGGCTGGGTGCGCGGGGCCTGCTGCGTCGGCTGGACCGCTGCCTGCTGCTGTTCGCCCGGCAGTTCCGCGACGGTGATCTGCACCGTCTGCTCACGCCCGTCGCGCCAGACCACGACCGGCACCTGCCGGCCGACCTGCGTGTCGGCGACGATGCGGGGCAGGTTCCGCATCTCCCGCACCTCCTGGCCGTTGAAGCGCAGGATCACGTCGCCGGCCCGGATGCCGCCGGCCGCCGCCGGGCCGCCTTCCTGGGCCCGCGCCACCAGCGCGCCGCGGGGGCCGCTGCCGAGGCCGAAGCTCTCGGCCAGTTCATCCGTCACCTGCTGGATATTCACGCCGAGCCAGCCGCGCCGCACGCGGCCGCCATCGCGGAGCTGGGCCACGATGTTGC
>JBIIRI010000229.1:0-4150 GCA_044341625.1 Roseomonas sp.
AGGGCCGAAAGCAGAGCGGCTGGCTTTGCCAGCCGAGCGGCCGAATGGCCGCCGCGGCCGGTGCCGCGAAGCCAAGCGCGCGGAGCGCGCGCCCGGCGTCTGAGGGCCGAAAGCAGAGCGGCTGGCTTTGCCAGCCGAGCGGCCGAATGGCCGCCGCGGCCGGTGCCGCGAAGCCAAGCGCGCGGAGCGCGCGCCCGGCGTCTGAGGGCAAAAAACAGATGATCGGTAGCCTCACGGGGCGCGTGGACAGCGTTCATGAGGGCGGCTGCGTGCTGGACGTCAACGGCGTCGGCTACCTCGTCGCCTGTTCGCGCAAGACGCTCGACAAGCTCACCGCAAAGGACGGCGCGCAGAAGCTGCTGGTGGAGACGCGCGTCAGCCAGGATGCGATCACCCTGTTCGGCTTCGCCGACGCCACCGAGCGCGAAGCCTTCCGCGCGTTGATCGAGGTGAAGACGGTCGGGCCGCAGAAGGCGCTGCTGGTGCTGTCGGGTCTTTCGCCCGCGCAACTCGCGGGCGCCATCGCGGCGAAGGAACGCAAGAAGCTCTCGGAGGTGAAGGGGCTGGGGGCTGCGACCGCGAACCGGATCATCGACGAACCGGCGATGCAGAAATGGGCCGTCGGCCGCGCGACGCCGGAGGCCGATGGGGCAGGGGGCATCGCCAGCGCCGCCGCCGCGCCCGAGGGGGCCGAGGGCGATGCCGTCTCCGCCCTGGTCAATCTCGGCATGAAGCGGCCGGAGGCCGCCGCCGCCGTCGGCCGCGCGGCCAAGCGCATCGGCCGCGAGGCCGCGCTCGAATCCCTGATTACCGAGGCGCTGAAGGAAATGGCGCCGCGATGAGCGAGGACCGCATCACCGGCGCCGCGCGGCAGGAGGATGACGCGGCCGAGGGCAGCCTGCGCCCGCAGACGCTGAAGGACTTCATCGGCCAGAAGACGCTGCGCGAGAACCTCGAGGTCTTCGTCGGTGCCGCCCGCGCGCGGGCGGAGGCGATGGACCATGTGCTGCTGTTCGGCCCGCCGGGCCTCGGCAAGACGACGCTGGCGCAGATCGTGGCGCGCGAATTGGGCGTGGGGTTCCGGGCGACGTCGGGGCCGATCCTGCAGCGCGCGGGGGATCTCGCGGCGATCCTGACCAACCTCCAGCCGCGCGACGTGCTGTTCGTGGACGAGATCCACCGCCTGCAGCCGGCGATCGAGGAGACGCTCTATCCCGCGATGGAGGATTACCGGCTCGATCTGATCATCGGGGAAGGGCCGGCGGCGCGGACGGTGCGGATCGACCTGCCCCCCTTCACCCTGGTCGGCGCCACCACGCGGGCGGGGCTGCTGAGCCAGCCGCTGCGCGACCGCTTCGGCATCCCGCTGCGGTTGCAATTCTACGATGTGGACGAACTGCTGCTGATCGTCCGGCGCGGCGCCGAAAAGCTGGGCTTCGGCCTGGCCGAGGATGGGGCGCTCGAGATCGCGCGGCGCTCACGCGGTACGCCGCGCGTGGCGGGGCGGCTGCTGCGGCGGGTGCGGGACTTCGCCCAGGCGGCCGGCCGGCCGGCGGATCGCGCCATGGCGGACGCGGCGCTGGCGCGGCTGGAGGTGGACCGTCGGGGGCTCGACGCGCAGGACCGGCGCTACCTGCGGCGGATCGCGGAGCACCACAATGGTGGCCCGGTGGGGGTGGAGACGCTGGCCGCCGCGCTGGCGGAATCGCGCGATACGCTGGAGGAGGTGGTGGAGCCCTTCCTGATCCAGGAAGGGCTGGTGCTGCGGACCCCGCGCGGGCGCGTGCTGGGGGAGCCGGGGTGGCGGCACCTCGGCCTCACCCCGCCGGCCGGCTATGTGGCGCAGCTCGACCTGCTGGCCGGAGAGGCCGGTTCCGATCCGGCGCGGGACATGCCACGGGAATGACCGAGAGCCACCGTTTGCCGGTCCGGGTCTACTTCGAGGATACCGATGCCGGCGGGGTGGCGTATCACGCCACCTATCTGCGCTGGGCCGAAAGGGCGCGGACCGAATCCTTGCGTGCCATGCAGTTGCCCCATGCGCTTATGATGGAGCGTCATCATGCGATGCTCGTGGTGCGGCGCATCAAAGTAGAGTATGTGCGACCGGCCCGACTCGATGAGCCCCTGATCGTCGAGACCCGCATCCGCGCCATCGGCGCCGCCACGCTCGACCTCGAGCAGCTTGTGCTGCGCGAGGATGACGGGGCGGTGCTGGCCACGCTGGATGTCGGGCTGGTCTGCGTGCGGGCCGACGGAATCCGCCCGTCCAGGATCCCCGAGCCCTGGCGCGGTGCCCTGGCGGGGCGCATCTGGGGCGGCGATGCCGCCTGAGGGTCAGACAGCCGGGCCGCCGCAAGGCGACCTGCGGCGAATGAGATGAGGAGGCCCGCGTGGGCAATGTGACCGCGACTGCACTCGCCCCGGCGGCGCACGACCTGTCGCTCTGGTCGCTGTTCATGATGGCGGATTGGGTGGTGAAGGGGGTCATGATCGGCCTGCTTCTCGCCTCGATCTGGGTCTGGGCCGTGGTGTTCGAGAAGCTGACCACTCTGCGCCGCATCAAGCGCGAGGCCGACGCCTTCGAGGACCGCTTCTGGTCCGGCGGCTCGCTGGAGGAGTTGCATGTGCGGGAGGGGGAGGCCCCCTCTCATCCGCTGGCCGCCGTCTTCGGCGCGGGGATGCGGGAGTGGAAGCGTTCTGCCGGCCGTGGGCTCGGCTCCGACCTCGCGGTCACCGGCATGAAGGAACGCGTCGAGCGCGCCATGGCGGTTGCGGTGGAGCGGGAGATGGAGCGGCTGGAGCGCTGGATGGTGTTCCTGGCGACCGTCGGCTCGGCGGCGCCCTTCATCGGGCTGTTCGGCACGGTCTGGGGCATCATGAACAGCTTCACCGCCATCGCGGGGATGCAGAACACCTCGCTCGCCGTGGTGGCGCCCGGCATCGCGGAAGCGCTGCTCGCCACCGCCATCGGCCTGATCGCCGCGATCCCGGCGACCATCGCCTACAACACCTTCTCCACCGATTTCGGGCGCTTCGCGGGGCGGATGGAAGCCTTCTCGGCGGAATTCGCCGCCATCCTGTCGCGCCAGTCCGAAGCGGCGGCCGAGCCGGGCTCGCGCGGCGGGCGCGCCGGCGTCTCGGTGGAATAGCGCCATGGCCGGGGCTCTCATGGGCCGCAGGGGCGGCGGGCGCGGGCGGCGCCACCGCCCGATGAGCGAGATCAACGTCACCCCCTTCGTGGACGTGGTGCTGGTGCTGCTCATCATCTTCATGGTGGCCGCGCCGCTGATGACGGTCGGCGTGCCGGTGGACCTGCCGCGCACCAACGCCACCCCGCTGCCGCAGGAACAGGAACCGCTGACCATCACCGTGGACAGCCAGGGCCGCATCTTCCTGCAGGAGACGGAGGTGCCGATGGACGGCCTCGTCCCGCAGCTGCAGGCGATCATGCGGAACCAGCCCCAGGGGCAGCCGGAACGGCGCATCTTCGTCCGCGGCGACCGCGCCATCAGCTATGGCCGGGTGATGGAAGTGATGGGCACGGTCAGCGCCGCCGGCTTCTCCCGCGTCGCGCTGCTGGCCGAACAGCCGCAGGGCCGCGCGGCGACCCCCGCGCCGCAAGCGCGCCCGCCGGCCGCCCAGCCGGCGCGGCCCGCGACGCAGCAGGGGCGCTGAACGGACACCGATGAGCGGTTTCGCGGCCCCCGCGCCGGCCTGGCTGGACCCTGAGGACCGGCGGCTTCGCCGCTGGCTCGTGGTCTCGCTCGGCCTGCACGTCGCCCTGGCCTTGGCCGGGGTGGTCTGGGGTTATGTGAAGCCGCTGCCGCCGCCGGTGGAGACGCCGGTGACGGTCGAATTCACCTCCCCCGTCCCGCCGCAGCAGGCCCAGGGCGAGCGGCCTGCGCCTGCGCCTTCGCCGGTGCCGACCCCCGAGCCGGCCGAGCCTGCACCGCCGGCCCCGCCCGAGCCGCCGCGCAACGCGCCGCCGCAGCCCGCCCCGCCGCCGCCCCCGCCGCCGCCCGCCCCGGCCGCGCAGCCCACCCCCGCGCCGCCCACCCCGGCGCAGCCCACGCCGCCGCCGCCGCCGCAGACCCCGCCGCCGCGCCCGACGCCGACGCCGCCCGCGCCGCCGCCCACCCCGGCGCCG
>JBIIRI010000001.1:0-94302 GCA_044341625.1 Roseomonas sp.
CGAGATGTTCCCGACCGCCGACGGGCATGTCTTCGTCATGTGCATCAAGCCCGGCTTCTGGCGGCGCTATTGCGAGACGATTGGGCTGCCGGATCTGCCGATAGACCCGCGCTTCCGCGGCTTCGACGACAGGCTGGCGAATCGCGACGCGCTGGTCGCCATCCTCGATCCCGTGATGGCCACGCGCAGCTCCGCCGAATGGGTGGCCCTGCTCGCGGGCAAGGTGCCGGTCGCGCCGGTGCTGTCGCTGGCCGAGGCGCTGGACAACCCCTATCTGCGCGACCGTGGCGGGGTGATGACGCTCGATCATCCGGCGCGGCCGGACCTGAAGGTCGTCGCCAGCGCGATCCGGTCGGATAGCGCGCGGCTCTCGGGCCGTCCGGGGCCGGGCTATGGCGCGGATACCGGCGCGGTGCTGGCCGAAGCGGGCTATACGGAAGACGAGATCGCGCAGCTCCGCGCGCTCGGGGCGGTGTGACCATGAAGCTGGATGGTGTCCGCGTTCTCGACCTCTCGCTGTTCCTCCCCGGGCCGTATCTGACCACCGTCATGGCGGATCACGGCGCCGAGGTGATCAAGGTGGAGCCGCCCTCAGGCGAGCCGGTCCGGCAGATCGGCCCGCGCGCGAACGGGCACAGCGTCTGGTTCCGCAACACGCATCGCGGCAAGAAGTCGGTGGTGCTGAACCTGAAGGATCCGGCGGATCTCGCGGCGCTTCGCGACCTGGCGGCCAGCTGCGACGTCATGCTGGAATCCTTCCGCCCCGGCGTCGCGGATCGCTTGGGCATCGGGGCGACGGCGATGACGGCGCTGAATCCGCGGCTGGTCTATTGCTCGATTTCCGCCTTCGGCCAGGACGGGCCGCTGCGCGACCGGCCGGCGCATGACCTGGCGGTGGAAGCGCTGGCCGGCACCGTCTCCGTCAATCTCGGGCAGGATGGCAGGCCGACGCATCCGGGTGTGCCGCTGGCGGATGTCACCGCATCCCTCCTCGCGCTATCGGCCGTGGTCATGGCGCTGTACCGGCGCGAGAAGACCGGGCGCGGCGACGTGATCGACATGGCGATGTTCGACGCCACCCTGTCCTGGCTGCCCAACGCGACCGGCGCCGTCTTCGCGGAGGATCGCGCCCCGGTGGTGAAGGAAGAACGCCAATGGGGCGGCGGCGCCTTCTACAACATCTACGCGACGCGCGACGGCAAATGGATCGTGCTCGGCGGCAGCGAGCATAAATTCGTCGAGGTGCTGTTGCGTGCGCTGGGCCGCGACGACCTGATCCCCGCCACCTCCGGCCCGCCCGGCCCGGCGCACAAGCCGGCGGAAGACTTCCTGCGCGAGACCTTCGCGACCCGCACGCGCGACCAATGGGAAACCTGGTTCGCCGGCCGCGATGTGTGCTTCGCGCCCGTGCTCGACCTGCGGGAGGCCTTCCACCAGCCGCACACTGAAGCACGCCGCATGCTGCTGCGCGACGAGGACGGCAACCTTCATATCGGCCTGCCGATCAAGTACCGCGACGAGCCCGGCACCCTGAATCCCCGCCTGCCCGCACTCGGCGAACACACGGCGGAGGCCGTCGCGGATGCGCGCCGGCGCCTGGCCAGTCGTGGCTGAGCCCTCGCTCACCGAGGGCCTGGTCGCGCTGCTGGCGCGGCCCATTACGGCCGCTGACCGGCGCCGCGCCGCGCTGCACCTGATCGACTGGATCGGCTGCGCCGCAGCCGGCGCCGCGAGCGAAACAGGCGGCGTCTTCCGCGCCCATGCGGCCGCGCAACCGGCGGGCACGGCGCGCATCATCCTCGGCGGCCGTGCGGCAGCGCGGGATGCGGCCTTCGCCAATGGCGCCTTCGGCAATGTGCTGGAGATGGACGATGTCCATCGCGAGGCCATCCTGCATCCCGGCCCCGTGGTGATCCCCGTCGCGCTCGCACTTGCGGCCGAACGCGGCGCGGGCGGCTTCGCGCTGCTGGATGCGATCCTGCACGGCTATGAGGCCGAGATCCGCATCGGCCGCGCGATGGGCGGTGGGCATTACGCGAAATTCCACCCGACCGCGACGATGGGCCCCTTCGGCGCGGCGGCGGCCTGCGGATCGCTGCTCGGCCTCGATCCCGAAGGCATGGCCTGGGCCCTCGGCAATGCCGGCACGCAGGCGGGCGGCGTGTGGCAGTGCCGGCACGAAGCGGTGATGACCAAGCAACTGCACACGGCGCGCGCCGCCGCGATGGGGCTGGAGGCCGCGCAGATGGCGGCGCTCGGGCTCAGCGGCCCGCGCCTGATCCTGGAAGGCCCGCAGGGCGTCTTCGCCGGCCTCGCGACCGATGCGAAGCCGCATCGCGTGCTGGACGAGCCGGATGCACCCTGGCTGGTGCATGCCACCAGCTTCAAGCCCTGGCCCGCCTGCCGCCACGCGCATCCCGCGATCGATGCGGCGCTGGCGCTGCGGCCCCGCATCGCTGGGCGCACGATCGTGGCCGTGCATGTCGAAAGCTACGCCGATGCGCTGGCCTTCTGCGACCGTGCGCTGCCACGCAGCACGGTGCAGGCCAAATTCTCCCTGCAGCATGCGGTCGCGGTCACGCTGCTGGATGGCCCGCCGCCGCTATCCGCCTTCGATCCCCCGGCGCTGGACCGCGACGATCTCGCCGCGCTACGCGCCCGCGTGACGGTCGCGGCCGAGCCCGGCTTCACAAGCGCCTATCCCACCCATTATGGCGCCGCCATCCGGGTGACGTTGGCGGATGGGGAGACGCTGCGCGAATCCGTCCCGGACGCCCTCGGTGACCCCGAGAACCCGCTGGCGGAGGATGCCATCCTGGCCAAGGCGCGGATGCTGATGGAAAGTGCCGGCGTGGCGCGGGCGGATGGCGTGATCGTCGCTGCCCTCGCCTTGGCCGATGGCGCGCCTGCCGCGCATCTCAACGACGCCCTGCCCTGACCGGAGCCGCGCGCATGACCGCCTTCGATTACGTCACCGCCATGGACCCGGAAGGGCTGCGGCGCGACTACCCGATCGGCGATGCCTTCCCCGGCGCGCTGCGCGGAATCTCGCGCGATGCGCTCCGCGCGCGGCAGGAACGCGACTTCCAGCGCATCCTCACCTTCGCCTGGAAGGTACCCTTCTACCAGCGGCTATGGGGCGCCAAGGGGATCGAGCCCGGCGACATCCGCACGCTGGCCGACCTGCCGAAGCTGCCCAGCTACGACAAGGCCGACATCATGGCGAGCGTCACGGCCTTCCCGCCGCTCGGCGACTTTCATGGGCAGGACGCGCATCCGCCGGGGCAGCGACCGCAGATCATCTTCCACACCACCAGCGGCACCACCGGCAAGCCGCAGCCGCTGCTGTTCGGCCCGCGCAGCCGGGAAGTGCAGAACCGCCTGCTGGCGCGCCACTACCTGATGGCCGGCATGACGCGCGACGACGTGGTGCACAGCGTCTATGGCCACGGCCTGATCAATGGCGGCCATTATGTGCGGGAGACGGTGCAGCATTGGGTCGGCGCCCGCTTCATGTCCGCCGGCACGGGGGTGGAAACACGCAGCGCGCAGCAGGCCTTCATCATGAAGGAATTCGGCGCGACCGCGATCGTCGGCTTCGCCGACTACATCCGCCGCCTGGCCGATGTGGCGCGGGAAGAAGGCTTCGTCCCCGGCCGCGATATCAACATCCGCCTGATCTGCGCGCATCTGGGCAGCGAGACGCAGGCCTCGCTCTCCGCCGCCTGGGGCGGGCCGGAGGTGTTCGACTGGTATGGCGTGGGCGACACCGGGATCATCGCCGGCGAAGGCCCGGACCGTACGGGGATGCATGTGTGGGAAGACGCGCATGTGCTGGAGATCGCAGACCCCGATACCGGCCTGCCGGTGCCGGACGGCACGCTCGGCGACATGGTCTGCACCTGCCTGTTCAAGGACGACATCTTCCCCATCATCCGCTTCAACACCCATGACGTGACGGAAGAAGTGATCGGCGCGAACCCCATGGGCGTGCCGTTCCGCCGCATCCGCGGCTTCCTCGGTCGCAGCGACAACATGGTGAAGCTGCGCGGCATCAACCTCTTCCCCACCGGCATCGGCGCGCTGCTGGTGGAACAGGCCGAAGGCGCGACCGGTGAGTTCATCTGCCGCGTGCACAAGGACGGCACGCGCGATGCGATGACCGCGCATCTGGAGGTCCGCGGCGCGGCGGATGCGGCGCTGCGCGCGCGGCTGGAAGGCGCATTGAAGACACGGCTCGGTGTCGAGATCGCGGTGGTGCTGGAAGCGCCGGGCAGCCTGGCGGCGCTGACGCAGGTGGAAAGCCGGCAGAAGCCGATCCGCCTAATTGATGAGCGCAAGTGATGAGCGGCTACGACGCGGTGCGCGACGCCACACTCGGCATCTTCTGGCATCACGCACCGCAGGCGGCGCGGCCTGCCGAAGGGCCACTGGCCGGCCTGACGCTGGCGGTGAAGGACAATCTGGACGTCGCGGGCATGCCGACCACGGCGGGCTTCGCGGCCTATGCGGGACGAATCGCGGCGCAGGATGCGCCGGCGGTGGCGGGGCTGCGGCGCGCGGGGGTCGTCATCCTCGGCAAGGTCGCGATGCATGAAGGCGCGCTGGGCGCCACCACCGATGTGCCCCGCCTATGTCACAACCCGTTGCGCCACGGCTTCACGCCGGGCGGGTCCTCCGGCGGCTCCGGCGCGGCGGTGGCGGCGGGCTTCGCCGATCTTGCGATCGGCACCGACACGATGGGCTCCGTCCGTATCCCGGCCGCCTATTGCGGGGTGGTCGGGCTGAAGCCGACGGCGGGGGTGGTGTCGCGCCATGGCGTCGTGCCGCTGTCTCCGGCGCTGGATCATGTGGGGATGCTCGCGCGCACGCCGCACCTCGCGGCGCTGGGGGTGGAGGCGATGGCGGGCGAGGATCCGCGCGACCCGGCCTCGCGCCCCGTCCCGCGCGGCTGGCGCGCCGTGCCGCAGGCGGCCACGACGCTGCACGGGCTTCGCATCGGGCTGCCGAAGCCGATCCAGGCCGCGCCGATGGAAGATGCGCTGCGCACCGCCTGGGACCAGGTCGCCGCGCGGCTGCGGGATCTCGGCGCCGAGGTGCAGTCCGTCGATCTGCCGGGGTGGGACCCGGGTGCCACGCGGCGCGCCGGGCTGCTGCTGATCGAGGCCGAGGCCGCCGCGCTGCATGCCGATCTGCTCGCCACACCCGATGGCGCGAGCCAGGGCTTCCGCGCCGCGCTGGCCTATGGGCGCGATGCCGGGACGGTGCGCCTCGCGCGCGCGCTGTTCCGGCTGGCGGAGGTGCGGGCGGGCGGGCTACGGGCGCTCGATTCCTGCGACGCGCTGCTGCTGCCGACCGCGCCGCAGCGCGCCTTCGCGCATGGCACGCCGATACCCGCCGACCAGGCGGATTTCACGGCGCTCGCCAATATCGCCGGGCTGCCGGCCATCGCGATCCCGTGGCTGGCGGAAGGCCTGCCCGCCTCCGTGCAGTTGGTCGGCCATGCGTGGGAGGAAGCAAGGCTGGTCGGGATCGCGGAGGCGCTCAGCGCGCGGTGAAGACCGGCGCCCGCTTGCCGAGGAAGGCGTTGTAGCCCTCCCGGAAATCGGCGCCGGCGAAGGAGTCCTGGAACAGCGCGGCGAGCGCGGGATCGTCCGGCGCCGCGCCGGCCTCGATAGCGGCCGCCATCGCCTTGATCGCGCGGAGCGCCGGGCGCGACCCGCCGGCAAGGGGCGCGAGGCGCGAGGCGACCAGTGCCTCCAGCGCATCGGGCACGGTCACTTCCTCAACCAGCCCGATCCGCAGCGCTTCCGCCGCATCGACCAGGCGTGCGGTGAACAGCAGGTCCTTCGCGCGCGCGGCACCCACGGCCCGCATCAGCCGTGCCGTGTCGGACTGGCTGTAGATCAGGCCGAGCTTCGCCGGCGTCACCGCGAAGCGGGCGTCATCCGCGGCGAAGCGCAGGTCGCAAGCCAGGGCCAGCGCCACGCCGCCGCCAACGCAGGCGCCGCGAATCACCGCGACGCTCGGCTTCGGGAAGCGGGCCAGCGCATCGGCGGCGGCAGCGATGTCGGCATTGGCGGCGGCGGTGCTGGCGGGCGTCGCATAGACCTCCGCGAATTCGCCGATATCGGCGCCGCCGCAGAAATGCCCGGCAGCACCTTCCACACGGAGTGCGGCGATGGCGTTATCGGCCTCGGCCTCCGCGACCAAGGCTGGCAGGGCCTGCCACATCGCACGCGTCATCGCGTTGCGCTTCGCCGGCTGGTCGAGCAGCAGCGTCGCGACCGCCCCGTCGCGCAGCAGTCGCACCGCGCCGCGTGCCGGCTCCGTCCCCGTCATGCACCCCTCCCGCCCATGCCGGCGCAGCCTATCCGGCAGGCGCGGCGGCGCGCCAGCGGGGGGCGGCAAATTTGTCCGAACAAGTATTGTCGCCCCGCCGGACGCATGATTAGGTTCACGTCAGGGAAACCGGAGGAACGTGCGATGCAGCGACGTGACATGATCCGCGGTGCGGGCGGACTGGCGATGGCCGGGCTGATCGGCGGGACGGCACAGGCCCAGGCACCTACGCGCTGGGATGTCTCCCTGCCCTGGGGCCCGTCGGAATTCCACACCACCAACGCGCAGCGCTTCGCGACCGAAGTGCGGAACGCGACCAATGGCGCGGTGCAGATGACCGTCCATCCCGGCGGCTCGCTGGGCGTCCGCGCGAATGAGACGGTGCGATCGGTCGGCGATGGCGTTGTGCCGATGGCCGAATTCGCGGCCTTCCAGAATGTCGGCGACCTACCGCTGCTTGGGATCGAGAGCATTCCCTTCCTGATCGCGAATTACGACGAGCTGGCGATCATGCATTCCATCGTCCGCGCGACGTGGGAGCGGGAGCTGGAGCGGCGCAACCAGACCGTGCTGTATGTCGTGCCCTGGCCGATGCAGTGCTTCTACTTCAAGCGCCCGATCGCCACCGCGGCCGATCTGCGCGGCATCCGCATGCGGACCTATGACCGCGTGACGGCCGACATGGTGCAGCGCCTGGGCATGGTGCCGCAGCAGCTGACGAACCCGGATATCGTGCCGGCGCTGGCCTCCGGCCGCGTCGATGCGGTGATGACCAGCGGCACCACGGCGGTCGCGCAGCGCTACTGGGAATTCCTGAAGCACACCTACGTGACCAACCATCTGTGGGCCTCGAACCTGATGGTGGTGAACAATGACGCCTGGCGCCGCCTGCCGGCCGCGACGCGCACGACGATCTCCGACCTCGCCAAGCGGCTGGAGCCCGAGTTCTGGAACGTGTCGAAGGCCGAACACGAAACCCGCATGGGCGAGCTGCGCCAGGGCGGGATGACGGTGGAAGACCCAACGCCCGCGCTGATCCAGGCGATGCGCCAGGCCACCGCGACCATGGCGGATGACTTCATCCGCACCAACCCGGCCGCCGGGCCGATCATCCAGCAGTTCCGGCAGCGCGTCGGCCGGGCGTGATCCCGGCCAATGACCGCCGCGCGCCGCCAGCCCCGCTGGCGGCGCTGCTGCGATTGATCGACACGCTCTGCGCCATCGGCGCCGGCGTCGCCGCGCTGTCGGCGGCGGCGCTGGCGCTGATCCTGATCGGGGAGGTCGCCGTGACCTCCTTCTTCAACTGGTCGCAGCCCTGGGCGATCGAATACGCGATCTACCTGCAATGCTTCGTCCTGTTCTGCGGCGCGGGCTGGACCCTGCGCCAGGGCGGGCATATTCGCGTGGCGGTCCTGATGCAGGCGCTGCCGGCTTCCGCCGCCCGGCTGCTCGACATGGTGGGCACGGTCTTCGCCATCGGCATGATCGGCTTCGCGAGCTGGGCGCTGTGGCAGCAGCTGATCCGCACCTATGGTTTCGGCTCGACCTCCTTCTACCCGATGGGCACGCCCATCTGGATCCCGCAGGGGATGCTGACGCTCGGCGTCACGTTGCTGCTGTTGGCCTTCATCGCGCGCCTGCTGCGGCTCGCGCTCGGCCAGCCGGCCGATGTGACAACCGGCGTGACGGGCGGTGGCGTGGAATGAGCGGGCCCCTTCTCCTCGTCCTCGGGATGCTGGTCGTCACGCTGGCGGGCGGCATCTGGGTTGGCGTCGCGCTGATGTCGATCGGCGTCGTAGCGCTCGAGGTGTTCCGCGACATGCGCGTGGACCGCTTCTTGGCGAGCGACATCTGGTCGTCCTCCACCGCGGTGGAGCTGATCACGCTGCCGCTGTTCATCCTGATGGGCGAATTGCTGTTCCACACCCGCCTGTCGGAGAACCTGTTCCGCGGCCTGTCGCCCTGGACACGGCGGCTACCGGGGCGGCTGGTGCATGTGAATGTCATGGGCTGCACGCTGTTCGCCGCCGTGTCCGGCAGCAGCGCCGCCACCACGGCAACCGTCGGGCGCATCACGCTGCAGGAATTGCTGGCGCGCGGCTATGACAAGCGCCTCGCGGTGGGGTCTCTCGCCGGGGCGGGCACGCTCGGCTTCCTGATCCCGCCCTCCATCCCGATGATCGTCTATGGTGTCGTCGCCGATGTCTCCATCCTGGAGCTGTTCATCGCCGGGCTGGTGCCGGGGCTGCTGCTGGCGGCGCTGTTCATGGGCTGGATCGCCTTCCGCGCCTGGCGCGACCCCACGCTCGTCCCGCCGATGGAACCCGCGATCCCGCGCGCCGAGGCGCTGAAGGCGCTGGGCAACTTGGTGCCGATCGTGTTCCTGATCACATTCGTGATGGGCAGCCTCTATTTCGGCTTCGCCTCCATCACCGAAGCCGCGGCGATCGGCGTGCTGGGCGCACTGCTTGTCGCGCTGGCGCAGCGCACGCTGAGCTGGGCGGGACTGTGGCAGGCGCTACTGGGCACGGTCAGGACCTGTTCGATGATCGGGCTGATCCTGGTGGGCGCGCTGTTCCTGTCGAAGGCGATGGCGCGGCTCGGCCTGCCGGCGGATGTGGCCAACGAGATCGAGGCCTGGGGCCTGCACCCCTACATGCTGATCCTGGTGCTGCTCCTGTTCTACCTGGCGCTCGGCTGCGTGCTGGATGGGCTTTCGGCCATCGTGATGACGCTGCCCGTCACGCTGCCGCTGGCCGTCGCGGCGGGCTTCGATCCGATCTGGTACGGCGTGTTCCTAATCATCACCATCGAGATGGCGCAGATCACGCCGCCGGTCGGCTTCAACCTGTTCGTTATCCAAGGTCTAACGAAGGATGGCATCTTCCGCATCGCGGCCTGGGCCTGGCCCTTCTGCGTGATCATGATGGTCTTCACCGTCCTGATCACGCTGGTCCCGGAGATCGTGACCTTCCTGCCCCACTCCACACGCGGATGAGCAGCGCCGCCGGCGCATGGATCAGGCGCCGGGGCATGGCGCTGATCGCCGCCGGCGCCGCGCTCGGCATCGTCGTGCCGGCGCTGGCGGAAGCGCTGCGGCCGCTGCTGCTGTGGATGTCGCTCGGCACCATGGCGCTCGCGCTGCTGCGGGTGGAACCGGCGGCGCTGGCGGGCGTGCTGCGCCGGCCGGGGCTGGCGCTGCTGGTGCTGGCCTGGGTCACGCTCGGCGTGCCGGTTCTGGTCTATGCCGCGCTGTCGCCGCTGCTGCCGACGGATAGCCCCTTCCTGGCCGCGGCGGTGCTGATCGCGGCCACGCCCTCCGTCATGTCGGCGGCGGTCTTCGCGATCCTGCTGGGCGCGGATGCGGCGCTGCTGACGGTGGTCGCCATCCCCTCCAACGCCCTGGCGCCGGCCTGGCTACCGGCGACGGCCGCCTTCATGGGCGTGACCGCGCAGGTCGATCCCTGGGCGATGGCGCTGCGCCTGGCCGTGCTGGTCGGTGGCAGCTTCGGGCTCGCGGCGCTGGCGGTCCGTGGGGTCGGCCGCGCCACGCTGCGCGCGCGGGGGGCGGCGATCGACACCTGGATCGTGCTGCTGGTCACGGCCTCGGCCATTCCCTGCATGGATGGGGTGGGGGCGGCGCTGGCGGCGCGGCCTGGATCCTTCCTGCTGATGCTCGGCTTCGCGCTCGGCCTGAACCTGGTGCTACAGGCGATCGGGTTCGGGGTCTTCCTCGCGGCGCCGCGCAAGGCCGCGCTGTCGGCCGGCCTTGTCAGCGGCACGCGCAATATGGTGCTGCTGCTGGCGGCGCTTGGCGATCCAGGCGAAAGCGATCTCGGCCTGATCGTCGCCGCGGCGCAGCTCAGCCTGTTCGTGATGCCGGTGATCGTGGCCCCGGCCTATCGCCGGCTCGGCCGGGCGGCGGGACAGGACGCTTGACGGCGTCGGCGCCAGGGGCCACGCAATTTGTCCGGACAACAGGAGGCCCGCATGGTCCATAACCACAAGGAAGTGGCGCCGCGCCGCTACCGTGAATCCTTCGGCCGCTACTTCGAGGATTTCACCATCGGCGACATCTACGAACACCGCCCGAACCGGACTTTGACCGAAACCGAGAACACCTGGTTCACCTTGCTGACCATGAACCAGCACCCGATGCATTTCGACGTCGAATACGCCAAGCATTCCGAATTCGGCCGCTGCATCATCGCATCCCCCTTCACCGTGGCGCTGATGGTGGGAATGAGCGTGTCGGACGTATCGCAGAAGGCGATCGCCAATCTCGGCTGGAAGGAGATCAAGCTGACGCATCCGCTGTTCGCGGGCGACACGCTGTCGGCCGAAAGCGAGGTGCTGGACAAGCGCGAATCGAAGTCGCGGCCGAATGCGGGCATCGTCAGCGTTCGCACGCGCGGCTTCAACCAGGCTGGCACGCTGGTCTGCGAGTTCGACCGCACGATGCTGATCGCGCGGCGCGGCCACGAGATCGAGGCGAAGGCAGGCTACTGACTGCCCGCCTGATTCCGCCATAGCGGACGGTGCAAGTCGGGCGGGAACAGGCCAATATGCCTGCCCGACCGCGCCGCGCAGGACCCCATGCCGCACGCCACCACCATCCGGTCCGTCCAGCCCCATATCCTGATGGCGGATCTGGCGGAGCCCTTCGCCTATTCGCAGGCCTGGTATCGCCGGCGCGGGGCCATGCTGGTGGAGGTCACGACCGAGGACGGCATCACCGGCTGGGGCGAAGCCTTCGGCCCGCCGGAACTGACCGCCGCCGTCGTCGCCTGGCTTACGCCCCTGGTCGTCGGGCAGGACGCGATGGCGCGGGAGGCGATCTGGCAATCGCTCTACAACCGCCTGCGCGACCACGGCCAGCGCGGCATCGTGGTGGAAGCGATCAGCGCCATCGACATCGCGCTGTGGGACATCGCCGGCCAGGCGCTCGGGCAGCCCGTGCACCGGCTGCTCGGCGGCCCGCTGCGGATGGAGGTCGAGGCCTATGCCACCGGCTTCTACCGCCGCGAACGGGACGACCACATCGCCTACCTGACCGAGGAAGCCGAACAGCGCCGCGCCGAAGGCTTCCGGACCCTGAAGCTCAAGACCGGCTGGGGGCTGCGGGAGGATATCGCGCTGACGAAAGCCTTCCGCGCCGCCATCGGTCCCGATTGCGGCCTGTTGGTGGATTGCAACCACGCCTATGATGCGCCGTCCGCCATCGCCTATGGCCGCGCCTGCGCCGATCTCGACATCGGCTGGTTCGAGGAACCCGTGCCACCCGAGGACATCGCCGGCTACCTGGAGGTCAAGGCGCGCCAGCCCATCCCCGTCGCAGGCGGGGAGGCGAGCTTCGCGCGCTGGGGCTTCGCGGAGATGATCGCGCGACGGTCGGTGGACATCCTGCAGCCCGATGTCGCGGCCTGCGGCGGAATTTCGGAACTCAAGAAGATCGCGGACATGGCGAACGCCTTCGGTGTGCGCGTCAATCCGCATGTCTGGGGCACCGGCGTGACGCTCGCGGCGTCCCTGCACCTGCTTGCCGTGCTGCCTGACAATCCCCCGGGCCTCTTCGCGCGCCCGCCGCTGCTGGAACTCGACCGTTCGCCGCATCCGGTGCGCGATGCGCTGCTGGTGCAGCCGATCGAGGCGGTGGGGGGCCGCGTGCGCGTGCCCGATGCGCCCGGCCTCGGCATCACGGTGGATCGCGCCGCGCTCAAGCGGTTCGCGAACTGATGGCAACGGACAAGCAGCGCGCCGATGTGGCGTTGGTGGAGCGCGGGCTGGCAGAATCCCGCACCCGTGCGCAGGCGCTGATCCTGGCCGGGCTCGTCTTCAGCGGCGAGCAGCGCGTGGCGAAGGCCGGCGACGTGGTGAAGGCCGGCCAGCCGCTGGAGCTGCGCGGGCAGGACCACCCCTGGGTCAGCCGCGGCGGCGTGAAGCTCGCGCATGCGCTGGCGCATTTCGGCCTGTCGCCGAAGGACCGCGTCTGCCTCGATATCGGCGCCTCCACCGGCGGCTTTTGCGATGTGCTGCTGCATCATGGCGCGGCGAAGGTGTACGCGGTGGATGTCGGGCACGGGCAGCTGGCCTGGAAGCTGCGCAACGACCCGCGCATCGTCGTGCGGGAACGCGTGAATGCGCGCTACCTGGACGCGACCCAGATCCCCGAACCCGTCGAGGCTGTCGTCTGCGACGCCAGCTTCATCGGCCTGCGCACCGTCCTGCCCGCCGCGCTGTCGCTCGCCATGCCCGGCGCCTTCGCCGTCGCGCTGATCAAGCCGCAATTCGAGGTCGGCCCCGCCATCGCCAAGGGCGGCGTGGTGCGGGATGCAGCCGTGCATGGCCGCGTCTGCAACGAGATCCGCGCCTGGTGGTCGGAGCTGCCGGGCTGGCAGGTCATCGGCGTGGAACCGAGCCCGCTGCTCGGCCCCGAAGGCAACCGCGAATTCCTGATCGCCGCGCGCCGCGTTTGATCGCGCCGCTCAGGCCGCCACGCGCCGCGGCGGGATGATGAACTGGACGGGCGGAACAGGCCGCGCCTCCAGCCCGCCACGGTCGAGCCAATCGAGGAACCGCCCTGGCGGCATCGGGCGGCCGAGCCGGAAACCCTGCGCGAAGTCGCAGCCCATTTCTCCGAGGGCGTCCATCGCATCCTCGTCCTCGACGCCTTCGGCGACGGTCCGCAGGCCCAGCGTGCGCGCCATGCCGATCACCGCCCGCGTGATCACCATCGCCTCCCTGTCCCGCAGCATGGCGGAGACGAAGCTGCGGTCGATCTTCAACTCGTGGAAGGGCAGCCGGTGCAGCTCGGCAAGCGAGGAACAGCCCGTGCCGAAATCATCCATCGAGAGCGCGAAGCCGTGGCCGCTCAAGCCGGCCAGGGCGGCGGTGACCGCGGGCGTGTCCGCCATCGCCGCGGTTTCGGTGATCTCGAGCGTCAGCGCGGCAGGCTCGGCGCCGGCCTTCGCCGCCAGCGCGGCGACGCGATCGGCAAAGCCGGGGGCCGCCAGGCAGCGGGCCGGGATGTTCACGGCCACCGACACCTCGTGCCCCGCAGAATGCCACGCCGCGCAATCCCGTGCCGCACGTTCGACCATAAGGTCGGTGAGCGGCATGATCGCATCGCCCTTCTCGGCCAAGGGGAGGAAAAAGGCAGGGCCGAGCGTGCCACGCGCCGGATGTTCCCAGCGCACCAGCGCCTCCGCCCCGACCGGCTTGCGATCCGCCACGCGAACCTTGGGCTGGTAATAGGGCACAAGCTGGCCCGCTGCGATGGCATCGTCCAGATCGACGGCGCGGATCGGCAGCCCGTTCCTGGCGGCGGCCGAGATGACGGCGGAGAGTTCCGCCGGGCCGGCGGGCTTGCGAAGCGGGGCCAGCATGGTCAGCCCCAGCTTGTCCCCGATCCGCACCGCGCTGCCCAGCAGCCTTTCGTCAAGGCCGCTCGAGACGATGACCGGCGTGGTGCAACGCAGCTGCGACAGCGCCTCCAGCACCGCGATCCAGCCCGTCTCCTCCAGGACGATGTCGAGCATAATCAGCTCCGGCCGGTCCGCCGCGACGGCGGCGAGGAAGTCGCCGGGCGCGGCGAAGACTTCCGTGCGGAAGCCGCAGCGTTCGCCGACACGGCAAGCGAGCGACCTGACGGCGGCGTCGTCGTCCAGGACATGCAGCACGGGCTTCGACGACGACATGCGGAGGCTCCGGCAGGGTTCTTCTGAAGCCTAGAAAAGCGCCTCCGGGGTTAAAGTTTGCCTTACGTCGGGCGCCTCATGCGGGGCTGGAGTCCGCGAGCCCCCGCTTGCGGAGCAGCGCATCCACCTTCGGTGGCCGTCCGCGGAAAGCGGTGTAGAGCGCCATCGGGTCGGCGGTGTCGCCAGCCTGGAAGATCGCCTTCAGCCGGGCGGCAAGTTCGGGGTGGAAGGGGTCGCCCGCTTCCTCGAAGGCCTCGAAGCCGTCGGCGTCCAGCACCTCGGCCCAGAGGTAGAAGTAATAGCCCGCCGCATAGCCGCCGCCGGCAAACAGATGCCCGAAATGGATCGGGCGATGCCGCAGCCCGATGGCGGCGGGCATGCCGATCTCGGCCAGGAAGGCGTCCTCGAAGGCGGCGAGGTCGAGGGAGCCAGGGTCGGGGTGGCGGTGCAGCGCCAGGTCGATCAGCGCGGAGGAGACGTATTCCACCGTCGCGAAGCCCTGCCCGTCATTCCGTGCCGCCAGCAGCTTCGCCAACATCGCCTCCGGCAGCGCTTCGCCGGTGGCGTGATGGCGGGCATGGGTGCGGAGCGTCTCCGGCACCGACAGCCAATGCTCCATGACCTGGGAGGGGAACTCGACGAAATCGCCGAGCACGGCGGTGCCGGATTGGGATGGGTAGCGTGCGGTGCTCAGCAGCCCGTGCAGCGCGTGGCCGAATTCGTGGAACAGCGTGCGCGCATCGTCCCAGGACAGCAGCGTGGGCAGCGACTTCGCCAGGTTGTTGTTGTTGACGATGATCGGGGCCACACGCCCATCCAGCGCATCGGCCACGCGGAAGCTGCTCATCCAGGCGCCGGACCGCTTGCCGGGCCGGGCGAAGTTATCCAGCAGGAAGACCCCGACATGCGCACCCGATGCGTCCTTCGCCTCGAAGGCGCGGACATCGGGATGGTAGGTCGGGATGTCGGCCCGCTCGGTCATCGCAAGGCCGAACAGGCGCCGCGCGGTGTCGAACAGCGCGCGCAGCATCGCCTCCAGCTCCAGATAGGGCTTCAGCGCGGCACCGTCGAAATCATGCCGGGCCTTGCGCGCGCGTTCGGCCCAGAAGCGCCAATCCCAGGCCTCGATCGGGGCGTTGTCGCCCTCGGCGCGGGCCAGTTCCTCTAGCTCCGCGCGTTCCGCCGCGGCGCGGCGCCGCGCGGGATCCCAGGCGGCGCGCAGAAGGCCCTCGGCGGCATCCGGGTGGCCGGCCATGGTGTCGGCCAGTCGGTATTCGGCATGGTCGGCAGCCCCCAGCAGCCGCGCGCGTTCGGCGCGGAGCGACAGGATCTCCCGCACCAGCGCGGCGTTGTCGCGGTCCGGATGCAGCGCGCCGCGCGCGACCCAGGCACGGAAGGCGCGCTCCCGCAGGTCGCGGCGGGCGGAGAAGGTCAGGAAGGGCTCCACGGAAGACCGCGCGAGGGTGATGACATAGCCCTCCGCCCCGCGTTCGCGCGCGGCTTCCGCGGCAGCGGCGCAAGCGAAATCGGGCAGGCCGTCGAGGTCGGCCGCCGTCAGCACCATCTGCCAGTCATTCTCATCGGCCAGCACATTCTGGCCGAAGCGCGTATGCAGCGTGGCCAGCCGGGTGGAGATCTCGGTCAGCCGCGTCCGCGCGGCTTCCTCCAGCGCCGCGCCGGCCCGCACCAGATGCCGGTGCAGTCGGTCCAGCAGGCGAAGCTGGTCGGCCTCGAGGCCGAGTGCCGCGCGCCCTTCGAACAGCGAAGCCACGCGGCGGAAGATGGCGGGGTCGAGCGTGGTCTCGGTGCGATGGCGCGCGAGGCGCGGCGCGATCTCCCGCTCCACCGCCTGCAATGCCTCGGTCGCCTGGCTGGCGGCGAGGTTGAAGAAGGTGGCCGAGATCCGCCCGAGCAGCCGGCCGGCGCGTTCCAGCGCTTCCACCGTATTGGCGAAGCTGGGCGGCGCCGGGTCCGCGGCGATGGCGGCGAGTTCGACGCGGTGGGCCTCCATCGCGGCCTCGAAGGCCGGGGCGAAATGCGCCGGGCGGATGCGGTCGAAGGGGGGCACGCCGAAGGGCGTGGTCCAGGTTTCAAGCAGCGGATTGCCGGTCATGCATCGTATCTGGCCCGTGCCCGGCCACACGTCCAGCACCGGCAGCGGCACGACGCGGCGGCGCAATCGCGCATCTGTTGGATGCACGCTTCGCGATTCGGGCGTTGAGATCGCCACGCGCCGGCAGTCGCCGGCCGGGATCCTTACCAACCGGCCACCCTGTCCGGGCCGGACCCGCCCAAGCCCCGGGCCTTCTCCCAGAGCGAGCACGATGCACGACACCTTGCCGAGCTTCCCCCGCGCCGTCGTCGCCGCGGCGCTTCGTGGCGACGATGCGCTGGCCCGCGCCGCCGCCGATGCCGCCGCCCCGCGCCGCCGCCTGGTCGGCGCGCTGCGCGACGCCCATGCCGAAGCCGCGCTCCGCATCGCCGCGCTGCGCGGCGCCGTCGAGGCTGGCCCCCCGCCCGTCTCGCGCGCCCTCCTCGCAAGGCTACTGGCGGAGGCGGAGGAACAGCAGCGTCGGCTGGAGACGGCCTTCGCCCATCTGCCCACGCGCCCGGCGGCGCGGCGGGCCGCGACGCCCCCGGCCGCCTGCGCAGCCCATCACGGCCCCGCCGCCCTGGCGGCCGAGGAACGGCGTGGCGCGGCCGAGGCGCGGGCGCTGCGGAACCTGGCGCATCTGGCGGGCCAGCATCTGGCGGCACGCCTGCTGGACCTGACGGCCGAGGAACGCGCCACCGCCGCGCGGGATATCGACCGGCTGGGGGCCTGTTCGTGAGGTGCTGGCGCTTCAGTTCGAAGACGTGCCGGCGCGGCTCTTGTCCCGCAGCATGCGGATGATGCCGGAGAAATCCGTCCCGGCCCCGCCGGCCTCCACGAACTCCGCATAGAGTTCCAGCGCCCGCGCGCCCATCGGCGTCGCGGCCCCCGCCTGCGCGGCGGCCTGCTGCGCAAGGCCGAGATCCTTCAGCATCAGCGCGCCCGCGAAGCCCGGTTGGTAGTCCCGGTTGGCGGGGCTGCCCGGCACCGGGCCGGGCACCGGGCAATAGGTGGTCAGGCTCCAGGACTGGCCCGAGGATTTCGACGCCACGTCGAACAGCGCCTGGTGGGACAGGCCGAGCGTCTCGGCCAGCACGAAGGCCTCGCAGGTCGCGATCATCGTGGCGGCCAGGATCATGTTGTTGCAGGCCTTTGCCGCCTGCCCGGCGCCCGCCCCGCCGCAATGGATCGCCGCCCGGCCCATGCGCTGCAGGATCGGCTCCGCCGCGCGAAAGGCCGCTTCGGGGCCGCCCACCATGAAGGTGAGCGTCGCCGCTTCCGCCCCCATCACCCCGCCGGAGACGGGGGCGTCGAGGAAGGCCCGCCCACAGCCAGCGGCGACCTCACGCGCGATCGCGACATCGATGGTGGAGCAGTCGATCAGGATGGCGTCCGCACGGCTGGCCGCCGCCATGCCGCCGGCGCCGAGCCAGGCCTCCCGCACCTGGACGCCTGCGGGCAGCATGGTGACGACCAGATCGGCCCCGCGGGCGGCCTCGGCGGCGGAGGCGGCGGCCGTCGCGCCCGCTTCGGCACAGCGCGCCACGAGCTCTGGGACGATGTCGAAAACCGCGACGTGATGCCCGGCCTTCGCCAGGTTCCGCGCCATCGGCCCGCCCATATTGCCGAGACCCACGAAGCCGATGCGCGCCATGCCGGTTCCTCCGCCTGTCCGTCGCGGGAAGACTAGGCGAGGGCGCCGCGCGGCGCGAGGCCCCGGCAGGTGGGGGCGCCCCATGCTGGCACGAGTCTTGCGGAGCGGGACGCATGCGCGTCCTGGTGCTCGCCCTTCTGCTGCTGACCCCCACCGCCCTGCGGGCCGAGCCCGGCCGGCTGTGCCGCGCCGCCATCCAGGCGGCGGAACGCGCGGCCGGCATCCCGGCCCAGCTTCTCATGGCCATCGGGCGGGTCGAATCCGGCCGGCGGGACCCGGAGACGGGCGCCTTCCACCCCTGGCCCTGGACCATCAATGCCGAGGGACGTGGGCAGTTTTTTCCCACCAAGGCGGCAGCCATCGCCGAGGTACAGGCCCTTCAGGCCCGGGGCGTGCGGTCCATCGATATCGGCTGCATGCAGGTGAACCTGCGCCACCACCCAAACGCCTTCCCCAGCCTCGACGCCGCCTTCGACCCGGCCACCAATGCCGCCTATGCCGCCCGCTTCCTGACGGAGCTGAAGACCAGCCGCGGCGATTGGCAGGCCGCGGCGGCCGCCTATCATTCCCACACGCCCGAATTCGCCGCCCCCTATCGCGCCCGCGTGCTGGCGGCCTGGGCCGAAGAGCAGGCGCGGCCCCATCCCCCCGTGGCGCCGCCCACCACGGTCGCGGCGCGCAGCCTGCCGGTCGGGCCAATGGGGGGCGGCGGGACGATGCTGTCCAACGGCGCGGACCGAATCCCGATGCCGACCAGCGGGCCGACAGGGGCGGGCCGAGGGCTCGATGCCTATCGCAGCGTGCCGGTTCCGATCGCCGGCCGGCCGCCGCTGGTGCGCACGCTGCTGGCGCGCTCGACCACAGCGCCTTGAGCGGCGATATCGCTCGACACGCCTTCGCCCAGCCCCCAGATGGGGGGACATGGACATGAGTTCGGCGCTCGCCCTCGGCGGCTTCATCCTCGCCTGCTTCGCGGCATCCGCGACCGGTGCGCTGTTCAAGCCCGGCGCCTGGTATGCGCGGCTCAGGAAGCCCTGGTTCAACCCGCCCAACTGGCTGTTCCCCATTGCGTGGGCGCTGCTGTACCTGTCCATCGCGGTCGCGGCCTGGCTGGTCTGGCGGCAGGCGGGCTTCGGGGCGCCGATCCTGCTCTGGACCGTCTCGCTGCTGCTGAACGCGGCCTGGTCCTGGATCTTCTTCGGCCTGCGCCGGATGGATTGGGCGCTGGCGGAACTCGCGCTGTTCTGGGTCTCGATCGCGGCGATGATTGCCGTCTTCGCCCCGGTCAGCGCGACGGCGGCGTGGCTGCTGGTGCCCTACCTCGTCTGGGTGAGCTTCGCCGGCTTCCTGAACTGGACCCTGTGGCGCCTGAACCCGGCCGAGAACGGCGCGCCGGAGAACACACCCGTCGACCCGCGGCAGGCTGCCGGATAGGCTGAGCGCCTCAAGATCAGGAATCGGCTGATGAACGCGGAACGCCAGCGCGTGGTGCTGGTGACGGGCGCGGCATCGGGGATCGGCGCGGCCTGCTGCCGGCGATTGGCGGCGCCCGGCACCTCGATCCTGGTGCATACACGCAAGAACGCCGAGGGCGCGGAACGCGTCGCCGCCGCGGTGCGCGCTGCGGGTGGGGAAGCGGCGGTGATGCTCGGCGACATCGCCGATGCGGCGCTGCCGGCCGCGCTGGTGGAAGGCGCCGTCGGGCGCTTCGGGCGGCTCGACACGGTGATCCACGCCGCGGGCTTCGCCGACAAGACGCCCTTCGCCGAAGCCCAGGACGCCACCTTCGCCAAATCGCTGGATACGGTGCTGTGGGGCTTCATCCGTCTGGCGCGCGCGGCGCTGCCGCATCTGCGGGACGGGCGGATCGTCGCGATCTCCTCCTTCGTCGCGCATGTCTTCCGCACCGATGTCGCGACCTTCCCCGCCAGTGCCGCGGCCAAGGCGGGGATGGAGGCGCTGGTGCGCACGCTGGCGGTGGAAGCGGCGGCGGCCGGCACCACGGTCAATGCCGTCTCGCCCGGCTACACGCGGAAGGACCCGGGCGCGCATGCCGCGCTGAGCGCGGCGCATTGGGATGCGGTCGCGGCGAAGATCCCGCTGCAGCGGCTCGGCACGCCGGAGGATGTCGCGGCGATGGTCGCCTTCCTGGCCTCGGCCGAGGCCGGCTACGTCACCGGCCAGGTGATCCATGTGAATGGCGGGCTGATCTGAAGACTGCCCCCATGATGCGAAAAGGCCCGCCACCTTGCGGTGACGGGCCCTGTCGTCAGGCGATGTGCGCCGGCTTCAGTTGCCGCGCATGCGGACGTGGCGGAGTTCCAGGTCCTCGGCGACGCGCATGGTGAAGTCGGCCACCGTCTCGCGCACCGCGAAGATCTGCGGCTCCTGGTGCAGCGGGATCATCGGCAGCAGGTCGCGGAAGCGGGTCCAGTACTCGGTCGCCAGCTGCTGGCGGCGCGGGTCCTGCGGCGAGATCGTGCCGATCTCCCGCGCCAGCTCGTTCATGCGGGCGTCGTTGAACTTGCCCCAGTTGAAGCTGCCCTCGCCCAGCAGCTCACGCGCCGGGTTGGTCATGTCGAAGTTACCCGGCGTCCAGCCCAGCAGATAGAACTGGAATTCGCCATTGCCGCCGCCCTGGAGGAAGCGGCCGAAGGGCATCGCATTCAGCCGCGCCTGGATGCCGACGCGCTGCAGCATCGCGGTCGCGGCCTGGCAGATCGCCTCGTCATTCACATAGCGGTTGTTCGGGCAGTTCAGCGTGATGCGGAAGCCGTTCGGATAGCCGGCCTCCGTCAGCAGGCGGCGCGCCGCGTCGGGGTCGAAGGGCAGGCGCTCGGCCAGGGCCGGGACATGGCCGCCGATGGCGGTGCCGATCGGCAGGCCGGAGGCGACGGTCGAGTTGCGCAGGATCACGCGGGTGATCGTGCCCATATCGATGGCCTGGTACATCGCCCGGCGCACGCGCACGTCGCGCAGCGGGTTGGGGCGGCCGGGCTCATCCAGGCTCTCGGCGCGCTCGACATCCATCGCGAAATAGATGCTGCGCGCCGTCGGGCCCTGCACCAGGCGCACGCCCTGCGCCTGCTGCACCTGCTGCACGTTCTGCAGCGGCACATGGTACATCACGTCCAGCTCGCGCGAGAGCAGCGCGGCAAGCCGCGTCGGCGCGGAGGCGATCGGGCGGAACACCGCGCGCGTGATGCCGTGGTTCATCGCCGCGGCGTTCCAGTAGGTCGGGTTCGGCACCAGCACGGTGCGCTCATCCGCGACCCGCTCCACCACGCGGAAGGGGCCGGTGCCCATGGCGTTGAGCTGCGGGAAGGCGGTGTTGGCGCCCGGCTGCCCGGCGCGCGCGACGCCCATCGCGTTGTTCGCCTGGACCCAGTTGCGGCTCATGATGAAGAACAGCGTCAGGTCCTGCAGCAGGATCGGATTCGGGCCGCGCGTCTCCATCTCGACCGTGTGGTCGTCGATGGCGCGGACGGCGGTGACCGACTGCAGCGTGTAGGCCATGTCGTTCTGGCGCACACGCTCGGCCGACATCACGACATCGGCGGCGGTGAAGGGCGTGCCGTCATGGAAGCGGACATTGCGGCGCAGGTGGAAGCGCCAGGTGTTCGCGGTCGGCTGTTCCCAGCGCTCGGCGAGCGCGGCGGCCAGGCTGCCATCGGCCTCGCGGCGGACCAGCGGCTCATAGAAATTGCTCTTCATGGCGTTGGTCACGCCATGGTTGTTGGCATGCGGGTCGAGGCCGAGGATGTCGTTCGCCGTCGCCCAGGTGAAGGTCGTCGCACCCGCCGGCGCGGCCATGGCGGCCGCGCCCAGGGTCAGGGCACACACCGCCCCGCGCAGCACGGCGCGGAAGCTCATCTTGCGCATGTTCTCTATCGCCTCCCGGTAGGTATGGATGGGTGGACAATGCGTCACACCGCCCAGCCCTGTCCAGGGTGGCCAGCCGTGGCCGCCGCCCCCCTGGCCCACCCCTGGCCCGCCCCCTTGGGCCCGGCCGCAACCCGGCGTTGCGGCCCCGGCCCTGGACAATCCGGCCCGATCGGGCCAAGACGCCCCCTTTCCCGCTGTCCGGAGCCTGCCCCATGACATCGCCGGTGTTCGACCGCATCGCAGAGATCATCGCCGAAAACAGCGAAGTCCCGGCCGACAAGATCAAGCCGGAGGCGCATGTGATCAACGACCTCGGCATCGACAGCCTGGACTTCCTCGACATCGTCTTCGCCATCGACAAGGCCTTCGGCATCAAGGTGCCGGTGGAGGCCTGGACGCAGGAAGTGAACGCCGGCAAGGCGCCGGCCGAGCACTACTTCGTCATGGGCAACCTGGCCCAGCGGATCGAGGAACTGGTCGCCGCGAAGCAGGCCGGCGGCTGAACCGACCGGCGCAACGCGAAAGGCCAGGGCGCCATGCGGCTCGAATACTTCCAGATGGTCGACCGCGTGGTCGCCCTCTCGGCGGAGGAGATCACGGTCGCCTCCACCCTGCCGCAGGAAAGCCCGGTCTTCGAAGGGCACTTCCCAGGCTACCCCATCCTGCCCGGCGTCCTGATGGTCGAGACCATGGCCCAGACCGGCGGCTGGCTGCTGCTGGCGCTCAACGGCATGACCCGGATGCCCTTCCTGACCAAGGTGAATGAGGCGAAGTTCCGCGGCTTCGTCAGCCCCGGCGCCGAATTGCTGGTGCGGTCCCGCCTGACGCATGACGGATCGGGCTACGCGGTGACCGCGGCGCGGATCGAGGCCGGCGGCAAGCTGGTGGCGGAAGCGGACATCACCTTCCGCGTCATGCCCTTCCCCGCACCGGCCCTGGAAGCGATGATGCGCGAGACGGCGCGCCGAATCGGCCTGCCTGGACAGTCCTGACGCATGGCAGCGAACGACATCTGGATCACCGGGATCGGCCTGGTGTCCTCAGCCGGCGAAGGCCGCGCGGCGCATCTGGCCGCGCTCGCGGCGGCAGGCCCGGCGGCGCTTGATGCCGCCAGTTTCGCGCCCTTCGCCATCCACCCCGGCCCCGCGTTGGAACTCGACCGGCAGATCCCCAAGAAGGGCGACCAGCGCCAGATGGAGCCCTGGCAGCGGCTGGGCACCTATGCGGCGGGCCTTGCCATCGACGATGCCGGCGCGCGCGACCTGGTGGCGGAGATGGACCTGATCGTCGCAGCCGGCGGCGGGGAACGCGACATCGCGCTGGACGATCAGGTGCTGTCCGCGCTCGCTCCGCTGCCGCCCGCGGAAGCGGCGGTGAAGCTGAACGAGATGCTGGCGGGCGGGCTGCGGCCGACGCTGTTCCTCGCCCAGCTGTCCAATCTTCTGGCCGGCAACATCTCCATCGTCCATGGCGTCACCGGCGCCTCCCGCACCTTCATGGGGGAGGAACAGGCCGGCGCGGATGCCGTGCGGATCGCGGCCGCGCGGCTGGCGGAGGGATCCTCGCGCATCGCCCTGGTCGGCGGGGCCTATTCGGCCGCGCGCTGGGACATGCTGCTGCTGTATCACGCGGGCGGGCTGCTGCGGCACCAGACGCAGGGCGCGCCCTGGGCCCCGGTCTTCTCGCGGGAAGACGCGCCAGGCGCCGTCACCGGCACCCAGGCCGCCTTCCTGGTGCTGGAGACGGAAGCGGGCGCGCGGGCGCGCGGGGCGAAGGGTCTCGCGCGGCTCGGCGCCATCGCCACCGGCCAGGCCCGCCGCACCCCGGCCGATCCGGGGCATGAGGCGATGGCCCAGGCCTTCCGGCGCATCGCGCCCCGCCTTGCCCCCGGCCGCCTGCCGGTGATCTCCGGCTGTACCGGCGCCACCGCGGCCACGGTGCTGGAGCGGGAAGTGCTGGGCGGCCTCTACCAGCCGCTCGCGGTGCGCGCGACCGGCAGCCGCATCGGCTGGGGGGTGGAAGCGACCTTCCCCGCCAATGTGGCGCTCGCCGCACTATGTCTGTTGGAAGGCGTCTTCCCCGCCCCGATGGAAGCGCTGGAGGCGCCGCTGGACGGCGCGCCCGCCGACATCCTCGTCACCGGCTTCGCCGCCTGGCGCGGGGAAGCGATGGCCCATCTGGCCGCGATTCCGGCGGAGGCGCAGCCATGAGCCGCTTCACCGACCATGCCGGCCGCCCGCTGGTCGCGGTGACGGGCATCGGGATCGTGACACCGCTCGGCCTCGGGGTTGTCGACAACTGGGCCGCGCTCACCGCCGGCCGGTCCGGCATCCGCCGCATCACCCGCTTCCCGACCGAACATCTCCGCACCACCATCGCCGGCACGGTCGATCTGCCCGGCGAGGATACGGGCGCCATGACCTCCTCCCAGCGCGTCGCACGCTATGCGACGCTTGTGGCGGAAGAAGCGCTGGCGCAGGCCGGCTTCGGTCCGGGCAACTTCCCGGGCCCGCTGATGCTCGGCATGCCCCCGGTCGAGACCGAGTGGCCCTATCGCCTGCGCCTGGCCGCCCGCGCCGCCCCGGCCGCGCCGCTGTATCCCGCGCTGATCGAGGCGGCGGCGAAGTGGGATGAGATGTACGAGCTCGCCGCCTTCGCCGGCATCGGCGAAAAGCTGGCCGAGCGCTTCGGCACGCGCGGCGCGCCCATCGCCATCTCCACCGCCTGTGCCACCGGCGGGTCCGCCATTCAGCTCGGCGTCGAGGCGATCCGGCGCGGGGAAGCCGAGGCCGCGCTGGCCATCGGCGCCGATGGCACGGTGCAGCCGGAGGCGCTGATCCGCTTCTCCCTGCTCTCGGCGCTGTCCACCCGCAACGACGATCCCGCAAAGGCCGCCCGGCCCTTCGAGAAGTCGCGCGACGGTTTCGTGATGAGCGAGGGCGCGGCCTGCCTGGTGCTGGAAAGCCTGGAACATGCCCGCGCGCGCGGCGCCAAGGTGCTCGGCCTGATCGGCGGCTGCGGCGAGAAATCCGACAGCTTCCATCGCACCCGTTCCAACCCCTCGGGCGAGGCGATCATCCGCGCGATGCGCAACGCCATCGCCGATGCGGGGCTGCAGCCGGACGCGATCGGCTATGTGAACGCCCACGGCACCTCGACGCCCGAGAACGACAAGATGGAGACGCTCGGGCTGCGCGCCGTCTTCGGCGAAGGCGCGCCGCCGATCTCCTCCAACAAATCCATGCTCGGCCACACGCTGAGCGCGGCGGGCGCCATCGAGGCGGCCTTCAGCCTGCTGACCATCCGCGACCAGTTGCTGCCGCCCACCATCAACCACGAGGAGCCGGATCCGGCCATCACGCTGGATGTGGTGCCCAACGTGGCCCGCGCGGCGAAGGTGTCGCATGTGCTGTCCAACAGCTTCGGCTTCGGCGGGCAGAATGTCTGCCTCGTGATCTCGGGAGAGCCCGCCTGATGCGTGCCCTGCGCCTGCATGGCGACCGCGACCTGCGGCTGGAGGAGGTCGCGCCCCCGCCCCCGCCCGGCCCCGGGGAGATCCAGATCCGGATCCGCGCGGTCTCGCTGAACCATATCGATGTCTGGGGCTGGCGCGGCATGGCCTTCGCGCAGCGCCAGCTGCCGCTGACCGTCGGCGCGGAGGCGTCGGGCGAGGTGGTGGCGATCGGCGAAGGCGTGACCGGCTGGGCGATCGGCGACCGCGCGACCCCCTATGGCGCCCGCACCTGCGGCACCTGCGAGGCCTGCACCTCGGGCCGCGACAATCTGTGCGAGAATGTCCAGGGCGTGGCCGGCTTCCACATCGACGGCTTCGCGCGCGAAGTGGCGAATTGGCCGGCGCGCACGCTGGTGAAGGTGCCGTCCAGCGTGTCCTTCGAGGACGCGGCCTGTTCCACCGTCACCTTCGGCACGGTCGAGCACATGCTGTTCGACAATGCCCGGCTGCAGCCGGGCGAGACCATCCTGATCCAGGCCGCCGGATCGGGCATCGGATCCGTCGCCATCCGCGTCGCCAAGGCGCTGGGCTGCACCGTGATCGCGACCGCGGGCGACGACGAGAAATGCGCCAAGGCGAAGGATCTCGGCGCCGATCATGTGGTCAATTACAGCGAGAAGAACTTCTCCACCGTCGCGCGGCGCGTCACCGGCAAGCGCGGCGTGGATGTGGTGTTCGAACATGTGGGGGCGGCGACCTGGGCGGCGTCCCTGCTCTCGCTCCGCATGGGCGGGCGGCTGGTGACCTGCGGCAGCACCTCCGGCGTCAATGCCGACACCAACCTGATGATGCTGTTCCAGCGCCAGCTGCACATCTTCGGCAGCTTCGGCTGCCGGATCGAGAATGTCCGCAATGCGGTGGCGAAGATGGCGTCCGGCATCCGCCCGGTGCTCGACACCGTCGTGCCGCTGGACCGCTTCTCCGAAGGTCTGGAGCGGCTGGAATCGCGCCGGGTCTTCGGCAAGATCATCGTGACGCTGTGATGCCCTCAAGCGGCGGGCGCTGCCTGCGGCAGCTTGCCTGCGCGCAGGCCACGGGTGCGCCCGGCGGGGCGGTTGGTTGGTGCGCGGCGCGCATTCGCGCGCTCGGCCTGCGCGAAATGGCGCCGGCCGCCTTTCCGGCGCGATGAGCGGACGGCTTCAGAGGATCGGCGACGAAGCCCTGGCCGCGCTGGTGCGCGGCGCCTTCGGGCTGGTGCGCGCGCTCGGGCCTGACCGCGCGTCCAATCTCGGCGCCGCCGGCGCGCGGCTGCTCGCGCAGCTGGCGCCGCAGAATCGCATCGCGCGCGAGAACATCGCTGCCGCCTTCCCCGAGAAGACCGAGGCCGAACGCGCCGCGATCCTCCGCGAAAGCTGGGAGAATCTTGGCCGCACCGCGGCGGAATATGTCCATCTCGGCGCGCTGTGGGACTGGGACCCGGCCAATCCCGATGCCGGCCGCATCGAATTGCCCCCCGACAGCGTCGCGCGATTCCGCCAGTTGCTGGAGGACGGCAAGCCCGCGATGGTCTTCGCGGCGCATCTGGCGAATTGGGAATTGCCGGCGGTGGCCGCGCAGCGCCACGGCCTGCCGGCGGCCGCGCTGTATCGCACGCCGAACAACCGCGCGATCGCGCGCGACATCCTGGCCATGCGCCGCCCGGTGATGGGAGAGCTGATCCCCGCCGGCACCGCCGCGCCGATCCGGATGATGGAGGCGCTGGATGCCGGGCTGCATCTCGGCATGCTGGTGGACCAGCGCTTCGGGCGCGGGCCGCAGGTGCGCTTCCTCGGCCGCACCGCGTCGGCGAACCCGCTGCTCGCGCGGCTCGCCCGGCGCTTCGATTGCCCGGTGCATGGCGCCCGCGCCATCCGCCTGCCCGGCAACCGCTTCCGGCTGGAGCTGACCGAGGCCATCGCCCTGCCCCGCGACGCGCGCGGCGTGGTGGATGTGGATGCCGCGACGCAGGCGATCAACGACATCATCGCCGGCTGGATCCGCGAACATCCCGGCCAATGGCTGTGGCAGCACCGCCGCTGGCGGATGTAGGTCTTTCCATCCGCGGCGTGGGCGCACCTGGAGCGGCACGACGTACTGGGTTGCCGCGACAGGCGTCGTCGGTCAGCGAAGACGACCGATGAAGTGGGGCGCCGGGTGGCCTGTAAGCCGGGTTCTGTCCACGCCCTAGGGATGAACCCGGGGCGCTGTGCGACCATTCCTCTGGACCCTGCGTTGCCGCAGGGTTCTCGCGGCCAACCCGGGCGACGGGGCGAGAATGCCCCTGCGTCCACGCGCCTTTCGGCACGCTTCGCCGGCCGCCCCTATTCGGCCTTGCTCCCGGTGGGGTTTGCCATGCCGCCCCCGTCGCCGGGGGCGCGGTGGGCTCTTGCCCCACCCTTTCACCCTTACCGCGGGGTGTTTCCACGCCGTGGCGGTCTGCTCTCTGTGGCACTTTCCCTGGGGTTTGACCCCCGCCGGTCGTTGACCGGCACCGTATTCCCGTGGAGCCCGGACTTTCCTCCAGCCGCGTGTCGCCACGCTGCCAGCGGTCGCCCAGCCACCCGACGCCATGGCTCATGTGCGCCCCCCGGGGGCGCGGGTCAACGCCCAGGGCCAGGATGAGAGGGCTGGCTAGACCCGCTGCAGCGGCACCCGGGCGGAAAGCCAGGCCGCGCCGGCCAGCATCAGCGCGGCGGCCAGGAAGGCGGCGCGGAAGGCGCCGGTCATGGCTTCCCGGAACTCGGCGCGGGCCGCCTCCGCCAGCCCGGCCAGCGCGTCCGGGCCCTGGTTCACCAGGGCCACGAACAACGCCGCGGCATCGCCCCCGCCTTCCCCCGTCCCGCCATGCGCCACCAGCGTGCCGAACAGCACCGTCCCCATCAGCGCCGTGCCGCTCGCCGCGCCGAGGGAGCGGATGAACTGCACCGAGGCCGTGGCCGCCCCCAGCCGCTCTCGCCCGGCGGCGAATTGCACCACGACCTGCACCATCGGGAAGGAGGTGCCGAGCGCGATGGAGGCCAGCCCGAGCAGCAGCGCCACCACCGGCACCGCGAGCGCCCCCGTGCTCAGCGCGACGCCCGCCATGATCGCCGCCGCGAGGGCGAGCCCGATGGTGGGCCAGATCATCGTCCGCCCGGTCCGCGCCAGCAGTTGCCCCGACGCCATGGCGCCGAGCGCCGCCGCCGCCGCCAGCGGCAGCAGCGCGAGGCCGGAGGCCGCCGGCGACAACCCGCGCACCGCGACGAAATAGATCGGCAGGAAAGCGATGGCGCCCACGAAAGCGCCCGAGACCAGCGCCGAGGACAGGTTGGCCCGCCAGATCGAAGGCTCGCCCAGCACCTGGAGCGGCAGCAGCGGGTCGGCCGCGCGCCGTTCCTGCCGCCACAGCAGGACAAGCGCGAGGGCGGCAACGGCGCCAAGCCCCGCCGCCACCGCAAGCGGCCCGGGTGCGAGACGCCGCAGCTGGTCGAGCGCGAGCAGCGTCGGGGCCACGAACAGCACGAACAGCGCCAGCCCCATCCAGTCGAAGGAGAAGCCCTTGGCCGAGCCCGGCGCGGCGCCATCCAGTCGGCGCACCACAAGCCAGGCCGCGACCAGCGCCAGGGGCGGCTGCACCATGAACACGGCGCGCCAGCCGAGCCATTCGGTCAGCAGCCCGCCCACCACCGGCCCGGCCGCCGAGGCGGCGGCGAAGATCGCCGCGATCCAGGCCTGGAAGCGCCCGCGTTCCCGCGGCGGCACGAATTCCCCGATCAGCGCGATGGACAGCGAGATCAGCCCGCCCCCGCCCAGCCCCTGCACCAGCCGCGCCAGCGCCAGCGTATCCAGCGTGGGCGCCACCGCGCAGAGCACCGCGCCCAGGGCATAGAGCGCGAGCGAAACCAGCAGCATCCGCCTTCGCCCGAAGGCATCGCCCAGCCGCCCATGCACCGGCGCCGCGATGGTGGTCCCGACCAGATAAGCGACCACGACCCAAGAGATCCGCTCCACCTCGCCCACCGAGCGGGCGATGGCGGGCAGGGCCGCGGCGACGATGGTCTGGTCCAGCGCCGCGCCGAACATGGCCAGCCCCACGGCGGGGAAGACGCGGAAGAACAGCCGCCGCAGCGCGGCATGGCTCAGCGCCGCATCGGCCTGCGCGCCGGGAGGGGGGGAGTTGGGGGCCATCGGCCCAGTCTAGGCGCAAAAGTCTGGGCGCAAAGCCGGCCTTGCCCAGGCCGGCGCGTCGCGCCGGCGGGCTACATGACGCCGCCGCGACCCATTTCGAGGAACTTCTCGCGCCGGCGGGCGCGCAGCGTCGCGCCGTCCAGCGCCAGCAGCGGCTCCAGCAGCGACCACACCTTGTCGCCCACCGCCGCCATCAGCGCATCGGCGTTGCGATGCGCGCCGCCGAGCGGCTCCGGCACGATGGCATCCACCAGGTTCAGGCGGCGCAGATCCTCGGCGGTCAGCCGCAGCGCCTCGGCCGCCGTCGCCGCCTGGGCGGCGTCGCGCCAGAGGATGGAGGCGCAGCCCTCCGGGCTGATCACGGAATAGACGGCGTGTTCCAGCATCACCACGCGGTCGGCGGCGGCGAGCGCGATGGCCCCGCCCGAACCGCCTTCCC
Organism: Roseomonas sp.; assembly: GCA_044341625.1. GTDB lineage: Bacteria > Pseudomonadota > Alphaproteobacteria > Acetobacterales > Acetobacteraceae > Falsiroseomonas. The sequence continues at coordinate 29,770 of JBIIRI010000001.1, forward strand.
CGATGATGGTCGCGATGAAGGGCACCGGCGCGTCGAGCCCGGCCTCGATGGAACGGGCGATGGCTTCCGCCTGGCCGCGCGCCTCCGCCTCGATGCCCGGGAAGGCGCCGGCGGTGTCGACGAAGGAGATGATCGGCAGGCCGAAGCGGCCGGCGAGTTCCATGATGCGGCGCGCCTTGCGGTAGCCCTCGGGCCGCGCCATGCCGAAATTATGCTTCACACGGCTTTCGGTGTCCCGGCCCTTCTCGGTGCCGAGAACCGCGACCGCCCGGCCGCGGAACCGCCCGAGGCCGGCCACCACCGCCGCGTCATCGGCATAGGCCCGGTCGCCGGCCAGCGGCGTCCAGTCCGTGATCAGGGCGCGGACGTAGTCAAGCGCCTTCGGCCGTTCCGGATGGCGGGCAACCAGCGTCTTCTGCCAGGGCGAGAGCTTGGCATAGGTCTGGCGCAGCAGGGATTCGGCCTTGTCGCGAAGCCGGCCGACCTCCTCGGCCACGTCGATACCGCCCGCATCGGTGGTCCGGCGGAGCTCCTCGATCTTGCCTTCGAGCTCGGCGATCGGCTTTTCGAATTCAAGGAAGTGGCGCATGGCGCCCCGGTGTTAGCCTGGAACGCGGGCGGGCGAAAGCGTTGGCGGCGCCTGCCCCCTCAGCACGCGGCGGGGGGCGGGGTGGCGGTGGCGAAGCGCAGCAGGCAGGCCCCAAAACGGTCGTTGAACGCGCCGCTCGCCCCCGCACCATGTCCGGTCGGCTGTTCGGGGCGGTCGATGAACAAGAAGGCGCCGGCCCGCGCGCCGAGTTCGCGGAACAGCCGAGCGCGTGCCTCAGGCTCAGCATCGAAGGGGTCTTCGCGGAACACCGCGACAGCCAGGCGGGCTCCGGGCGCTCCCGCAGCGGCGGCCACGATAGTGCGCAGGTCGTCCAATTGCCGTTGGTGGGCCGCGCTGCCGGTCTGGCCATGAGCGGCCGGGGCGACCGCGATGGCCACATCGACCAGCCCCGGCGTCTCGAGGGCCATGAGGCTGTTCCAGCCGCCACGGGATTGGCCCGCGACGACGACATGCCGGTAGCCCCGGCGCCGCAGCTCCGTGAGGTCGCCAGCCAGCCAGCCGGCGGCGCGCGCGGTCTCGTCCGAATTGGGGTGGCGGTCGAAGCGCCACACATCGTAGCCGGCATTGTTGAAACGCCGCGTCCAGGCTTGCGGCTGCCCGCCCCGGCTGTCCGCGCCGCCCGCCGAGCGCCCATGGGCGAAGACCAGCACCCCGCGCGCCTGGTCCGGCCCCCACCAGAGGAAGCGCGGATCCGGCACCGTCTCATGGTTCCAGGAGGACAGGCGCATCCCGGCCGGCGGCTCCGGCGGCGCCCAAGCGCGGCCGGGCAGCACCACCGCCAGATCGCGCACCGCCACCTCGCAGGGCGCGCCGCCGCTGCGGCGCTGGCAGCTGTCCAGGGCGCGTTGCTCGAGCTCCTCTGGCGTACCGCCGAGTGATTGCCAGCCTATCGCCCCGTTCGGGCCAAGCGCCAGGACCCGCGGCACCGGATAGCGCAGGAAACGCTCGACGCTGGCGCGGTCGGGCTGCGAGAGACCGGGGCTTGCCGCCATCTCCAGCAGCGGATTGCGCGGCTGCGCCGCTGCCGGCCAGGCTGCGAGGAGCAGGAGCAGGACGGCGGGGAGGCGCATGGGACGATCCCGGTTCGTTTCGAATGCATGCTGCAAACATGCCGCCGGCCTGTCCAGCGCCGGGTCACGCAGCCACCCGGCCCGCGCCGGCGCGGCCCGCCCATCTCCGGGCAAGGCTTGCCCCGGCCCGGCGGGGGCGGCATGTTCCGCCACCTTTTCCCGACCCCCAAAGGGACTTCCCCACCATGCGCGTCAAGGACGTGAAGAAGGTCGTTCTCGCCTACTCCGGCGGGCTCGACACCAGCGTGATCCTCAAGTGGCTGCAGACCACCTACAAGTGCGAGGTGGTGACCTTCACCGCCGATCTCGGCCAGGGCGAGGAGCTTGGCCCGGCGCGCGACAAGGCGCTGATGCTCGGCATCAAGCCCGAGAACATCTTCATCGACGACCTGCGCGAGACCTTCGTGAAGGACTTCGTCTTCCCGATGTTCCGCGCCAATGCGCTGTATGAGGGGATGTATCTCCTCGGCACCTCCATCGCCCGGCCGCTGATCGCGCAGCGCCAGATCGAGATCGCGGAGCAGGTCGGCGCGGATGCCGTGGCGCATGGCGCGACTGGCAAGGGCAACGACCAGGTCCGCTTCGAGATCGGCTATTACGCGCTGAAGCCGGATGTGAAGGTCATCGCGCCCTGGCGCGAATGGGACCTGACCAGCCGCACCGCGCTGATCGCCTTCGCCGAACAGCACCAGATCCCCATCGCCAAGGACAAGCGCGGCGAAGCGCCCTTCAGCGTGGACGCCAACCTTCTCCACAGCAGCTCCGAGGGCAAGATCCTCGAGGAGCCGTGGGATGCGGCGGATGAGATGGTGTGGCAGCGCACCATCAGCCCGATGGACGCCCCCGACCGCGCGACCGAGATTACCATCGAGTTCGAGCGCGGTGACGCGGTGGGCATCAACGGCGAACGCATGTCGCCCGCGACCCTGCTGACGCGCCTGAACGCGCTGGGCAAGGAGAATGGGATCGGCCGGCTCGACCTGGTGGAGAACCGCTTCGTCGGCATGAAGTCCCGCGGCTGCTACGAGACGCCGGGCGGCACCATCCTGTATGTCGCGCACCGCGCGATGGAGAGCATTACGCTGGACCGGGAGGCCGCGCACCTCAAGGACAGCCTGATGCCGCGCTATGCGGAGATCATCTACAACGGCTTCTGGTTCAGCCCGGAGCGGCGGATGCTGCAGGCGCTGATCGACCAGAGCCAGGCCAGCGTGACGGGCACGGTGCGGCTGAAGCTCTACAAGGGCAACACGATCGTCACGGGGCGGCAGTCGCCGCACAGCCTGTACTCGATGAAGCACGTGACCTTCGAGGACGACCAGGGCGCCTATGACCAGTTCGATGCCCAGGGCTTCATCAAGCTGAACGCGCTGCGCCTGCGCCTCGGCGCCATGGCCGGCCGCAAGGGCGGCGCGCTGTAACCCAGAACTCCCTCTCCCCCCCCCCGACGGGGGGAGAGGGTCGGGGTGAGGGGGCCTCCCCATGATCGCCGCCCCATGACCGACGCCCGCTTCACCGCTGCGGTGGTCGCCGCACAGGTGCTGGTGCAGATCGGCGCCTTCACCCTGCCGGCCCTGCTGCCCGGCTACATGGACCGCTGGTCGCTCTCGGCGACCGAGGCAGGCTGGCTCGTCGGTGCCTTCTTCGCCGCCTATGTGGTCGCAGTACCGGTGCTGGTCGCGCTGACGGACCGGCTGCCGGCGCAATGGATCTACCTGGTCGGCGCCGGCGCCACCGCCCTGTCCCATCTCGGCTTCGCCTTCCTCGCGGAGGGGTTCTGGAGCGCGCTGGCGCTGCGCGCCATCGGCGGCATCGGCTGGGCGGGCGCCTATATGCCGGGGCTCAAGGTGCTGGCGGACCGGCAGGAAGGCGCGGCGCAGTCGCGCGCCGTCAGCTGGCACGCGGCCGGCGTCGGCATCGCAGGCGCCGTGTCCTTCGCCGTGGCGGGCGCGATCGATGCGCTGGCAGGCCCGGAAGCCGCCTTCGTGTTCGGCGGCGTGGCGGCGCTCGCGGCGGGGGCGATCGGGCTGGCGGTGATGCCGGGGGCCGCCCCGCGCGAGCCTCGCTCGCTGGCGGCGGCGCTGGATTTCCGCCCCGTGCTCCGCAACCGCGCGGCGATGGCCTGGATCGCGGGCTACACGGCGCATACCTGGGAACTGGGCGCGCTCCGGGCCTGGGGCGTGACGTTCCTGGCCGCCGCCATCGCGCTGCACGGCGCGCCCGCCTGGCTGCCGGGGCCGAACCTGCTGTTCACGGTCGCCGGGCTGCTCGGCGTCGCAATCTCGGTCGCGGGGAACGAGACGGCGCAGCGCTTCGGGCGGATGCGGATGGTGGCCGTCGCGATGGGGACGGGCGCAGTGCTGTCCCTGGCCGCCGGGGTCTCGCTGCTGGTCTCCGCGCCCCTGGCGGCGCTCTGCGTGATGCTCTGGAACGCCGCGATCTACCTGGACAGCGCGGCGCTGACGACGGGCACGCTCGAGGTCTCGGACCGGGCCCGGCGCGGCGCGACGATGGGGCTGCACAGCATGTGCGGCTATGCGGGCGGCTTCCTCGGCCCCGTCGGGCTGGGCATGGCGCTGGACCTGGCCGGCCCGGACCCTGTGCTCGGCTGGACGCTGGCTTTCGGCCAGCTGGCGCTGGTGACCCTGGCCGGGCTCTGGGCGGTGCGGCGGCTGGGGCGCGCCGCGCCCTGACGGGCCAGCGGGCCACAGGCCCGCGTGCCGGGTCTGGCCGTTCCGCGGCGCTGTCATCCCCATGGCGGGGGCGCCCCCTCGCGAAAGGGCGCGGTCGGGACTACCTTCCAGGGCCATGATGTATGTCTCGACCAGGGGCGAGGCCCCGCCCCGCGATTTCGAAGGCGTCCTGCTGGCGGGATTGGCCGAGGATGGCGGCCTGTTCGTGCCCGAATCCTGGCCGGTTCTGACTGCCGCCGAATGGCGCGAGCTGCGCGGCCTGCCCTATCCGGACCTCGCCGCGCGAATCCTGGCGCTGTTCACCGGCGGCCAGCCGGATGAAGCCACGCTGCGCCCGCTGCTGGCGCAGGCCTATGCCGGCTTCGGCCACCGCGCCGTCTGCCCGCTGGTGCAACTCGACAGCCGCGTCTTCGCGCAGGAGTTGTTCCACGGCCCGACGCTGGCCTTCAAGGACATGGCGATGCAGGCGCTGGGCCTGCTGTTCGACCGCGCGCTGGCCCGCCGCGGGGAACGGGTGACGATCGTCGCCGCGACGTCCGGCGACACCGGCTCCGCCGCCATCGAGGCCTGCCGGGATCGCGCGGCCATCGATATCGTGGTGCTGCACCCCGAAGGCCGCACCAGCGCCGTGCAGCGGCGGCAGATGACCACCGTGCTGTCGCCGAATGTCGCCAACCTCGCCATCGACGGATCCTTCGACGATTGCCAGGATCTGGTGAAGGCGATGTTCGCCGATGCGCCCTTCCGCAACGAGGTGCGGCTGGCGGCAGTGAATTCCATCAACTGGGCGCGAGTCGCACTGCAGATACCCTATTACGTCGCCGCCGCCCTGTCGCTCGGCGCGCCGGACCGGGAGGTTGCCTTCGCTGTGCCGACCGGGAATTTCGGCAATGTGCTGGCCGCCTGGGCGGCGCGGCGCATGGGGCTGCCGATCGCGCAGCTGATCGTGGCATCGAACCGCAACGACATCCTGACGCGCTTCCTGAGCGCGAACGACATGACGGTGCGCGCGGTGGAGCCTTCCCTTTCGCCGTCCATGGACATCCAGGTCAGCTCCAATTTCGAACGCTTGCTGTTCGAATTGCTGGGCCGCGACCCGAAGGCGACGGCGGAGACGATGCGCCGCTTCCGAGCCGAAGGCCGCATGCCGGTGCCCGACGCCGCCTGGGGCGCCGCGACGCAGATATTCCGCGGCTTCGCGCTGGACGACGAGAACACGCTGGCCGAGATCGCCCGGCTGTGGCGGGAGAATGGCTACCTCGCCGATCCGCATACCGCCATCGGCACCGCGGCCGCGCTGGCCGTGCCGCCCGCCGATCCCGCGATCCCGGTGGTGGTCGCCGCCACCGCGCATCCGGCCAAGTTCCCCGATGCGGTGCAGCGCGCCACCGGCGTCTCGCCGCCCCTGCCCCCGAGGCTGGCCGACCTGTTCGACCGGCCCGAACGCCTCACCCGCCTGCCCGCCGAACTCGATCCCGTCGAGGCCTTCGTGCGCGCCCATATCCGCCGCAACGCCGCGTGACGCCGCGAGCAAGGACAACGATGACCGACGCCATCCGCCTGACCCGCCTGCCCTCCGGCCTGACCGTGGTGTCGGAGAAGATGCCGAGGGTCGAGACCGTCTCGCTCGGGGCCTATGTCGATGCCGGCGCGCGGCACGAGGCGGCAGCGGAGAACGGCGTGTCCCACTTCCTGGAGCACATGGCCTTCAAGGGCACCGCGACGCGCGACGCCGCGGCCATCGCACGCGAGATCGAGAATGTCGGCGGCCACATCAACGCCTACACCTCGCGCGAAAATACGGCCTTCTACTGCAAGGTGCTGAAGGAGGATGCGGGGCTGGCCGCCGACATCATCGGCGACATCCTCTGCCATTCCGCCTTCGCGCCCGAGGAGGTGGAGCGGGAGCGCGGCGTGATCCTGCAGGAGATCGGCCAGGCGAACGACACGCCGGACGACATCGTCTTCGACCATTTCCAGGCAACGGCCTATGCGACCCAGGCGATGGGCCGCCCGGTGCTGGGCACCGAGGACACGATCAAGGCGATGAGCCGCGATGCGCTGACCGGCTACATGAAGCGCCACTATGGCGGATCGCGCATGATCGTCGCCGCCGCCGGCGCCATCGAGCATGAGGATCTGCTGGCCATGGTCGGCCGGCATTTCGCCGATCTGCCGGTGGCGGAGCCGGCGCGGGCCGAGGCCTCGTGCTACACTGGCGGCGAGTTCCGCGAGGAGCGCGAGCTGGACCAGGTGCATCTGGTGCTCGGCTTCCCCTCCGTCTCCTCGACCGATGAGGCGCATATCCCCGTGCAGGTGCTGTCCACGCTGCTCGGCGGGGGCATGTCCTCGCGGCTGTTCCAGGAAATCCGGGAGAAGCGCGGGCTGGTCTACAGCGTCTATTCCTTCGTTTCGCCCTTCGCCGATGGCGGGCTGTTCAGCATCTATGCCGGCACCGGGGAAGACCAGGCGGAAGAACTGGTGCCCGTGGCGCTGGAGGAACTGCGCCGCGTGCAGAAGGACGTGACGGAGGATGAACTCGCGCGCGCCAAGGCGCAGCTGCGGGCCAGCCTGCTGATGTCGCTGGAGTCCACGGGCAGCCGCTGCGAACAGCTGGCGCGGCAGCTGCAGGTGTATGGCCGCATCATCCCGGTGGAGGAGACGAAGGCGAAGATCGCCGCCGTGACGGTCGAACAGGTGCAGGCGCTCGCCGCGCGCATGTTCCGCGCCACGCCGACGCTCGCCGCGCTCGGGCCGGCGGGCAAGGTGCCGCCGCTGCCGGTGATCGCGGAGAAGCTCGCGGCATGAACGACCTCGACCGCCTGGCCGATCTCGTCGCGGCCGCGAAGCGCGCGGGCGCGGATGCGGCGGATGCGCTGCTGGTGCAGAACGCGTCGCTGTCCGTCTCTCGCCGGCTGGGCCGGATCGAGCAGCTGGAGCGCGCGGAGGGCTTCGACCTCGGGCTGCGTGTCTTCATCGGCAAGCGGCAGGCCATCGTCTCCGCGACCGATCCCGACCCCAAGGGCTTCGCGACACTGGCGGAGCGCGCGGTGGCGATGGCGAAGGTGGTGCCGGAGGATCCCTTCGGCGGCCTGCCCGACAGCTTCGATCCGCCGCGCGATGCGGGCCCGCTCGACCTGTTCGACCCCACCGAGCCCAGCGCCGAACAGTTGATCGAGCGCGCGGCGGCGGCCGAGGATGCGGCGCTCGCGGTCAAGGGCATCACCAACAGCGAAGGTGCCGATGCCGGCTGGGGGCGCGTGCGGATCGCGCTGGCGATGTCGAACGGCTTCGCCGGCGGCTATGCGCGCAGCTCCCACAGCCTGTCCTGCACCGCGCTCGCCGGGACAGGCACGGCGATGGAGCGGGACTATGAATGGTCCTCCGTCGTGCATCTGTCCGATCTTGACGATCCCGCGACGATCGGGCGCCGCGCCGCGGAGAAGACGCTGGCGCGGCTCAATCCGGTCCGGGCGAAGACCGCGCGCATCCCTGTTGTCTACGATCCGCGCGTCTCCGCGTCCCTGCTCGGGCACCTGACCTCCGCGATCAATGGCGCGGCGGTGGCGCGCGGTACGTCCTTCCTGCGCGATGCAATGGGGACGCGGGTGCTGCCGAAGGGGATGGTGGTGCGCGACGACCCGACGCGCCGTCGCGGCCTGCGGTCCCGCCCCTTCGATGGCGAAGGCATGGCCGGTGGCGCGCGCGCGCTGGTCGATGACGGCGTGCTGACCAGCTGGGTGCTGGATTGGCGGTCCGCCCGGCAGCTCGGCCTGGCCAGCACCGGCCATGCCAGCCGCGGCACGGGGGGGCCGCCCGGCCCCGCGACGACGAATCTCTGGCTGGAGCCGGGCGCGGTCACGCCCGCCGCGCTGATGGCCGACATCACCGAGGGGCTCTACGTCACCGACCTGATCGGCATGGGCGTGAACGGCGTGACCGGCGACTACAGCCGCGGCGCGGCCGGCTTCATGATCCGCAACGGCCAGCTTGCCGAGGCGGTGAGCGAGATCACCATCGCCGGGAACCTCAAGGAGATGTTCCTGAACATGGCGGCCGCCGACGACCTGCAATTCCGCCGCGGCTCCGACGCGCCAACGATCCGCATCGAGGGCATGACTCTGGCCGGCGCGTAACGGCCCGATCCCTCACGCAAGGCCTCACGCGGCCAGGCGGTAGAAGACGTTCTCGCCGCGCTGGTATCTCTGCATGACCGCCGGGCCCATCGCGGCCTCCGCGGCGGCGGTGCAGCCGGGCAGGAAGCGGTCGTGGAATTCCGCCGCGATCAGGCGCGTCCGCTTGAGCCAGCCACGGGCGGGGCTTTCGAAGACGGATTTCTCCGCCCCCTCGATGTCGATCTTGACGTAATCGAGCCGCTCCAGCCCGAAGCGGCCGGACAGGCTGTCGAGCGTCCAGGCCGGGGTCAGCGCCGGCGCCGGGCCGGGCGCCCCCGCGCTGGCGGGCGTCGTGCGCGTGCCCCAGGAGCCCAGCGGACGGCCCTCGATCTCGGATTGCAGGGCGAGTTCGGTGTCCTCGCCCCAGAGCGCGGCCTGCAGCAATTCGACCCCGGGCAGCGAACCACAATTGCGTTGCAGGCACGCGAAGTTCACCGGATCGGGCTCCAACGCAATGATCCGCGCTTTCGGATAGGCCAGCCTGAACCAAAGCGTGGAAGCACCGATATTCGCCCCAGCATCGATCACCGTGGCGACGGAGGCCGGGTCGAGGCTTCGCGGCGCATATTCATTGGCGACGAAGACCTTGGCGAAGACGTTCTGGTCCGTCTCCTCCGTGCGCAGCCAGACCGGGGTCGCGATGCCGGGCAGGCGGATGGCGATCTCCGGCACGGCGAAGCGTTCCAGGATATGCGGGCTGAACCGCGTCTTGCCGATCGTCAGCATGGCCCCGATTTCTCCTTATGGTTGAGCGGATACGGGGCTGCTAGCGGGGACGCAATCCCAGGATTCGGCGGATCCCCCTTCGCAAGGGGGCCCACTGGTTCCTATATTGGAGTTCATGAGGAATGCCGGAGACACCCCAAGAATGACCTCGACCAGCCCCAAGCGGCGCCGCGGCGCCGCCATTTTCGCGGCCTTCGCCGTCGTGGCGCTGGCCATCGCGCCCGCGATCGCCGAGGCGAAGCCGGGCGGCAACACCTCCTCGGGCAGCCGCGGCAGCCGGACCCAGTCCGCGCCCCCCTCGACGCAGACCGCGCCGGGCTCCGCGCAGCAGTTCCAGCGCACCGAGACCGCGCCCGCCCGCCCGGCCACGCCGGGTGTCGCGCAGCCCACCCCCGCGGCCCGGCCGGCCGGGGCGACGGGTGGCTTCCTCAGCCGCAATCCGATGATGGCGGGGCTGATGGGCGGCCTGCTCGGCGCCGGCCTGTTCGGCCTGCTGTCCGGCAGCGGCCTGTTCGGCGGCATGGCCGGCTTCATGGGCTTCCTCGGCCTGATGCTGCAGATCGCGCTGATCGCCGGCTTGGTCTTCCTGGTGATGCGCCTGGTGCGCGGTCGCCGTCCTGCCCTGGCCGGCATGCCGAACGCCCATGCGCGTGAGGCGCAAGGCATGGGCCCCCGGGATGGCATGATGGGCGGCATGGGCGGCGCCATGGGCGGCGCGGCGGCGGTCTCCAGCCAGCCGCTCGAGATCGCCGGCGCTGATTTCGAGGCCTTCGGCCAGCGCCTGGTCGATATCAACGCCGCCTGGTCGCGCCAGGATCTCGCCACGCTCCGCCGCCTCTCGACGCCGGAGATGGAGCGCTACTTCGCGCAGGACCTGTCCGATCTGCAGGCCCGCGGCTGGACCAATGTGACGCGCGATGTCCAGCTCGAAGCCGGCGACCTGTCGGAGGCCTGGACCGAGAATGGCCAGGACTACGCCACTGTTGCGATGCGCTTCTCGCTGGTGGATGTGACCACCGACGCCACGGGTAAGGTGGTGGAGGGCCACCCGACGGAACGGCAGACCTCGACCGAGATGTGGACCTTCACCCGCCGCCCCGGCGCGCAATGGGTGCTCTCAGCGATCCAGCAGACCGGCTGATCCCGCCGGTCGGGATCGCCCGGGTCGGGACCATAAGACGGGGGGCTTCGGCCCCCCGTTTTTATTTCAGCCCTCGAACATCGCCGCGACATCGGCCTGCGGGGCCCAGCGCGGGGCGTTGTCCTTGTCCACCAGCACCGCGCGCACGCCCTCGGCGAAGTCGGGATGGCGCGTCACACGCCGCGTCAGCGCGAGTTCCATCGCGAGGCACCCCCGCAAATCCATCGTCGCGCCGCGCCGTAGCAGCTCGAAGGTCACGGCGAGGCTGGTGGGCGACATGCGGGCCAGCGTCGCCAGCTGCGCCGCCGCCCAGTCCGTGCCCTCGGCCGCCAGCGCGGCGCGGATCGCCTCGAGAGACCCCTGGCCGAAGCAGCGATCGATCGCCGCGCGCTGCGCCGCGATGGCACCCGGCGGCACGGGCCGCGCGTGGCGCGCGACCGCCGCCGGATCGCCGTCGAGCAGCGCGGCGCGCAGCCCGGCCAGTTCGGCGCGCGGGACGAAATGGGTGGCGAGCCCGGCCTCCACCGCCTCCGCCCCCTGCAGCCGCGCGCCGGTCAGGGCGAGATACAGGCCGAGCGCCCCGGGCAGCCGCGGCAGCACATAGGATGTGCCGACATCGGGGAACAGCGCGATCGCCGTCTCCGGCATGGCGAGCAGCGCGTGTTCGGTGACCACGCGGTGGCTGCCATGCACCGACACGCCGATGCCCCCGCCCATGCAGACGCCGTCGATCAGGCTGATCCAGGGCTTGGGGAAATCGGCGATGGCCTGGTTCACCCCGTATTCGGCGGCGAAGAAGGCCTCGATGCCGGCGGCATCGCCCGCCAGCGCCAATTCGCGCATCCGCCGCACATCGCCGCCCGCGCAGAAGGCCCGGCCGCCCGCGCCTTCCAGCAGGACGAGGCGCGCGGCGTGATCGGCGTGGAACGTCTCGATGGCGGCGGCGAGGCCGGCGATCATGCCCTGGTCCAGCGCGTTCAGCGCGCGGGGGCGGTTCATCAGGATGGTGCCGGCGGCGGCTTCGCGGCGGGCGATGATGGTGGGTTCGGCGGTGTCCGCCATGGCGCGCTCCCTCGGCTGCCGGCGGCGGCGGGGCATGGCGTGCCAGGGCGCGCGCCCCCGCCCGGCGGCGGTCAGGGCAGTAGAGGCTTCGACCTGCCAGGGCAACGGTATCTGGCAACGGTCGCTCAGCGCCGCGCGATCAGGCCCAGCACCAGGGCGGTCAGGGCGGCGCCGAGCAGGCCCTTCTTCAGGCTGCGCCCTTGCAGCACGGGGGCGAGCACCAGCGCCCGGGCCGCGCCATCGCCGATCTGCCGCACCGCCTGCTGCCGCACCGCGCGCGCTTCCATCGCCACGCGGTCATGGCCGGCGCGGCGCGCCGCGAGCGCCAGCACCAGCACCACGACGAGATCCGCGCCCGCGAGGATCAGCGCCGCCCGCGCGGTCCCCCATGCCGGCGCCAGCGCCGCGAAGCCCGCCAGGTGCAGCATGCCGAGCAGCAGCAGCAGGAAGATCACGGCCGCGACGGCCAGCGCGGCCTGGATACCGCGCGCGCGCGCCTGCCGGCGCAGATGCAGCCCTTCCGCCTCCAGCGCGGCGCGAGCCAGGTCGAACAGCCGCATCGGCGCGGGCGGTCAGCGGTGGTGCCGGTCGCTGCCGACCACATAGGTCGTCCCGCCCCCCATCAGCCGCCCAATCAACCATCCGCCGAGCGCCGCCGCCCCGATCGCCAGCAGCGGCCTGTCCCGCACAGTGGCCGACAGCGCGCCGGCATTCTCCTCCACCGCGTGGCGGGCGCGGCGGGCGTAATCCTCCGCCGTCTGCGCCGCGGAGCCGAGCGCGGGCGTCACGCGGTCCTGCATCAGCCGCTCCACTTGGGCGCGCAGGCGTGCGAGTTCGGCACGCGCATCCTCCTGCAGCCTTGTGCCGGAGGTGGCGATCTCCTCGCGCATCTCGTTCATGGGCTGCGACATCGCCGGGTCCTTTTCGTTCCGGAGAGAATCCTACGCTGCGAACGTGCGGGGTCTGGCCGGGTTCCAGCGGAAAGCGTTCTGGCCATGGGCCCCGCGCCGTTGCGCCTGCCGCCGCGCAGGGCCGCGCATCCAGGCGTTCACCCTCCGCCGCGATCTGCTCTACCCTGCCGCGTCGGGATTTTCGGGAGGGCGGATCGATGCGGCGCAGGAGCTGGCTTGGGGCCGCGCTGGGCGCGGCCTGCGTTCCGGCCGGCCTGCGCGCGCAGACGCGCGACCTGACGGTCGTGTCCTGGGGCGGCGCGTATCAGGACGCGCAGCGCGCGACCTTCTTCCGCCCCTGGTCCGCCGCGCGCGGCCAGCGCCTGCTGGAGGAAACCTGGGATGGCGGCATCGATGTGCTGCGCCAGCGCATCCGCTCCGGCACCAACACCTGGGACCTGGTGCAGGTGGAGGGCGAGGAATTGCTGCTCGGCTGCGCCGAGGGGCTGTTCGAACCGCTGGACGCGGAGGCGATCGGCGGGCGCGACGCCTATGTGCCGGGCGCGGTGACGCAATGCGGCGTCGGCGCGATCACCTATGCCTTCGTGCTGGCCTGGGATCGCGACAAGCGGCGGGAGCCGCCGCGCGGCTGGGCCGATCTGTTCGATACGGCGCGCATCCCCGGCCGCCGCGCACTGCGGCGCGGGCCGAAGGCGACGCTCGAGATCGCGTTGCTGGCGGATGGCGTGGCGCCGGCCGATGTGTATCGCGAACTCGGCACGCCGGCCGGTGTGGATCGCGCCTTCGCACGGCTTGATGCGCTGCGCGGCGCGATCGCCTGGTGGGAACGGGGTTCCCAGCCGGTGCAATGGCTCGCCTCCGGAGAAGTGGCGCTGGCGGCGACCTACAATGGCCGCGTCGCGGCGGCGAATGCCCAGGATGGCCGCGATCTCGGCGTGGTGTGGCACCAGCACCTGGTGGCGATGGATCACTGGGCGATCATGCGCGGCAGCCCAAACACCGCACGCGCGCTGGATTTCCTGCGCTTCGCCGGCCAGCCCGATGTACAGGCGGGGCTGCCGCCGCGAATCCCCTATGGCGTCACCGCGCGCGGCGCCGATGAACGCCTACCGCGCGAGGTACTGCCGCTACTACCCACCACGCCCGCCAATGCCGCCGGCGCGCTGCGGATCGATGACCGATTCTGGGTGGAGAATATCGACCTTCTCGGCCGGCGCTTCGAATCCTGGTTAGGGGGCTGAAAGACCCTTTCCTGACGGCCAAGGACACGCCAAGTGCCGGGTCTGGAAATCGTTCCAGAAGGACACCGACGCATGACGCTCCTGCATCGCCGCGCCGCCCTGGGGGCAGCCGCCGCCCTGGCCACCCTCTGGGCCGCGCCGCGCGCTCCGCTGGCCCAAGGCACCACGCCTGGCGTCGCACCTGGCGTGGTGCCCCCGGCCGGTCCGCACCGGCTGCCCGACCTGCCCTACGCCTTCGATGCGAATGAGGCGGCGGTGGATGCGCGCACCATGGAACTGCATTGGCGCTTCCACCACGGCGCCCAGGTCGCCAACCTGAACAACGCGATCCGCGAGCACACGGCGCTGCACGACATGCCGCTCGACCGGCTGCTGATGAATCTCGGCCAGGTGCCGGAAGGCGTCCGGACGGCGGTCCGCAACAATGGCGGCGGGCATGCCAACCACAGCATGTTCTGGCTGGTGATGGGCGGCCGCGGCGGCGAGCCGGGCGGCGAGCTGGCCCAGGCCATCGCGCAGGATTTCGGCGACTTCGCGACCTTCCGCACACGCTTCAACGCCGCGGCGAATGGCGTGTTCGGATCCGGCTGGGCCTTCGTCACGGTAAACCAGTCCGGGCGCCTCGCCATCGTCACGCGGCCCGGGCAGGACAATCCGCTGATGGACGGGCAGCGCGTGCTGCTCGGCAACGATGTCTGGGAACACGCGTATTACCTGCGCTATCAGAACCGCCGCGCCGAATACACGGCGAATTGGTGGAACGTGCTGGACTGGGCCCGCATCGCGGAGCGCTACGCGGCGGCCAAGGCCGGCACGCTCGGCGTCTGATCCGCCATGCGGATCGCCCGGTGGGCTCTTCGCCTGCCCGCCGGGCCTGTTCGATCCTGGCCCCGGATTGGAAGACCATCACCCGGACCGGGTCGGCGCTCGGCGCGCCGCGATCCCATGCATGGCGGGCAAGGCGCAGCTGTGGGACACCTATGCCCGCGTCGCCCTGCAGCGCGACGCGCAAGCCGAATGTGATGGAGACGCTGGCATGAGCTTCGCCCCCCCTGCCCGCCGCGCGGGCGTCATCGCGCGCCCGGATTGCCGCATCGCCTATGAGGTCACGGGCGAAGGCCCGGCCATCGTCTTCGCGCATGGGCTCGGCGGCAACCTGATGTCGTGGTGGCAGCAGGTGGCGTATTTCGCCACGCGCTACACCTGTGTCGCCTTTTCCCATCGCGGCTTCTTCCCCTCCACCGCGCCGGCAGGCGGTGTCGATCCGCGCGAATATGCGGGCGATGTCGCGGCGCTGGTGGATGAGCTCGGCCTTGGGGACATCCGCTTCGTCGGGCAGTCCATGGGGGGCTGGACGGGCGTTGAATATGCGCTGTCGCGGCCGGGCCGGGTGAAGGCGCTGGTGCTGGCCGGCACCACCGGCACGCTCGACCCGACGCAATTGCCGGGCGCGGCCCCGGCACCGGACCACGCGGCGGCGCGCGCGGATCTCATCGCACGCGGCATCAACCCGGCGGCGGGCGCGCGGATGGCGGAAGAACAGCCGGCGCTGCACCACCTGTATAACCACATCTCCAATCTCAATGCGGGGCTGGACCGGGAAGCGGTGCGGAAGGGCATCCACGCCATGCGCAACCGTCCGCCCGCCAGCTTCGCCGCTGCACGCTGCCCGGTGCTGTTCGTGCCGGGGGCGGAGGATGTGGTGCTGCATGTCCCCGGCGCCGCGATGGCCGCCGCGATCCCCGGCGCGCGCTGCGCAACCCTCGCCCGCGCCGGGCATAGCGGCCATTTCGAACGCGCGGCCGCCTTCAACGCGCTGGCAGAGGCCTTCTTCGAGGAAGTCGGGGCGTAGGACGTTCCCCCACAAAGCCGCGGTTCGGCTTTGTGGGGGGCCGTCTTGGTGCCGATCCCGGGGCGGCGCCGCGGCCCGGTCAGCTATCCAGGCGCAAGCCCAGATCGCGGATCAGGGGGCGCCACAGCGCATTCTCTCGCGCGACGAAGGCCTGGAACTCGGCGGGCGACTGGGGGCGGTATTCGATGTCGAGGTCACGCAGCCGCGGCGCGATGGCATCCGACTGCATGGCGCGCTGCATCTCGGCCCCCAGCCGGGCGATGACCGGGGCGGGGGTGCCCGCCGGCACGCTCATGCCCTGCCAGCCATAGGCGACCGCATCGTGGCCGAGTTCCTTCGCCGTCGGCACGTTGGGCGCCAGGCGGGTGCGTGATTCCGTCAGCGCGACAAGGGCGCGCACGCGGCCGTCGCGGATGAAGGGCGTGCCGGTGGCGGTGTCGATCATCACCACATCCACATTCCCCGCCAGCAGGTCCTGCATCGCCGCCGGGCCGCCGCGATAGGGCACATGGTCCGCCGCCAGGCCGCTGCGGCGCTTCAGCAACTCCATGGCCAGGTGATGCGGCGATGCGACCGCCGGCGTGCCATATGTCGGCGCCCGGCTGCGCGAGGCCGCGAGCAGCCCAGCGAAATCCTGCCAGGGGCTGTCCGGCCGCACCACCACATAGAGCGGGAACAGCCCGATGAAGCCGACACCCGTCAGGTCGCGGTCCGGGTCATAGGGCAGCCGCGCATAGAGCACCGGGTTGTAGGTCAGGATGCCGTTGTCGACATGCAGCCACGTGTTGCCATCGGCCGGGCTGCGGGCGACCGCTTCAGAGGCCAGCACCGCGCCGCCGCCCGGCCGGTTCTCCACCACCACATTCTGGCCGAGGCGCGGCGCCATCTGCCCCGCGATCAGCCGCGCGAAGGTGTCGGAAGGGCCGCCCGGCGGATAGCCGACAAGCCAGCGCATGGGCCGGTCCGGCCAGGCCGCTGCCCCTTGGGCCAAGGCCGCGCCCGGCAGGGCCCCGAGCCCCACGCCCGCCACAGCGCCCCGCAAGATCCCCCGACGTGCGATCATTCCCGTTTTCCCCCGTCCCTGGCCGCCGCATGTTGCGATGAGCCCGCACGGCGCGCCAGCCATGCCGCCGACGCCGCGCAAACCCCAATGCAGTGTCTTGATCCTGCCACATGATCGCATGAGAGTGTCAGGCATGCGCGCATTGGTCGGCATTTCCTGCTGCAACAAGGCCTTCGGGCTGTTCGCCACGCCGAACCACGCGGCGTCCGACAGCTACGTTCGCGTCACGCTCGGCCCGGTGGGCGGCGTGCCCGTGCTGCTGCCCGCGGCCGGCGCTGAACTGGCGGCGGACATCCTGCCCCGACTTGATGGGCTGATCCTCACCGGCAGCCGGTCCAATGTGCATCCCGGCCATTATGACGGCCCCGCCCATGCCGAAGGCACGCCTGAAGACCCGCAGCGCGACGCGACGACCCTGCCGCTGATTCGCGCCGCCATCGCGGCGGGGCTGCCGGTTCTGGCGATCTGCCGGGGGTTCCAGGAACTGAACGTCGCCCTTGGCGGCTCGCTGGACCAGCGTATCCAGGACCTGCCGGGCCGAATGGACCACTCGACGCCGAGCGACCAGAAGCTGCCGAAGGTGCGGATCGGCAAGGCGCATGCGGTGCGTGTCGCGCCCGATGGCGTGCTGGCCCGCATCTGGGGCGCCGCCGCGCTGCCCTGGCGGGCCGAGGCGGTGGCGGTGAACTCCCTCCACAACCAGGGCATCCAGAACCTGGCCCCGCGACTGGTGGCGGAGGCCTGGGCGCCCGACGGCACGATCGAGGCCGTGCGCGTGCCGGACGCGCCGGGCTTCGTGCTCGGCGTGCAATGGCACCCCGAATATGACTGGGAAACCGACCCGCTGAGCCGCGCCCTGTTCGAGGCCTTCGGGATCGCGGCGGCGGAATGGTCCGCGCGCCGCCACGGCGCGCCATCCCCGCGACTTGTCGCGGCGTGAGACATTTCGCTCACGGAGAGGCGATTTCTTTCAACTGGCCGCGATCATTCCGCCAAATCGCGGAATTCATGGCCGCGCACGCATTCGCCTTTTGCATCCGCGACGGCGAACACGCTAAGCTCCACCTTGCCGGCCGACTATAGCCGGTGAGCGATCCGGTTCCCCTGCCGGCTCGCCCGACCATTCCGATCGGAAAATCAAAAGTAGCGCCCGGTCACCCCCCTGGCCGGGCGTTTTTTGTTGCTCGGCTCTTTTTCGCCCAGCGCAAGACACTGACGAGATGGAAAGTCCCGGTCACGATCTTGCGCGGGCCCATCCACAGGGTATGACAGCAACGCTTCCAGGTTGGGGAACCAGAAAATGTCCGAATTCGTCATCGCGCCGCCCAAGGTGGCCTACCTGCCCGTCAAGGGCGGCGGCAAGTTTCCGGTGCGCCGCATCTTCTGCGTCGGCCGCAACTACGCCGAGCACGCGATCGAGATGGGCTCCGACCCGACGCGCGAGCCGCCCTTCTACTTCGCGAAGCCGGCGGACAGCCTGGTGATCGACGGCGCCGACATGCCCTATCCGGTCGCCAGCAAGAACCTGCACCATGAGATGGAGCTGGTGGTTGCCATCGGCACCGGCGGCGCGAACATCGCCCAGGCGGATGCGCTGAAGCATGTGTGGGGTTGGTGCGCCGGCCTCGATATGACGCGCCGCGACCTGCAGAACGAAGCGAAGAAGACCGGCCGCCCGTGGGACATGGGCAAGGGCTTCGACCATTCCGCGCCGATGGGCCTGCTGGTGAAGCATGACGGGTCCTATGACGGCTCGAAGGGCAAGATCGAGCTCAAGGTCAACGGCGTGGTGAAGCAGGTCTCCGACCTGTCCAAGCTGATCTGGTCGGTGCCCGAGGTGATCGCGAATCTCTCCGGCCTCGTGCGGCTGGAGCCGGGCGACCTGATCATGACCGGCACGCCCGAGGGCGTCGCGGCCGTGGTGAAGGGCGATGTCCTCGAAGGCTTCGTCGAGGGCGTGGGCGAGATCCGCACCAAGATCGTCTGATCCCACTCGTGGCGGCCAGGCCGAAGACGCAGCAGCCCGCGCCGGCGATCATCGCCGGCACGAAGCCGCTGCGGATCGTGACGTGGAACATCAATTCCGTCCGGCTGCGGCTGCCGCTGCTGGCGGATCTCGTCGCCGCGCTGGCGCCCGACGTGATCTGCCTGCAGGAGACGAAGTGCCCCGACGAGCACTTCCCGCACGAAGGCATCGCTGCGCTTGGCTTCGCGCATCGCGCGGTGCGCGGGATGAAGGGCTACAACGGCGTCGCCATCCTCTCGAAGCTGCCGTTCAGCCTGCGTGATGGCCAGGACCCCGATTGGTGCGGCAAGGGCGATTGCCGACACATCGCCGCCGAGATCGACGCGCCGGGCGGTGCCGTCGAACTGCATGATTTCTACATACCCGCGGGCGGCGACATCGCCGACCGCGAGGCCAATCCGAAATTCGCCCACAAGCTGGATTTCGTCGCCGAAGCCACCGCCTGGTCGGCGCGGCGCCATGCGGCGGGCGGCTTCCGGCGCGCGGTGCTGGTGGGCGACCTGAATATCGCGCCGCTGGAACATGATGTCTGGAGCCATAAGCAACTGCTCGACGTCGTCTCCCACACCCCGGTCGAGACGGCGGCGCTGGGCGGGATGATGCAGGCGGGCGGCTGGCACGACGCGCTGCGCCACTTCGTGCCGGCGGACCAGAAGCTCTACACGTGGTGGTCCTATCGCGCCGCGGATTGGCGCGCCTCCGATCGCGGGCGGCGGCTCGACCATGTCTGGGTCTCGCCGGACCTGGTGGGCGGGCTGCGGAGCCATGCCGTGCTGAAGGATGCTCGCGGGTGGGACAAGGCGTCGGACCACGTGCCGGTGCTGATCGAGATCGCCACCTGACACCAACGGTCGCTTTCAGCGACTCGTTGGTTTTTGATGCCCTCAGGCGCCGGGCGCGGCCTCCGGCCGCTTGGCTTTCACCGCACTTGCGGCGGCGGCCATTCGGCCGCTCGACCGGCTGCGCCGGTCGCATGGCTCAGCGACTGCAGCCGCTGGCATGACCCGGCGCTGCGCGGGGCTGGCAAGCGCCGCGCGGCAATGCCATGTGACTGCCAGTCCAGGGGGACGGCCATTGGGCTTCGCGCACACCATCGGCGGCACCCGCCATGTTTTCGCAGACCTCCGCACGCTGCTCGCGCGGGCGTCGCCGGCGCGCTCGGGCGATGCGCTGGCAGGCGTCGCGGCCGGCAGCGCGGCGGAACGGGTCGCGGCGCAGCGCGCCCTGGCGGATCTGCCGCTGAAGCACTTCCTGACCGAAGCGATGATCCCCTATGAGGCCGATGAGGTCACGCGGCTGATCATCGACCGCCACGACGCGGCGGCCTTCGCGCCCGTATCCCACCTGACCGTCGGCGGCTTTCGCGACTGGCTGCTGGCGGAGGCCGACACGTCAGTGCTGACCGCGCTCGCGCCCGGGCTGACGCCGGAAATGGTCGCGGCGGTCAGCAAGATCTGCCGGCTGCAGGACCTCGTCGCGATTGCGGCGAAGTGCCGCGTCGTCACGCGCTTCCGCAACACGCTCGGCCTGCCGGGGACGCTTGGCATCCGGTTGCAGCCCAACGACCCGGTGGACGACCCGAAGAGCATCGCGGCGCAGATCCTGGATGGGCTGCTGCTCGGCGCCGGCGATGCGGTGATCGGCATCAATCCCGCGACCGACAATGTGGACAGCCTGCTGCGCCTGCTCGGCCTGCTCGACGCGCTGCGGGATCGCTTCGCCATCCCGACGCAATCCTGCGTGCTGGCGCATGTGACGACAACGCTGATGGCCATCGAACGCGGCGCGCCGGTGGATCTGGTGTTCCAGTCGGTCGGCGGGACGGAAGGCGCCAATCGCGGCTTCGGCGTCTCCCTCGCCCTGCTGCGCGAAGCGCGGGAGGCCGCGCTGGCGCTGAAGCGCGGCACCATTGGCGACAACGTCATGTACTTCGAGACCGGCCAGGGCAGCGCGCTATCCGCCGACGCGCATCACGGCTGCGACCAGCAGACGCTGGAAGCGCGGGCCTATGCCGTGGCGCGGGACTTCGCACCCCTGCTGGTGAATTCCGTCGTCGGCTTCATCGGCCCGGAATACCTGTTCGACGGCAAGCAGATCATGCGCGCGGGACTGGAGGACCATTTCTGCGGCAAGCTGCTCGGCCTGCCGATGGGGGTGGATGTTTGCTACACGAACCATGCGGAAGCCGACCAGGACGACATGGACGCGCTGCTGACGCTGCTCGGCGTCGCGGGCGTGAACTACGTGATGGGCGTGCCGGGCGCGGATGACGTGATGCTGGCCTACCAATCCACATCGTTCCATGACGGGCTCTATGCGCGCGCAGTTCTCGGCAAGCGGCCGGCGCCGGAATTCGCGGAGTGGCTCGCGCGCATGGGCATCGCGACCGCGACGCCCGAGATGCTGCCCGGTGCCATGGCCCCGGTCCTCTCATGACGGAACCACCGGCGCTTGCCTGGTCCGACCTGCGGCGCTTCACCGCCGCGCGGGTCGGACTTGGCCGTGCGGGCAATGCGCAGCCGACGGTGGCGCATCTCGATTTCGTGGAAGCGCATGCGCGCGCGCGCGACGCCGTTTGGTCCACGCTGGATGCCGAGGCGCTGGAGGCCGCGCTGGCCCCTCTCGGCGTCGCGACGGCGCGCGTCGCGAGCGCGGCGGCCGACCGGCGCGACTATCTGCTGCGCCCCGATCTCGGACGCCGGCTGCGGGCGGAGGATCGTGACAGGCTGGCGGCGACGCCGCATCCCGGCAGCTTCGCCATCGTGCTGGCCGATGGCCTCTGCGCGACCGGCGTGCAGGCGCAGGCCCCCGCGCTAGTCGCGACGCTACTGCCGGGGCTGCGCGGGGCGGGCTGGGATGTCGCGCCCGTGGTGATCGCGCGCGAAGCCCGCGTCGCGCTCGGCGACGACATCGCGGAGGCGCTCGGCGCGACGGCGGTCGCGGTGGTGATCGGGGAACGGCCGGGGCTCAGCGCGCTCGACAGCATGGGGATCTACCTGACCTGGGCGCCCAAGCGCGGCCGCAGCGATGCGGAGCGAAACTGCATCAGCAATATCCGCCCCGGCGGCCTCGGCACGGCGGAGGCCGCGCGCAAGCTGCTGTGGCTGGTCGCCGCCGCGCGGCGGCTCGGCGCGACGGGCGTCGCGCTGAAGGATGAGGAACCCGTTGCGCTGGATGCACCGCAAGCCGCGCCGGCGCTACCTCAGTCGTAGGTGACCATTCGGAGCGCGGCGTCCCGGTCATAGCCCTTCGAGGCCAGCAGAAGCTGGCGCGTATAGGCCTCGCGCGGGTTTTCCTGGCGCAGCGTGGCGACGTCCATCTCCTCGACCACGACGCCGCGATTCATCACCGCCAGTCGGTCGCACATATGCGCCACAACGGCCAGGTTGTGGCTGACCAGGATCATCGTCAGCCCCTGCGCGGCGCGCAGCCGGCGCAGCAGGTTCAGGATCTCGGCCTGCACGCTGACATCCAGCGCCGAGGTCGGCTCATCGAGCAGCAGCACCTTCGGCTCCAGCATCAGCGCGCGCGCGATCGCGACGCGCTGGCGCTGGCCGCCGGATAGCTGGTTCGGGTAGCGGAAGCGGAAGGCCGGGCCCAGCCCGACATCGGCCAGCACCTTTTCGACCCGCGCGGAGATATCGCCGATGCCGTGGATCTCGAGCGGTTCGGACAGCGCGCGATCGACGGTATGGCGCGGGTGGAGGGAGGCGTAGGGGTCCTGGAAGACCATCTGCGCGATGCGGGTCAGCCGCCGATCCTGCCCAGCGACATCGAGCCCGGCGATGGTGGCGCTGCCGGTCCAGTCGCGGTTGAGCCCCGCCAGCGCGCGCAGCACGGTGGATTTCCCACTGCCGCTTTCGCCGACCACGCCGAAGCTCTCGCCGGCCGCGACATCGAAGGACACGCCGCGCACGGCCTGAACCGCATCGCGGCCCTTCCCGAAGCTGACGACAAGGTCGCGGACCGAGATCATGCCTCAGCCCTCCAGCCAGGACGGGTCGCGCTGCAGCGTCGGCAGTTCCGCGCGTTGATCGTCGATGCGCGGCAGGCTGCGGAGCAGGCCGCGTGTGTAGGGATGCGTCGCATTGGCCAGGTCGCGCGCGGCCCGTTCCTCCACCACCCGGCCCGCATACATCACCAGCACCCGGTCGCAGAAGGACGCGACGAGGTCGAGGTCGTGGCTGATGAAGATCAGCCCCATGCCGCGCTTGGCCACCAGATCGTCAAGGATCGCCAGCACCTGCATCTGCACGGTGACATCCAGCGCGCTGGTGGGTTCATCCGCGATCAGCAGGTCGGGCTCCGGCACCAGCATCATCGCGATCATGATGCGCTGGCCCATCCCGCCCGAGACCTCATGCGGATAGAGCCGCATGACGCGTTCCGGATCGCGGATGCGGACGGCTTCCAGCATCTCGAGCGTCTTGCGCCGCGCGTCCTTGGCGGAAACACCGCCATGGATGCGCGCGGCTTCCGCGATCTGGTCGCCGACGGTCATCACTGGGTTCAGCGAGTATTTCGGGTCCTGCAACACCAACGAGATGCGCGCGCCGCGGATGCCGCGCAGCGCGCGCGGGGATGCGGCCAGCAGGTCCGTGCCGTCGAAGGCGAGCTTCCGCGCCTCCAGCCGCGCGCTTGGCGGCAGCAGGCGCATGATGGCGCGGCCCGTCAGCGACTTGCCCGAGCCGCTTTCGCCGACGATGCCGAGCCGCTCACGCCCCAGCGCGAAGGACACGCCGCGCACGGCGCGGAAGGGGCCGGTGGGCGTGGCGAAGGTGACCCGCAGGTCCTCGACTTCCAGCAGATGCGTCACTTCTTCTGCCTCGGGTCGAGAACGTCGCGCAGCCCGTCGCCCAGCAGGTTGAAGGCCAGGCTCACCACGAAGATCGCAAGCCCCGGGATCGTCGCGACCCACCACTGATCCAGGATGTAGCGCCGGCCGGAGGATACCATCGCCCCCCATTCCGCCATCGGCGGCTGCGCGCCGAGGCCGAGGAAGCCCAAGCCCGCCGCCGTCAGGATAATCCCCGCCATGTCCAGCGTGACCCGCACGGTGAGGGAGGAGACGCAGAGCGGCATCACATGCCGGAACAGGATGCGCCCCGTCCCCGCGCCCTGGATGCGCGCCACCGCGATGAAGTCGCTGTTGCGGATGGTCAGCGTCTCGGCCCGCGCGATACGGGCGTAAGGGGGCCAGGAGGTCAGCGCGATGGCGATAACCGCATTCTCGATCCCCGGGCCGAGTGCCGCGACGAAGGCCAGCGCCAGGATCAGGCTGGGGAAGGCCAGGAACACGTCGGTGACGCGCATCAGCGCCGCATCGACCCAGCCGCCGAGATAGCCCGCCGCTGTCCCGACGATCAGCCCGATGGGGGCCGCGATCAGCGCCACCAGCACCACGATATAAAGCGTGATCCGCGCCCCGTAGATGAGGCGGGAGAAGATGTCGCGACCGAATTCGTCGGTGCCGAGCCAATGCCCCGCGCTGCCCGGCGGCAGCAGCCGCTGCGCCAGGTTCTGCTCATAGGGATTATGCGTCGCGATCCAGGGCGCGAAGACCGCGGCGAGCACCAGCGCCAGGACGATGGCCAGCCCCAGCACCGCCAGCCGGTTGCGCTTGAATTGCAGCCAGCCGCGATAGACCTGGCCGAGCTTCGCCTGCCGCCGGGATCTCGGCGTGTCGGTCAGAAGCTGTGCGCGCCAGCCCTGCGGGGCGCTGTGGACGTCCGGTTGGGTCATCGGGCCCTCGGGTCCAGCAGGCGGTAGAGCAGGTCGGACAGCAGGTTGATGCCGACGAAGACGAGGCCCACCACGATCGTCGCCCCGAGCACCGCGTTCATGTCGCCGGCCAGCAGCGCCGTGGTCAGGTAGCGGCCGAGGCCGGGCCAGGCGAAGACCGTCTCGGTCAGCACCGCGCCTTCCAGCAGCCGTGCATAGGACAGCGCGATCACGGTGACGAGCTGGACGGCGATGTTGCGCAGCGCGTGCACCCAGATGATCCGCGCTTCCGACACGCCCTTGGCGCGGGCGGTGACGACATATTCCTGGTTCAGCTGTTCCAGCATGAAGGACCGCGTCATGCGCGCGATGTAGGCTATGGAGAAATAGCCCAGCACCGCCGATGGCAGCACGACATGGCCGAAGGCGTTGCGGAACACCTCCCACTCGCCGGCGATCGCGGCATCTACCAGGATCACGCCGGTCACGGTCGGCACCATGTCTTCGAAGAAGATGCCGAGCCGCCCTGGCCCCTGCACCCAGCCCAGTATGCCGTAGAAGACCAGCAGCCCGATGATGCCCAGCCAGAAGATCGGCACCGAATAGCCGACCAGCCCGATGACGCGCACCAGCTGGTCCGGCCAGCGATCCTGCCAGACCGCGCCCGCGATCCCCATCGGCACGCCGAGCACGACGCCGATGACGGTCGCGAAGGTCGCGAGTTCCAGCGTGGCGGGGAAGACGCGGCGGATGTCGTCGATCACCGGGGCGTTGGTGACCAGCGACATGCCGAAATCCCCGGCCGCCATCTTCTTCACATACAGCCAGAACTGGACCCAGAGCGGCTGGTCGAGCCCGAGCTCGCGCCGCACCGCTTCATACACGTCGCGCGGCGCCTGGTCGCCGACCACGGCCAGCACCGGGTCGATCGGCACCACGCGGCCGATGAAGAAGGTCACCGCCAGCAGGCCGAGCAGCGTGAGGGCAACCTGCAGCAGGAAGCCCGGCGCCTGGCGCAGGGCGGTCATGGATGCATCATTCCAACAATCAGCACTGGCGGCGCGCCAAGGGCGCGCCGAGGCCGCGAATGCGGTCCGCGGCCGGTGCCGCGAAGCCAAGCGGCCGGAGGCCGCGCCCGGCGATTGAGGGCATCATCACGTCCTGGCGGCGCGCCAGAGGCGCGCCGAGGCCGCGAATGCGGCCCGCGGCCGGTGCCGCGAAGCCAAGCGGCCGGAGGCCGCGCCCGGCGATTGAGGGCATCACTTATGTCTTGTTGGCGCGCCAGTAAATCGCCGAAAGGCCGGGCGAGCTGGCCATGTAGCCGGTCAGGTTGCTGCGGACCGCCACCTGCACCTGCTGCTGCGCGAAGACCGCGAAGGGGGAGGTGCCCATGAACTCCTCCTGGATCTGGCGATAGATCGCGGCGCGGGCATTCTGGTCGCGTTCCCGCATCGCGGCTTCGGTGCGCGCGGTCAGACCAGGGATGTTCCAGTTGTTGCGCCAGGTCAGCTTGCCGGGGTTGTTCGCGCCCGGCGGGTTATGCGCGAAGCTGTCGGCGTTGTAGTGCGGGTCGGGGTAGCCAAGGCCCCAGATGCCGATGAAGAGCTGGTGGTTGCGGGCGCGGAACTTCGCCAGCACCTGCGCGCCGGTGGCGGGCAGCACTTCCAGGGTCACGCCGCCACGGGCGAAGCTCGCCTGCAGCGCCTGCGCGACATCGAGGCTGGGGAAGGTGTTCGCCGTGTCGATGGCAAGGCGGATGCCGTTCGGATGTCCGGCTTCCGCCAGCAGCGCGCGGGCGCGCGTGGGGTCGAAGCGCCAGGGGCGGGCATCGACCTCGCCCAGGATGGCGCGGGGGATGAAGGACTGGTGCGGGAAGACCTGGCCGGGCAGCAGGTTGTTCGCGATCCCGTCGTAATCCACCAGGTGCTTCAGCGCCTCGATCACCTTGGGGTTGGACAGGATCGGGTCGCCCATATTGGCGCTGAAATACTGGATGGTGCCGCGCGGGAATTCCTGGATCGTCAGCCCCGGCCGGCCACGCAGCGCCGTGATGTCCGTCGGCGTCAGGTTGCGCGCGACATCGACATCGCCGCGTTCCAGCAGCAGGCGCTGCGTCGCCGCTTCCGGCACATGGCGCACGATGACGCGCTGGAGGTTGGCGCGCCCGCGCCACCAGCTGTCGTTGCGGTCGAGCATGTAGCTCTCATTCGGCTGGTAGCGCGTCAGGCGATAGGCGCCGGAGCCAGCCGAGTTGCGGTTCAGCCAGGTGTTGCCGCGATCCTCGCCGGCATTCTGCTGCACCAGGCGGCTATCCACGACGGAGCCGATGGTCGCCGTGAACAGGTTCTGGATCAGGGTCGGCGCATAGGCCTGGTCGAAGGTAACCTGCACCTCGAACTCGCCGGTCTGGCGCACGGTCTGCTCGATGTTGTCAGCCGTGAGCCCGACGGAGCGGTACATGAAGGCTGGCGTGCGGTTGATCTGCAGCGGCCGGCGCAGCGAGAAGACGACATCCGCCGCCGTCAGCGCATTCCCCGAATGGAAGCGCACGCCCTGGCGGATGCGGAAGGTAAAGGTCCGCCCGTCTTCCGAGATGGTGAAGGATTCCGCAAGGCCGGGCAGCAATTCGGCCGTCGGCTTGGTCTCATCGATGATGAAGAGCTGGTCGTAGACGTTCTTCAGCAGGTCGGAGCCCGTCACCTCGAAGGAGTGGTGCGGGTCAAGCGCGACGAGATCGTCGATCTGCGCCGCGATCACCAGCGCGTTGCGCGGCGTCGCCTGGGCTTCAGCGCGGCGCGTGCCGGGCAGGGCGGCGACGGCGAGCGCGGCGGCGCCGCCGGTCAGCAGGGCGCGCTTGGGCAGGCGGGGCGTCATGGCGGAAGGCTCCGGGGATCTCTATCCGGCCTATCTCGCGTTCCGCCAAGCCGCCTGTCAACCAGACGGGACGTGCGGTCAGCCGTCCGGCGGCCTAATCGTATCGCAGATCCAGCGCCTTGCCGCCGAAGATGCGCCAGGCCAGCACGGTGTAGGCCAGGATCACCGGCAGCACGAAGGCCGCGCCGATCAGGATCAACGAAAGGCTCTCCGGCGCGCTCGCGGCTTGGAACAGCGTGAGGCGTTCGGGGACGATGTAGGGGAAGAAGGACCAGGCGAGCCCCGCGAAAGACAGGCAGAACAGCGCGACCGCCGCCCAGAACGGAACCCGCCGCAGCGCATCGCCCGGCAGCGGCATGTGCCGCAGCAGCGAAGCAAGCCCGATCACCAGCGCGGCGGTGGCCAGCGGCAGCGGTGCCAACAGCAGGAAATTCGGCATCTCGAACCACCGCGCCATGATGCGCGGGGAGGCCAGCGGGGTCGCCAGCGACACGCCGACAATACCGGCCGCCACCACCCACAGCGTCCCGCGCGCCCAGGCCACGGCCCGCTTCTGCAGCGCTCCCTCGGTCCGCCAGATCAGCCAGCAGGCGCCGATGAAGGCATAGGCCGCCGCGACGCCAAGGGCGGATAGCAGCGCGAACAGCAGCGCGCCCCAGCCTTCCGCGAAGCCCAGCACATAGCGGCCGAGCATCCATCCCTGCGTCAGCGCCGCCAGTGCCGATCCGCCGGCAAACGCCATGTCCCAACGGCGCTTGTCGGTCGCGCTGCCGGCCTTGGCGCGGAATTCGAACGCCACGCCGCGCAGCGTCAGCCCCACCAGCATCAGCGCCACCGGCAGGTAGAGCGCTGTCAGCACCATCCCATGCGCCACCGGGAAGGCGACCAGCAGCAGCCCAACGCCCAGCACCAGCCAGGTCTCGTTCGCGTCCCAGAAAGGCCCGATCGAGGCGACCATGCGGTCGCGCTCCGCCACATCGGGCGTGGCCTTCAGCAGCAGCCCGACGCCGAGGTCGTAGCCGTCCAGCACGACATAGGCGAGGATCGAGACGGCCATCAGACCAGCGAAGACCAGCGCCAGCGTCTCGGGCGGAAGGAAGGGCGTCATCGCGGCGTCACGCGGTCTGCGGCAGCGGCGCGTTCGCAGGCGTCGCTTCCACCAGCCGCCCCTTCGCCGCCAGGCGGAACAGTGCGGCGATATAGGCCGCGAGCAGCCCGGCATAGAGCAGCAGGTACATGACCAGCGTGCTCGCGACACTGCCCGCCGGCACCGGGCCGACCGCATCCGCCGTGGTCAGCACGCCGGTGACCAGCCAGGGCTGGCGCCCGATCTCGGTCACGTACCAGCCGGCGAGCGTCGCGATCCATCCGGCGAAGGTCATGGCGACGAAGCCGCGCAGCAGCAGGGTGGGCAGCGTGCCGCGCCGCCACAGGAACCATGCGCCCGCCAGGCCCAGCGCGATCATGGCCATGCCGACGCCGACCATGATGCGGAAGGCGTAGAAGACCGGCGCGACGGGCGGATGCTTGCCGACGAAATCGTTCAGCCCGGGGACCACGCCATCGGCGCGATGCGTCAGGATCAGGCTGGCGCCGGAGGGGATCGAGATCTCGAACCGGTTCTCGCGCGCCGCTTCGTCCGGGATGGCGAAGAGGACCAGCGGCACATGGCCCCGCGTCTCCCAATTGCCTTCCATCGCCGCCACCTTGGCGGGCTGGTGTTCCAGCGTGTTGAGCCCGTGCAGGTCGCCCACCACAAGCTGGGTCGGCGCCAGCACGGCGGCCATCACCACGCCCGTCCGCAGCGCCGCCTGCACCGCCGGCGCGCGATCCCCGCGCAGCCACCGCCAGGCCGAGATGCCGGCGATCAGGAAGGCGCAGGTGAGGCCGGATGCGATCAGCATATGGGCCAGGCGATACGGCAGGGACGGGGTGAACACGATCGCCCACCAATCCGTCGCGTGCACGATGCCATCGCGCAGCTCATAGCCGGCGGGCGTGTGCATCCAGGAATTCAGCACCAGGATCCAGAAGGCGCTCATCGTGGTGCCGAAGGCGACCAGCACGGTCGCTGTCGTATGCACCCAGCCCGGCACGCGGCGGAAGCCGAACAGCATGATGCCGAGGAAGGTCGCCTCCAGAAAGAAGGCGGTCAGCACCTCATAGGCCAGCAGGGGGCCTGCGACATTGCCGACCTTTTCCATGAAGCCCGGCCAGTTGGTGCCGAACTGGAAGCTCATCGTGATGCCGGAGACGACCCCAAGCGCGAAGGATAGCGCGAAGATCTTCACCCAGAAGCGGTAGGCCTCCATCCACTTCTCGTCGCGCGTGGCGTTGAAGCGCAGCTTGAAGAACAGCAGCACCCAGCCCAGCGCGATGGTGATCGTCGGGAACAGGATGTGGAAGGAGATGTTCGCCGCGAATTGGATGCGGGCAAGGAGCAGCGCTTCCATCGGATGATCAGTCCTTCTTCTTCCGGCGACCGAGCGAGACGACCTTGTCCGTCACCTCCACCAGCCGCGCGACGCGGGAGCCGAGCGCGAGAAGCTGCGCAAGT
This sequence comes from Roseomonas sp., assembly GCA_044341625.1. GTDB lineage: Bacteria > Pseudomonadota > Alphaproteobacteria > Acetobacterales > Acetobacteraceae > Falsiroseomonas. The sequence goes on from JBIIRI010000001.1 coordinate 59,492, forward strand.
CGCTCCGTCTCCAGCCGCTTGACCTCGTCGTACCAGGTGGTGAGTTGCTCGATCAGGCCGTGCATCTCGCTCATGCGGGCCTGGGCGTGGCGCTCCGCCTCGCTCGCCGGGGCCTGCATCAGCAATTCGCGCAGCACGGACAGCGTCGGGTCCACCTCTCGCTTCTTCCGTTCCTCCGCCAGCACGCGGAGGATCTCCCACACGTCGCCGGGCGTGGTGAAATGGTCGCGCCGGTCATCCGGCACATGCTTCGCGCGCACCAGGTTCCAGGCCTGCAATTCGCGGAGGCCCATCGAGACGTTGGACCGCGACACGCCCAGCGCATCCACGATGTGGTCGGCGTTCAGCGGCGTAGGGGAGACGTAGAGCAGCGCATAGATCTGCCCGACGGTGCGGTTGATGCCCCATCGGCTGCCCATTTCCCCGAAATGCAGCACGAAGGCCTGGATGAGGGGGGGAAGATTCATGGCGGGCGGCCTGGGATCCTGCTGTGCCGTAATTTCAGAAATTTCTGAAATAACAGGTAGCGCGCTCCGCCCGCCTGATCAAGTCGGGAATGTTGCCTGACCCCCATCTGGCCCGGCGCGACGGGCGGACGCATGATCGGCACGACGCCCAGGACACCGCACCACGCCATGACCCAGCCCGATATCGCGCTTGCCCGCAGCATCCTTTTCGTGCCCGGCCACCGGCCCGACCGCTTCGAGAAGGCGCTGGCCACCGGCGCCGATGCCGTGGTGATCGACCTGGAGGACGCCGTGCCCCCGGCCGAAAAGGCGGCGGCCCGTGCCGCCGTGCTCGCCCGCCCGGCCGCGCCGGCCGGCGTCGCACTCGGCATCCGGATGAATCCCCTGCCGACGCCGGAAGGTATCGCGGACCTCGCCGCGCTGCTCGGCGCCGCGGCGCCCGATTTCCTGATGCTGCCGAAGACCGAGGCGGCGGAGGAACTGCGGATCGTCCACCGCGCCTTCGCCCGCCATTCCCGCGCCCCGCAGCTGGTCGCGCTGATCGAGAGCGCCGAAGGCCTCTCGCGCGCCGGCGCCATCGCCGCCGAGGATGGCTGCGCCTCACTCGGCTTCGGCGGTGTCGATCTCGCCGCCGATCTCGGCTGCCAGGTGGCGTGGGAACCGCTGCTGATGGCGCGCGCGACGCTCGTTGCCGCCGCCGCGCGTGCCGGGCGCGGGCTGGTGGATGTGCCCTTCCTGGCGCTGGATGACGAGGCGGGGCTGGCGGAGGAGACGCGGCGCGTGCAGGCGCTGGGCTTCACCGGGAAGCTTGCGATCCATCCGCGCCAGGTCGCGACCATTCAATCCGTGCTGACGCCCAGCCCCGAGCAGGTCGCCTGGGCGCGCCGGGTGATCGCGGCCTTCGAGGCCGCCGCCGGTGGGGTCTGTGTGGTGGATGGCAAGATGGTGGATGTGCCGGTCCAGCGCGCCGCGCTGCGGGTGCTGGCCCGCGCCTGATCCTCGCGGGCGGGATCACGCCCGCAAGCTTCGGACCCACGCCGCTTGAACCCTCTCCCCCCGACGGGGGCGAGGTTCGACGCATAGCGTCGAACGCCGAAGTCGCGGCGATGTATCGCCGCATACGCAGGCTGGCAGGGTGAGGAGGGACCCGCAGAATAGCCGGAACCTGCGGCAGAGACGACAGCACCGCGCCTCGCGGCGCCCGGCCGCTACGGCCTGACGGTCGCCGTCGGCATCCCGCGTGCAGTTCGGGACTCGAACACCTGTTCCAGCCGCAGCGCCCAGGCCTGGGAAGCGCTGGGGCGCACGCCGCCCACATCGCACATCCGATCCAGCAGCCCGACCGCGAGGTCCCACAGCCGGTCCGCCTCACGGGGGTCGGTCGTCTCCCGCGCCGCGCGGGCCAGCAGGCGCCCGACGGAGCCCGCGGCGGCGATGGCGCGGGCCATGTCGGTGCCGTCGGCCAGCGCGACCGCGCGGTCCATCATCCATTCCGCCTCGCGTTCCAGCCGGCGCATGCCGAGCAGGGACCACACCCGCCACAGCGCGCCCGAAAAGCGCCGCGTCTGCGCCGCCGGCCTGCCCCCGCCCAGCTTCGGCAGGATTTCCTGCGACAGGGCCTGGCGGAGCAATTCGGCGCGCACCGTATCCTGCCCGTCCTGCGTGCCGAGGATGCGCGGCGCGAAGGGCTTCAGGCGCTGGCGCACCGTATGCGGCATGTTGTCGTTCAGCGGGATCGCAAAGGCGCGGATCAGCGGCGACGCGCAGGCGGGGCTGTCGGTGTGTTCCTCCCCCGCCAGGCAGGCGACCAGCGACATCACGCACATGCGCCCGGCATCGCGTGTGCCGACGCCGGTAACCAGTTCGACGCGCTCGAGCGCCCGCTCGAGCCGGAGATCGAGGTGCATGCGGACCATCCTCCATGCAGCCGCGGCGGATGCGGCTGGATCAGCGGCGACGCCCCCGCTACCCACCAACCTCCGACGAGGGTGCCCGCGGCATCAATGCACGAGACCGGCATCGCGTTCCCGCGCGCCGCCCGTCCCGGCCGTGCCAGGCGCCGCGCGGTGCGTCACATCGCGGCGACGGACCGGCGGCCTCGCGCCGGGGCAAGGCCAATGCTCTACTCGGCGGGACAGGAGCGCACCCCGATGGACCCCGCGATCTGGCTCGCCTTCGTCGCCGCGGCGATCACGATGCTGGTCATTCCCGGCCCGACGATCATGCTGGTGATCGGCCAGTCGCTCGGCGGCGGGGCGCGCAACGCGCTGCCGCTGGCCGCCGGGGTGGCGCTGGGCGACCTGACGGCGATGACGCTGTCGCTGGCCGGACTGGGGGCGCTGCTGGCGGCCTCGGCAACGGCCTTCACGGCCCTGAAATGGGCGGGGGCGGCCTTCCTGCTCTATCTGGGCGTGAAGCTGTGGCGCGCGCCCGTCACGCCGCAAGCCGTCCCGCCGCTGCCCGCGGGCCAGGCCATGCGGCAGGCCTATGTGGTCACCGCGCTCAATCCGAAGGGGATCGTCTTTTTCGTGGCCTTCGTGCCGCAGTTCCTGGACCCCGCGCGGCCCTTCCTGGGGCAGGCGGCGATCCTGGTCGCGACCTTCGTCACCCTCGCCGCCGCGAATGCGGCCGCCTATGCGCTGCTGGCCGCGCGCCTGTCGGGCGCGGTGCGCCGCCCGGGGCTCAGGCGGGCGCTGAACCGGGCCGGCGGGGCGATGCTGGTGGGGGCCGGGCTGCTGGTCGTGTTCAGAAGGTCTTGAGTCCGCCGCCGCCCAGGCCGAGATTGCAGCCCTGCGGCCGGCGGAGGGGATCCCGGTCGCCCGAGGGTGTCCAGCATGCGCGACGACTACAGCGAGACCACACGCTCGATCCGCGTCGCGGTCCGCGCCTTCTACCTGGCCGACCAGTCGGAGCCGGAGCGCGGCCATTTCGTCTGGGCCTATCGGGTCGCCATCACCAATGAGGGCCAGGACACGGTGCAGCTGCTGAAGCGCAGCTGGCAGATCACCGACGGGCTGGGCCGCACCCAGGCCGTGCAGGGGGACGGCGTGGTGGGCGAGACGCCGGTGCTCGAACCGGGCCAGAGCTTCGAATACACCTCTGGCACCCCGCTGCCGACCGCATCGGGCTTCATGCGCGGGGCCTATCACATGGTGGTCCGCGGCACCGGGGAAGCCTTCGACGTGCGGATCCCCGCCTTCAGCCTGGACAGCCCGCACCAGCCGACCAGCCGGGTGCATTGAAGGCCACGCCTGGGAAGGCCGCCCCTGGGAGGGCCACGCCGGCCGGCAGGCTCTGACATCACGCGGACGCGTTATCGCCCCCCCACCATTCCGGCAGTTGCGGGATCGCGGATCGTCCCCATGTGCGTGACGGGGAAGGAAGGCGCCGTGGCGCGGCGGCGCGGTATCGCACACGCCGCATCTTGATGGGCTGAAGCCCGAGGATCGAGACCTTGAATATCCAGACCCCCGCCGGCCAGCTCGGTGAACCCCAGGCCAGTACCGAGGAACGCCCGACGCAGGAGCAGGCCGAGCAGGCCATCCGCACCCTGCTGCGCTGGGCCGGCGACAACCCGACCCGGGAAGGCCTTCTCGACACGCCGAAGCGCGTGGCCAAGGCCTATCGCGAATGGTTCTGCGGCTATGAGGAAGATCCCGTCGAGCTGCTCGCCCGCTCCTTCGAGGAGACGGATGGCTATGACGAGATGGTGCTGCTGCGCGACATCCGCCTCGAGAGCACCTGCGAGCACCACATGGCGCCGATCCTGGGCCGGGTGCATGTCGCCTACCTGCCGTCCGGCCGGGTGGTCGGCATCAGCAAGCTGGCACGCGTGGTCGAGGCCTATTCCAAGCGCCTGCAGATCCAGGAAAAGATGACGGCGCAGATCGCCAACACCATCAACGACGTGCTGAAGCCCAAGGGCGTGGCCGTGGTGGTGGAAGCGGCGCACCAGTGCATGACCACGCGTGGCGTGCACAAGCCGGGCGTCACCATGGTGACCAGCCGGATGCTGGGTGCCTTCCGCGACGACCCGTCCACCCGGCGGGAAGTGCTCGCGATGATCGCCGCGCCGCGCGGCACCGCGGAAGGCTGATCCGCGCAGGCGGGCGGCGCCGCGGCAACGCAGCGCCACCGCGCCGGCACGGCGCATGATCCGCCCCCCGCAAAGCCGCGTCAGGCCTTCGGCGCGAAGCGGTTTTGCCGGCGGTTCTCAGCGCCGCGGCAAATCCTCACGCTCGATGCCGCCGGCGCCGGCCGGGGCGGCGGCCGAGCCGGCCGGCTCCACCCATTCCCGCAGATTGCGGCGCACCTGAAACTCCAGCTCGACATTCAGGTCGTCCATAGCCTGGCGGACGATCTCCTCCGCCGCGCGGCGGCGATCGGCGGCAGAGGTGCCGTCCGGCAGCGTGCGCTGGCGGCGCGCCTGGGATTCGACGAAGGCAGCGCGCCGTCCATCCGCCCCGAGGATCTCGAGCCGCCCTTCCAGCCGGACCGCCAGCCTCTCACCCGGGTCGCCGCTGAACATGCCGACAAGCCCGCCCGGGCCCGCCAGCTGTTCCCGGCGGAACTCGGCCGCCTGGACCAGGAAGCGGGCCTTGGCCCTGGTGCCCATCGCGACCAGCCGGTCTTCCGCCATGCGGACCATCTCGGCATCCGGCCGGAGGGGCACGGGCAGGTCGATGCGGACGGCGGTCGCGGCGGGGGGCACCACCTCCACCTCGGCTACGTTCAGGCGGATCGGCGTCAGGTGGCGATAGCCGCTGACCAGCGGCTGCAACGTCTCCGGCGTTCCGCTGGCGCAGGCGGTGGCGGCCAAGGGCAGGGCGAGCAGCATCGTCCGGCGCGTGAACATCGTGGGGACCCCCTTGGAATATGGCCGCAATCTAGATCAGGGCCGGCCCGGTTGGAACCGCGCCGGCACCAAGGCTAGCCGGCTGGGGCGGCCAGCAGCATCCGGTTCAGGCGTTCCATGGCACGCGACAGCTCCGCGCGGTCGCGCGCGACCTGCTCGGGCGCCGCGCCGGCCGCGACGACCTCGGCCACGATCTCGCCCCAGCTTCGCTTGCCATCCACCCGCGCCAGCAGCGCGCCGGCCAGCCGGGGCAGCGGGACCTGGGCGCGCAGCCCGTCCCAGGTCACCGGCAACACGCCATCCGCCCGCAAGCCCTTGGCCAGCGCCGGTCCGTCCAGTTCGCGCAGCACCGGCACGGCGGCGTCATCCTCCCAGGGCGGGGCCGCGACCGGATCCTCGGCGCGGACGCAATAGGCAATGTGGATGCCCATATTGCCGCAGATCGCCTCCGCCAGCGCCGCCCGCCCGATCGGGTCGAGCTCCGCGCCCAGCCCGCGCAACCTGGGGTCCGCCAGCCAGGTATCGGGATCGTAGCGCAGCGGCTCCACCAACGTCGCGATGCGCAGGCCCGCCCCGGCGACCAGGGCGGCCAGCTGCGGCACGGTGAAGGCGACATCGCGCGGGTTCAGCAGCAGGTCATAGAGCCCCGCATCGCCGCCCCGGATGTGGTCGTCGATCCAGGGGTTCTTCTTGAGCCATGCGGTCTCCGGCAGCGCCTTCCACAGCCGCTTCGCCACATCGACGCGGGCGGGCGGCGGGTTCTCGGCCGGGGCGAGCAGCCGCAGCGCGTCCTGCAGCATGTAGACGCCGGTGCGCCCATGCGGCGCATAGACCATCAGCCCGATCCCACCCCCCGGCGCCAGCACCGAGGCCAGCGCCGCCAGCCCTTCCGCCGGGTCGGGCAGGTGGTGCAGCACGCCGCAGCAATCGATGTAGTCGAAGGGGCCGAGCCCCGAGCGCGGCAGGTCCAGGATCGAGCCTTCCTCGAAGGCGATGTTCTCCAGCTTCCGCGCTTGGGCGCGCGCGGTCGCGACCTTCCGCGCATGCCCCGAGCGGTCGAGCCAGGTGACGGAGCCCGACCGCCCCGCCCAGGCCATCTGCTGGGCCAGCATGAGGGTGCCATCCCCCGACCCGCCGCCCGCCATCAGCGCCTTCAGCGGCCGCGAGGCCGGGCGCCGGGCGCCGAAGACCCAATGATCGACCTCCCGGAGGTGGGAGGGGCTGCCGACGACAAGGCGCCGCGCTTCCTCCCGCGGGTCGCGGGCGGGGTAGGGATAGGCCTCGTATTGGGCGGCAAGCTGGCGGTCGGTGAGGTCGCTCATGGCCTGCGTGCATAGGCGTATGGCGCGCCGGGCGGAAGGCGGGCGGTTGTCCGGCCCCCGGCCGCGCCGTATCTAGCGCGGATGCCCCGCAACCTTATCCTTGCCGCAGCGTCGCTGCTGGCGGCTTCCTTGGCCGTGGCGCCGGCAGCCGCCCAGGCCCAAACCCAGTCCCAGGGCCAGGCGGCGCGCGCGCAGCCGACCCGGATCGGCACGTTCCAGAACTGGATCGCCGCGCACACCCAGGAACAGGGGCAGAAGGTCTGTTACGCCTTCACCAACCCCACCCGCAGCGAAGGCGGGCCGCAGAACCGCAGCACCGTCACCCTCACCGTCACCCATCGCCAAACGGGGCGCGATCAGGTCGCGGTCTCGGTCGGCTACCCCTATGCGCGCCAGGCGGAGGCGGTGTTGACGGTCGGCACGACCGAGTTCCGATCCTACGCAACGGTGCAATCCAGCGCCTTCTTCCAGAACGGCGCGCAGCTGATCGGCGCCTTCCGCAACGGGCGCGATGCGGTGGTTCGCAGCCCCGGCCCGCCCGGGCGCGGCGCGGTGACGGACACCTTCCCGCTGGCCGGCTTCTCGGCGGCCTATGAGGCGATCTCCCGCGAATGCCCGGCGCCGAGGCCCGCGCGATGAGCGACGCGGCGGCGCTGCCCACGCAGGACCTCACGGCGCAGGAACGCGACCGCATCCTGGCCAAGGCCGCGTTGTTCGCGCCGCCCCCCGCGACCCTGCCCGATGGCCGCCGCGACCTGGTCGGCCTGTCGCGGGCGGAGCTGGAGGCGGAGATGGTCGCGATCGGGGAGAAGCCCTTCCGCGCCCGGCAGATCTGGCACTGGATCTACCACCAGGGCGAGACCGACTTTTCCCGCATGCCGACCATCGCCAAGCCGATGCAGGCAAAGCTGGCGGAACGCTTCGTCGTCGGCCGGCCAGAGGTCACGGCCGTCCAGACCAGCGAGGACACGACGCGGAAATTCCTGTTCCGCTGGCGTGATGGCCAGCAGGTCGAGACCGTCTACATCCCCGACCGGCACGAGGATCGCGGCGCCGTCTGCATCAGCACCCAGGTGGGCTGCACCCTGTCCTGCACCTTCTGCCACACCGGCACGCAGAAGCTGGTGCGGAACCTGGGCGCGGCGGAGATCGTCGGCCAGTTCATGGCCGCGCGCGACAGCTATGGCGAATGGCCCAGCCCGAAGGACGGCACGCCGCGCCTGCTGTCCAACATCGTCGTCATGGGCATGGGCGAGCCACTCTATAACTACGAGGCCACCGCCAAGGCCCTGAAGATCGTCATGGACCATGAGGGCATCGGCCTGTCCCGCCGGCGCATCACGCTGTCCACCTCCGGCGTCGTGCCGATGATGGATCGCTGCGGGCAGGAACTGGGCGTCGGCCTCGCGGTGTCGCTGCATGCGGTGACGAACGAGCTGCGCAACGAGATCGTGCCGCTGAACCGCAAATACCCGATCGAGGAGCTGCTGGCCGCCTGCCGCCGCTATCCCGGCGCGTCCAATGCGCGGCGCATCACCTTCGAATACGTCATGCTGCGCGGCGTGAACGACAGCGAGGCCGAGGCGCGCGAGCTCGTGCGGTTGCTCAAGGGCATCCCCGCGAAGGTGAACCTGATCCCCTTCAACCCCTGGCCGGGCAGCCCCTATCTCACCAGCCGGACGGAGCAGGTGCAGCGCTTCGCCGACATCGTGATGGATGCCGGCTATTCCAGCCCGATCCGCCGCCCGCGCGGGCGCGACATCCTCGCGGCCTGCGGCCAGCTGAAGACCGAGAGCGAGCGCGCGCGGAAGAAGGCGGGCCCAGCGTGAGGGGCCTGGTGCGGGCCGTCGCGGCAAGCCCGGCGCATGGATTCTCCAAGCCTGCTCTGCCCGCCATCCGCCTGTTGGCGGGGCTCGGGGTTGAGGGCGATGCCCATTGCGGCGTGACGGTGAAGCACCGTTCCCGCGTCGCGAAGGACCCCACCCAACCCAATCTGCGCCAGCTGCACCTGATCCATGCCGAATTGTTCGCGGAACTCGCGGCCGCCGGCTTTACCCTCGCGCCCGGCGTGCTGGGGGAGAATGTGACGACAGAGGGCCTCGACCTGCTCGCCCTGCCGCGCGGCACAAGGCTGCATCTGGGCGAGAGCGCTGTCGCGGAGGTCACCGGGCTGCGGAACCCGTGCTGGCAGATCGACACAATCCAGGCCGGGCTGATGCAGGCCTGCCTCGGCCGCGACGCGGCGGGGGGCTTGGTTCGCAAGACCGGGGTGATGGCGGTGGTGCTGGCCGGCGGCGATGTCGCGCCCGGCGATGCGATCCGCGTGGTGCTGCCACCCCGGCCGCACGAGCCGCTCGGCGTTGTCTGACGCCAGCCGGGTCTCGCCGCCGATCTGGCTGATGGCGCTGGCCGCCTTCACCGTCGGCTGCGGGATGCGGGTGCTGGATCCGCTGATGCCGATGATGGCGCGCGATTTCGGGGTCAGCCTGGCCGCCGTGGCGCCGCTGATCGGCGGCTTCGCGCTGGCGTATGGGCTGGGCCAGCTCGGCGCCGGGCCGGTCGGGGATGCGCTGGGCAAGCTGCGCGTCACGGCGGTGGCGATCGGGCTGTATGCGGGCACCCTGGTCGGCGCGGCGCTAGTGCCTGACCTTGGCGGGCTGCTGGCGATGCGCGTGGTCTCGGGGCTGGTCGCGGCGGCGACGATCCCGCTGATGATGGCGCATATCGGCGATGCCGTGCCCTATGACCGGCGCCAAGCGGTGCTCGGGCAATTCATGACCGGCATGGTGATGGCGCAGCTCCTGGCCGGGCCGATTTCCGGCGTGGTCGGGGAATGGGCAGGCTGGCGGGCGTCATTCCTTGTGCTCGGGCTGCTGGCGGCGGCGATCGCGGTCGTCTTCGCGGTGCTGATCGGCCCGGCCTGGCGCGTCGGCGGCCGTGGGCGGCAGGCGATGGGGCTTGGCGGGTTCCTCCGCGTGTTCGGCCGGCCAGCCGGGCGGCGGCTGATGCTGGCCGCGGCGGGCGACGGGGCGCTGCTGTTCGGCGGCGCCTTTCCCTTCGTCGCCTCCTACCTCATCGAGGGCTTCGCGCTGTCGGCGGCCGAGGCGGGGCTGATCGCGGCGGGCTTCGGGCTCGGGTCGCTCGCCTATACGCGCTGCGCGCCGTGGCTGGTGCGGCGCTTCGGCGAGCGGGGGATGGTGCTGTGGGGCGGCATCGGGCTGGCGGCGGGGCTGACCGGGATCGCGCTCGCGCCGTCCTGGTGGGTGGTGGCCCTGGCGCAGGTTGCGATGGGGCTGCTGTTCTTCATGCTGCATGGCGTCCTGCAGGCCCGCGCGACGGAAGCGCTGCCGGAGGCGCGCGGCACGGCGGTGGCGAGCTTCGCCATGTCGCTGTTCCTCGGCCAGAGCCTGGGCGCGGTGATCTTCGGCACGCTGATCGCGACCGCCGGCTTCGCCCTGTCCTTCCTGGTGGCGGCGGTCGGCATCCTGGCGCTCGCATTCGCCATCGGCCGCTGGGTCATTCCGCGCCAAGCCTGACAAGCGCCAGCGCACGCGGCGAACGAGGGGGGGCGCGGCCGGCAAAGAAAAAGGGCCACCGCTTGCGCGGTGGCCCTGATCCTGGCGCGCCGGGCAAGCCGCGCGCCGAAACTGGTGGAGCCAAGGGGAGTCGAACCCCTGACCTCTTGAATGCCATTCAAGCGCTCTACCAACTGAGCTATGGCCCCGTAGTCGCGGGAGGCGCCCTATAGCTTCCGTGTTCGGGGGGCGCAAGCCTCCCGCCCGCCTCTTCGTGCAACCGCCCCCTTCCCTGTCGCGACGCCCCCCAATAGGGTGCGCGGCACCAGACCAAGGGAACCCCACCCGCCATGCGCAAAGTCCATCCGGATGCGAGGACCGCCCTCGCCGGGCTGCTGAAGGACGGCATGACCATCATGTCCGGCGGCTTCGGCATCTCCGGCATCCCGTCCCTGCTGATCGAGGCGATTCGGGAAAGTGGCGTGAAGGATCTCACCATCATCTCGAACAATGCCGGCATCGACGGGGTCGGACTCGGCGTGCTGCTGCAGACGCGCCAGATCCGGAAGATGATCAGCTCCTATGTCGGGGAGAACGCGACCTTCGCGAAGCAGTACCTGGCCGGTGAGTTGGAGATCGAGTTCAACCCGCAGGGCACGCTGGCGGAGCGCATCCGATCGGGCGGGGCGGGTATCCCGGCCTTCTACACCAAGACCGGCGTCGGCACGCAGATCGCCGATGGCAAGCCCACCGCCGAGTTCGACGGCGAGACCTATGTGATGGAACGCACGCTGTTCGCGGACCTCGCCATCATCCATGCCTATATGGGCGACCACGAAGGCAACCTCGCCTACCGGAAGACGGCGCGAAACTTCAACCCGATCATGGCGACCGCCGCGAAGGTCACCGTCGCGCAGGTGGAGCACCTGGTGCGCCCGGGTGAGATCGACGCGGACCACATCCACACGCCGGGCATTTTCGTGAAGCGCCTCATCGCCTGCCCGCCGGGCTTCGAGAAGCAGATCGAGAACCGCACCGTCACCAAGCACCCCGCGGCCGCCGCCGGCCCCGATAGGACTTCGTGATGCCCTCAGACGCCGGGCGCCGGCTCCGCCGGCTTGGCTTCGCGCAGGCGACTGTTGCATCGGCGCCTGCGGACTGTTTGTGCGCGGCGCGCATTCGCGCGCTCGGCGCGCTTGCGCACGCCGCCATCCCCTTTTCCCGGAGGTAGCTCCATGCCCTGGACCCGCGACGAAATGGCGGCCCGCGCCGCCCGCGAATTGCAGGACGGCTTCTATGTGAACCTCGGGATCGGCATCCCGACGCTGGTGGCCAACCACGTCCCCGCCGGCATGACCGTGCAGCTGCAATCCGAGAACGGCATGCTCGGCCTCGGCCCCTTCCCCTATGAGGGAGAGGAGGATCCGGACCTCATCAACGCCGGCAAGCAGACCATCACCCAGCTGCCGACCAGCAGCTTCTTCGACAGCGCCCAATCCTTCGGGATGATCCGCGGCGGCCATATCGACCTGTCGATCCTCGGCGCGCTGCAGGTGGCGCAGAACGGGGACCTCGCGAACTGGATGATCCCCGGCAAGATGGTGAAGGGGATGGGCGGGGCGATGGACCTCGTCGCCGGGGTGAAGAAGGTGATCGTGCTGATGGAGCACACGGCCGGCAGCAGCGCGAAGCTGCTCACGGCCTGCAACCTGCCCCTGACCGGCCGGCGGGTGGTGGACATGGTGATCACCGACCTCGGCGTCTTCGCCATCGACAAAAAGGGCGATGCGCCGATGCGGCTGGTGGAGGTCGCCAACGGCGTGACGGAGGCCGAGATCCGCGCGAAGACCGAAGCCGATTACAGGGTGGCCGTGCCCGCCTGAGCGGGATGGGGTGAGACCCCCTCACCCCGACCCTCTCCCCCTGAAGGGGGAGAGGGAAATAGCCGGCTCAGCCGAGCGCGAGCACCACCAGCATCACGCCGCCCAGCGCGATGCGGTACCAGCCGAAGGGCGTGAAGCCGATGCGCGCGATCACCGCCATCAGCCAGCGCACCACCACCAGCGCCACCACGAAGGCCGTCACGAAGCCGACGCCGATCTGCGCCAGCCCCGTCAGGTCCAGCTCGTTGCGACCCTTGTAGAGGGCATAGACGGTGGCCGCGAACATCGTCGGGATCGCCAGCAGGAAGGAGAACTCCGCCGCCGCCCGCCGCTCCACGCCCAGCAGCAGCGCGGTGATGATCGTCGCCCCCGAACGCGAGGTGCCGGGGATCATCGCCAGCACCTGGCCGAACCCGATCAGCAGCGCGCCAAGCGGCCCGATCTCCGGCACCGATCGGATGGTGGCGTGCGGCCGCCAACGTTCGATCGCGATGATGGCAACGCCACCCACGATCAGCGCGACGCAGACGATCCAGGGGTTGAACAGCATCGCATGGATCGTGGAGTAGAAGGTCGCGCCGATGATCATCGCCGGGATGAAGGCGAGGATGATGTTCACCGCGTAGAAGCGCTCCGGCCCCGGCCGCCAGGCCTTGAGCGCGAGGTCCATCAGCGTGCGCCAGAACACCACGACGACGGCAAGTATGGCGCCCAGCTGGATCGCGATCTTGAAGGTGGCGCTGCCGGGACCGGTGAAGCCGATCAGCTCGCCCAGCAGGATCAGGTGGCCGGTGGAGGAGATCGGGAGGAATTCGGTGATGCCCTCCACGATGCCCATCAGCAGGGCGGAGAACAGCGCTTCGGCATCCATCGTGGCAGGTCGCTCCGGAATCGTCGCCAGATAGCCGTGCGGGCGGCGGTCGGCCAAGGGTGCGGGGGATGAACAAATGAAAAGCCCCGCCGCCCGGGTGGGGCGGCGGGGCCGGTAGGGCGACGGGGCGGGTCAGCGCACCGTCTGGGCCGCCGTGAAGGCGAAGTTGTCGTAGCTGTTCTCCGCGATCCGGAACCACTGGAACTGCTCGGTCCGGAAACGGTTGTAGCTTTCCATGATGCGCGCGAAGCGGGGGTTCTGGCGGCCGAGATCGGCGTTCAGTTCCTCATTCGCGCGCCAGGCCGCTTCCAGGATCGGGCGCGACCAGAAGCGCAGTTGGGCTCCGGCCGCGACCAGGCGGCGCAGCGCCTGCGGGTTCAGGTGGTCGTAGCGCGCGGTCATGTCGCTGTCGGCTTCCGCGCAGGCGACGTCGATGGCGTGCTTGTACAGGTCCGGCAGGGCCGCATGGGCGCGCTGGTTCATCATGAAGTGCAGCCGCGCACCCGGCTCCCAGAAGCCCGGGGCGTAGTAGAAGCGGGCGACGCGCACGTAGTTGGCGCGCTCATCGTCATGCGGGCCGACGAATTCGGCCGCGTCGATCACGCCGCGCTCGAGCGAGGGGTAGATGTCGGCCGGCGCGATCAGCGTGGGCTCGGCGCCGAGCCGGCGGAACAGCTGGCCAGCGAGGCCCGTGATGCGGAACTTCAGGCCCCGCAGCTGCTCCACCGTGTTGATCTCGTTGCGGAACCAGCCGCCCATCTGGGCGCCGGTGTCGCCGGCGGTGTGGGCGACGATGTTGTATTCGCGGAAGAACTCGTTCGCCAGCTCGTTGCCGCCGCCATGGCGGAACCAGGACGTCATCTGGCGCTGGTTCAGGCCGAAGCTCATCGCGGTGAAGGGCGCGAAGGCGATGTCCTTGCCGATGTAGTAATAGGACGCGGTATGGCCGCCTTCGATCGTGCCGGCCTGGACGGCATCCAGCACCTGCAGGCCGCCGACGATCTCACCGGCCGGGAAGACCTGGATGCGGAACTTGCCGTCGGTGAGCTGCGCGACGCGGGCCGAGATGCGCTCCAGCGTGCCGTAGAGCACGTCGAAGACGCGCGGGAAGGAGGATTGGACGCGCCAGCGCACTTCCGGCATGGCCTGGGCGAGGGCGGGGGTGGCAAGCACGACCGGGGCGGTCGCGGCGGCGCCCATCAGGGCACGGCGGTTCATGGGTTGGTTTCCTCCGGGCAATAGGCGTCGCGGGCCCATGCCCGCGCGGGACTGACGCGGGCCCATGCCCGCGCGTGGCCAAGGCTTAATGCATTCCCTGGGGCCGAAAAAGGGCCGTCATTCCGGCTGTCTCAACCGGTCTCTCAGGCCACGAAGCCGGCCAGGACGGCGGCCGCGGCCACCATCTGGAGCAGGTTGGCGACGACGGAGAGCTTGTGGGCACGGTCGAAGCCCTTTTGCGCCTGGGCGTCGCCGGCCTTGGCAAGGTCCGACAGGGCGTTGATGCGCGGCATCAGCGACTGGCGCAGCCACCAGGCCAGCCCCGCGACCACCACCATGATCCCGGCATCGGGTTTCGACAGCGGGAACAGCGCGACGGCGGCGGCGGCGGAGCAGGCCAGCACCCAGACATAGTAGCGCGGGAACAGGGTGCGGATGAACCGCCCGCCCTGGTCGGCTGGCAGGATGCGGAAGACGAGCGGCGCAATCAGCGCGGCGAAGAACACCATGCCGCCGAGCAGCAGCGCGACCGAGAACAGGGCGATCAGGGCAAGGACGGTCAAGGGAGGCTCCGGCGGGGGCAAGATGCGGTCAGGGGGGCGCCGCCCGCCGCAGAAGACGGAGGCCGCTGCCAAGACATGGCTTCGTGGATGGCATCCGCCAGGGCGGCCGGATAAATCGACAATACTCGACATTTTAGATCACTCGGTGTTCTTTTTGCGCATGACAACGGCTTCCATGTCCCGCCGTACAGTTCTGGCCTTGCCTGCCCTGCTGGTCGGCGCCTGCGCGACCGGCGCCGAGGCGCCGGGCATGGCCTTCGCCTTTCGCGACGGCATCGGCAGGCGTGCGGCTGGACCGCGGATGTGGACCTATGCCGATCCTCTCGGGAATTTTCCGCGCGCCGACCAGCGTAGCATGTGGCGGCCGAGCCACATCGTGGACAGTTTCTCCCGCCTCGATGAGATCCTGCCCGCCCGCTTCTCCCGCCGCGGCGATACGCCCCTCGCTTGGCGCCGCGCGACGCGCGAGCCCGACATCGCCTATATGGGGGCGCCGGTGCTCGGCGCCGGTCAGTTCGGGCTGACCGGCTACATGGACCGCAACCCCGCCACGGGGCTGCTGGTGGCGCAGGATGATGTCATCCAGATCGAGCGCTACCAGTATGGACGCAGCGACACCCAGCGCATGACGTCCTTCTCCATGGCGAAGACGGTGATCGCCATGATGATCGGCATCGCGATAGCCGAAGGCCGGATCGGATCGCTCGACACGCCGGCGGAGGCCTACGTGCCGGCGCTGCGCGGCCTGGAATATGGCGCGACGCCGCTCCGTCACTTGCTCACCATGTCTTCTGGTGTGCAATTCCATGAAGGCAGTGCCGACAGTGCGGGCCTTACGCGCGCGACGACTGGACATCAAAGCGAAGGTGGGCCCGCAGCGCTCGCGCCGTTCAATATGCGCATCGCGGTTCCCGGAGCGCGCTGGAACTACGCCTCGTCGGAGACCTATGTGCTGGCGATGGTGCTACGCGCAGCGGTGGGCATCTCGATCGCCGACTACTTCGCTGATCGCATCTGGGGCCCCATCGGCGCAGAAGCCGATGCAAGCTGGCTCATTGACCGCTCCGGGCTCGAGGTCGGATTCACAGGCCTTCAGGCGACGCTGCGTGACTATGCGAAGCTCGGGCTGCTGATGGCGCGCAATGGGCGCGCGGGCCAGCGCGTACTCATCCCGGCCGAATGGGTTACGGAGATGACGCGGATGCATATCGGCCCTGGCATCACGGGCGGCTCCTTCGGCTACGGATACCAGACGTGGATCTTCCGGGAGGATGACGGGAGCTTTGCCTTTCAAGGCTATGGCGGCCAGCGGCTTTTTGTGCACCCGGCCAGCCGATTGGTGATGGTGCATACCGCAGTGCGTGCCGAGCGCAGCGACCCCGGCGTGGCTGACACCAATGCCCTCTGGCGCGGCGTGCGCTCGACCCTTTCATAGGCTGACTGCTGTGTCGCGCGGCGCGCGGCGCAGGCCGCGTCACGCGCGGTAGACGCTCACGCCTTCCTTGATCGTCTCGACCACCTTCAGCTCCGCCAGCCGCTCCGGGTCCGTGGTCATCGGGTTGTCCGACAGCATCACGAAATCGGCGAGCTTGCCGATCTCGATCGAGCCCTTCGTCGCTTCCTCGAAATGCTGGTGCGCGGCCCAGATCGTCATGGCCTTCAGCGCGGTGCCGACCGGCACACGATGTTGCGGGCCGATGATGGCGCCCGTCCGCGACCGCCGTGTGACCGTGGCGCTCAGCACGCGCATCGAATCCGGCCGGGCCACCGGGGCGTCGTGATGCGAGGTGAACATCATCCCCCGGCTCATCAGCCAGCCGGTCGGCGAGATGTTCGCCGCCCGCTCCGGCCCCAGCACCGAATCGCGGTGCCAATCGCCCCAGTAGAAGGTGTGCATCGGGAACAACGCCGGAAAGATGCCGAGCTCCCGCAGCGCATCCAGCTGGTCCTCGCGCAGCGTATGGCCGTGGATCAGCACGGGGCGGCGGTCGCCGAGGCCATGCCGCCGCGTCGCTTCCCGCGTCGCGGCGATCATCAGATCGATGGCGGCGTCGCCGCCGGCATGCGCCAGGATCTGCCAGCCGCGCTCATAGCAGCGCGAGAAGGCCTCGATGGTCGCGTCGGTCGGGGCGGTCTGCAGGCCGCGATAATCCGGCGGCAGGCCGGGCGGGATCACGTGGTAGGGTCGTGTCAGCCAGGCTGTCTTCCCCTGCGGCGAGCCGTCGAGGGAGATCTTCGCGCCGCCGACGCGCAGCCGGTTGCGGTAGTCCCGCCCGTGCAGCGCCCCGCCCAACTGGTCGCCGGCGCCGAGGATGTCGGGATAGACGACGACATCCACCGCCAGCAGGCCGCGCTCGGCCGCCTTGGCGAGGTTCGCCAGCGTCGGCCCCATGGCGCGGCCTTCCTGGCAGGTAGTGTAGCCGAAGGAGGCGTAGAACTCCGACCCCGCGCGGATCATGGACAGCCACGCCGCTTCGTCGAGGCGGCCCAGCAGCGGGGCCGCCCCGGCGATCATCGCATTCTCCTCCATCACGCCATTCGGCTCGCGGGAGCCTTCGCGGCGGCGGAAGACGCCGCCCGTCGGGTCGGGCGTCGCGGCGGTGATGCCCGCCTGTTCGAGCGCCTTCGAATTCACCGCGCAGAGGTGGGCGGAGGTGTGGATGATCAGCACCGGCACCTCGGTCGAGACCTGGTCGAGGTCGTCGCGCGTCGGATGGCGTTGCTCGCGCAGCTGGCTGTCGTCGTAGCCGAAGCCGAAGATCAGGCCGTAGCGCCTGACCGCGGCCGCGTTGCGCTGCGCCCATTCGCGCAGGATGCGGATCAGGGCGGGGATGTCGTTGCCCTCGCCATCGGGCGCGGGCAGCAGGTTGGCGCCGACCGCCTGCAGGCCGACCATGGCCACATGGCCGTGGGGGTCCACGAAGCCGGGCAGCAGGGTGCGGCCTTCGAGGTTCACCATCCGCGTCCCCGGCCCCCGCGTCGCCTGCACCTGGTCGCGCGTGCCGACGGCAAGGATACGCCCGCCGCGCACGGCGACCGCCTCGGCCGTGGGTTGCGCGTCGTGGACGGTGATGATGGGGCCGCCGCTGTAGATCAGGTCGGCCGCGCCAGACGCGGCGGGCGGCGTCTGCGCCTCCGCGCAGCGCAGCAGGCTGCCGAAGCCCGCCGCCCCGGCGCCGAGCGCAAGCCGCCCCATCCCGCCGAGCACGCCGCGGCGCGACGCGGTGGGTCCCGCCTTCAGGGCGCTGGCGAAGGGACTGCAGGCGATACACATGGTGGGACGCTCCCGCGGCGATCGTTGCGCGGCAGGATGCGGTCCATCCCCGACGCACTGAAACGATCATGCATCGATCTGGAAGCGTTTTGTAGGTCGATTTCTCCCCTGGCCATAGGACCGGGGCGCGAAGGGGGCGCGGCGCGCGCGCCCCCTCGTCCAGGGTCAGTAACGGTACTGCTCGGCCTTGAAGGGGCCCTGTTCCGGCACGCCGATGTAGTCGGCCTGCTGCTTGGTGATCTTGGTCAGCTTGGCGCCGACCTTCTCCAGGTGCAGGGCGGCGACCTTCTCGTCCAGGTGCTTCGGCAGGACGTAGACCTTCTTCTCGTACTTGCCGGGGTTCGCCCACAGCTCGATCTGCGCCAGCGTCTGGTTGGTGAAGGACGCGGACATCACGAAGCTCGGGTGCCCCGTGGCGTTGCCGAGGTTCACCAGGCGGCCTTCGGACAGCAGGATGATGCGCTTGCCGGTGGGGAACTCGATCTCGTCGACCTGCGGCTTGATGTTGTCCCACTTGTAGTTCCGCAGCGCGGCGACCTGAACCTCGCTGTCGAAGTGGCCGATGTTGCAGACGATGGCGCGGTGCTTCATCGCGCGCATGTGGTCGGCGGTGATCACGTCCACATTGCCCGTCGCTGTCACGAAGATGTCGGCCATCGGCGCGGCATCCTCCATCGTCACGACCTGGTAGCCTTCCATCGCCGCCTGCAGCGCGCAGATCGGGTCGACTTCAGACACCATCACGCGGCAGCCCGCATTGCGAAGGCTGGCGGCGGAGCCCTTGCCGACATCGCCGAAGCCGCAGACCATCGCGACCTTGCCGGCCATCATCACGTCGGTGCCGCGGCGGATCGCGTCCACCAGCGATTCACGGCAGCCATAGAGGTTGTCGAACTTCGACTTCGTCACGCTGTCGTTCACGTTGATCGCCGGGAACAGCAGGCGGCCTTCCTTGGCCATGACATACAGGCGGTGCACGCCCGTCGTCGTTTCCTCGGACACGCCGACGATGCTCTTCGCCAGCTGCGCGAACCAGCCCGGCTTGGTCTTCAGGCACTTCTTGATGAGGGCGAAGAAGACTTCCTCTTCCTCATTGGTCGGCTTCTCCAGGAAGGCGACATCGCCCTGCTCGGCGCGCAGGCCGTAATGGACCAGCAGCGTCATGTCGCCGCCATCGTCGAGCAGCACGTTCGGCGTGCCCCCATCGGCCCATTCGAGCGTCTTCTGCACATAGTCCCAGTATTCCGGCAGCGTCTCGCCCTTCACGGCGAACACCGGCGTGCCGGCGGCGGCGATCGCGGCGGCGGCGTGGTCCTGCGTCGAGAAGATGTTGCAGGACGACCAGCGCACATCGGCGCCGAGCGCCTTCAGCGTCTCGATCAGCACGGCGGTCTGGATGGTCATGTGCAGGCACCCCGCGATGCGGGCGCCCTTCAGCGGCTGCTGCTTGCCGTATTCGGCGCGCACGGCCATCAGGCCGGGCATCTCGTCCTCGGCCATCGAGATCTCCTTGCGGCCCCAATCGGCCAGGGAGAGGTCCTTCACGATGTAGTCGGCGGCGGCCATGCGGATCGATCCTGCTTTGGGAAAGGTGGCGGCGCGTAGCACGCGGGCCGCCGCAGGCCAAGGGCGGACGACAAGGCATAATGATATCTTTATGTGTCCGTTAAGGGGCGCCACCCAAAGCTCTCCTTGGCATCAGGCGCACCAGACACCATCCTCCAGACCTAACGCTGCCCCGCCCGGACCCTCGCCCGTCCCCGATGACGTCTTCCCCCGCCGCGCCCCGGCGCCTTCCCCGCGCGCCCGACAGGCTCCGCATGGCCGAACAGCTGCGCGTCACCGGCGCGGGCATGCGCCAGCTGCTGGCCGAGTTCCGCGACGCTCGCCGGCGCAGCCCCGCCCCGCCCCGCATGGTGCGCGCCGAGGGCGCTCTCCGCATCGCGTCCTGGAACCTGCACAAATGCGTCGGCACCGACGGGCGCTTCGACCCGCACCGCTCCATCGCGGTGATCGCGGAACTCGATGCCGACCTGATCGCGCTGCAGGAAGCCGATCGTCGCTTCGGCCGCCGCATCGGGCTCCTGGACACCCGCCTGCTCGAGGAAAAGGCCGGGCTCGTGCCGCTGCCGATCTCCGACATCGCAGGCGGGCATGGCTGGCACGGCAACGCCATCCTCGCCCGCCCGGGCACCCGCGCGCGGCTTCGCCGCCTCGCGCTGCCGGGTGCCGAACCGCGCGGGGCGGTGGTGGCGGATCTCGACATGGCGGGCGGGCCGCTCAGGATCGTGGCCGCGCATTTCGGCCTGCTGCCGCGCTGCCGCCGCCGCCAATCCGCCGCGATCCTGGCCGCCCTGGCCGAGGCCCCGCCGATGCCGACCGTGCTCTGCGGGGACCTCAATGAATGGAATCCGGGCGAGCGGTCCTCGCTGCGCGGGCTGGCGCCGCTGTTCGGCGCCGTGAATGGGGGGCCGGCGAGCTTCCCGACCCGCATGCCGGTGCTGCCGCTCGACCGCATCCTGGCCTGGCCGCAAGCGCTCGTGACCGATGTCGAGGTGCATGACAGCCCGCTGGCGCGCATCGCCTCCGACCACCTGCCGCTGACCGCCTGCCTGCACCTGGCCGCCGTCGCGACAGGCCTGGCCGGGTCGCGCGCCGCCGCCTGAACCGCCACCCCGGCCGGCCGTTGGCTGCCGATGAAGCCGCCGATGCAGGGCCGTACCGCTACCCAGACGGATGCCGATGTCGCGCCGCCGCCGGCCGTGCCGACAAGGTTGGACCGCGCGGTGGACGCGGCGCTGGCCAATCTCGGCCTGCGCGGACCGGGCGCCTGGCGCCAGGGCGGTGTCGCGGTGCTGTGCCTGGCCGAGGACGCCTTCGCCATCCGCGCGGCTTCCGCCCGCGCGGCAGGCCGCACGCTGGACCTGCAATACTACACTTGGCGCGGCGACCTGACCGGCATGCTGCTGGCGGCAGAGGTGCTGGCCGCGGCCGATCGCGGTGTCGTCGTGCGGATGCTGCTGGATGACGTCTTCGCCATCGGGCACGAACGGACGCTGGCCGCGCTCGACACGCATCCGAACATCGAGATCCGGCTGTTCAACGGCACGCGTTGGCAGCGCTTCGGCCGGCTCGGCTACGCGCTCGAGATCGCCTTCGGCGGCTGGCACCTGACGCGGCGGATGCACAACAAGAACTGGATCGCCGATGGGCGGCTGGCCGTGGTCGGCGGGCGCAACATCGGCAATGAGTATTTCGGGCTGGGGGCGGAGGGGGCTGTGAGCTTCCGCGACCTCGACCTCGTGCTCGCCGGCCCCTCCGCGCGGGGCGCCTCGACGGTGTTCGAACGCTATTGGGCAAGCCCCCTCGCGCGGCCCGCCGCCCTGGTCTCCGCCGCCGGGGAACGCGGGGGGCTCGACGCGCTGCGCCGCTCCTTTTCCGCCGCCGCCGCCGCGCCCGAGGCGGCGGGGCTGCTCGTCGCGCTGGCCGAGCATCCCGCGCGCCGCATCCGGCGCGGGCTGACGCCGGTGGGGGTGGATGCGGTGCGGGTCGTGGCGGACCCACCGGAGAAGGCGAGGCGCGGATTGGGGGCGCGCAAGCGCGCGCGCGCGGCCGGCGGTATCGCCGCCGAGATCGCCGATGCGCTGCGCGAGGCGAAGCGGGAGGCGCTGCTGATCTCCCCCTATTTCGTGCCCGGCCGCGCGGGGCTGGACCTGTTGCGCGGGCTGGTCGCGCGCGGCGTGGCGGTGAGCGTCGTGACGAACAGCCTGGCCGCGACCGATGTCGTCGCGGTGCATGGCGGCTACATGAAATATCGCCGCCCGCTGCTGCGGGCCGGCATCGCGCTGCATGAGCTGAAGCCCGGACCGGATGACGACCGGCCGAGCCTGCTCGGCTCACGCGGGGGGGCGGCGCTGCACACCAAGGCGCTGGTCGTGGACGGGCATCTGGCCTTCGTGGGCAGCTTCAACCTCGACCCGCGCTCCGCCGTGCTGAACACAGAGATGGGCGCCTTCGTCCGCAACCCGGCCGTGGCGCGGGAGGTAGCGCGCGAACAGGCGCGGCTGACCGATCCGGCTGTCAGCTGGAAGCTGGCGCTGCGGGACGGGCGGGTGATCTGGCTGGATCGCGGCGGCGGCGTGCTGCACAGGGAGCCCGGCGCCTCATGGCGTCGGATCGTGGTGGCGTGGCTGGCGCGCGTGCTGCCCGTCGAGGAACAGCTGTAGCGCCGTCAGCGCCGGAACAGCCCCTTCAGCCACCAGGCGAGCCGGCCCATCTTCTCCTTGCGCGCCGCCGCCTCCGCATCGCGGAGCCAGGTCACCTGCACGACGCGCCGTTCGCCGACATAGGGCGTGTGGCCGTGCCAGGAGTTGTCGGAGCGGAGGAAGGCGAAGACGTTCCCCTCGCTCGGGTCTACCTCCGCCACAGTGCTGTCGAAGGACTTGTCGCGCAGCACGCGGATGCGCCCCTCGGGCGAGGCCCAGCCGGGATGCATGTAGAGCAGGAGCGTCGCCACCTTGCGCGGCCCGTCGGTATGCGGCCGGCCCTCATGCGCGGCAGAGGTGTAGCGCACCGTCACCATGCGCGGCAGCGCGGTGAAATCCAGGCCGAACGTCTCGCTCATCGCCCGGTCCAGCGCGCCGTCGTCGATCTCGCTGAGCAGTCGCGCGAAGGCCCCGCGGGGGGTGAAGGTGCCGACCGGATGGTAGCCGGGCCGCTCCAGCCGCGGGAAGTCGTGCCGCAGCGCCACCATCATCGCCGGGTTGAGGCAGCGCTGCGCGACGAGGTGGGGATAGGGGTCGGTGCGCAGCGGCGCCGCGCGGAGCGGCCCGAGGTCGAGCACGGGGCCGTCAACCACGGCGGTAGCGGGTGCGCTGGCGGTCCGGAGGGCGGGACTGTCGTTTTGCATGACGATGTGACGCCCCCGCCGCGTGGCCGTTCACTCGCCTTTCTTCAACCGCTCGCGAGTTCCCGCGGATGGCGCCTCACATTGGCTCGCGCGGCGCGCGGTGGACCGCGCCGCGCCCATGGGTCTAGCCTTCCCCGAAAGAGAAGGAGGACCCAAGGGATGACGCTCATCATCC
Organism: Roseomonas sp.; assembly: GCA_044341625.1. Lineage (GTDB taxonomy): Bacteria > Pseudomonadota > Alphaproteobacteria > Acetobacterales > Acetobacteraceae > Falsiroseomonas. The sequence continues at coordinate 82,544 of JBIIRI010000001.1, forward strand.
GCCCCGCCGACCCCGCGCGGCCCGGTTTCGTCGGCGAGGTCACGGGCCTCGATATCGCCCGTGGCATCACCGGCGCGGAGGCCGCGGCGATCGAGCAGGGCATGGACCACTACGCCGTGCTCGTCTTCCGTGACCAGAAGCTGGATGACGCGCAGCAGATCGCCTTCACCCGGCATTTCGGCGCGCTGGAGATGGCGACCGGCGACATCGCGCAGGGCGGGCAGCGCCGGCTCTCGATGGAGGTCAACGACATCTCCAACCTCGACCGCGATGGCGGCGTGCTGGCGCGCGACGACCGGCGACGGCTGTTCTCGCTCGGCAACATGCTCTGGCACAGCGATTCCAGCTTCAAGCCGACGCCGGCGAAGTATTCGCTGCTGTCGGCGCGCGTCATCCCGGGCTCGGGCGGCAATACCGAATTCGCCGATATGCGCGCTGCCTGGGACGCGCTGGATGCCGAGACGCAGGCGCTGGCGCGCGACCTGGTGGTGGAGCACAGCCAGCTTTTCTCCCGCGGCGCGCTTGGCTTCGACGCCTTCACGGATGAGGAGCGCGCGAAATGGCAGCCCGTGCCGCAGCGGCTGGTACGGCGGCATCCGCGCACGGGGCGGCTGTCGCTGTTCCTGTCGGCGCATGCCGGCGCGATCCGGGGCTGGCCGGTGCCGGAAGCGCGGATGCTGCTGCGCGACCTGACCGAGCATGCGACGCAGCGGGACTTCGTGCATGCGCATGTCTGGCGCCCGCATGACCTGGTGATGTGGGACAACCGCGCGACCATGCACCGCGCGCGGCGCTATCCCACGGAGCAGAAGCGCGATCTGCACCGCACCACGGTAGCCGATGTCGCGCCGACGTTGGAACAGGCAGCTTAGCGGCTAAACCGATCAGCCCCTACGCCCTGGTCTTCGCAGGATCTTCGGGCGTCACGCGGTCCTGCGTTTCCGTCACGCAAGGCTCGGTGCAGCGGCCATCATGGTCGCAGCCTTGCGGGGGCGCCGGCAGCGGCGCGAGCCAGGCGGCGAGCAGGCCGGTGACGGCGGCACGGCGGATGGCGGACATCGGAAGGCCCTCCTGCGCCACAGGCCAGGATGCCTGCGACGAAGGCGATCCTGCCCCGCCCGCTTGGCGTGGGATTGGCGCGCCCGTGGCAAGATCGGGGCGGATGCGGCGAAACGATGCCCGCCGCCGCCCTGCCCTCAGCCGCGTTCGGTCATTCCGTTCGCGAAGCCGTCCACCAATTCGCGGATGCGCGCGGGGTCGGATTGCTCCATCACGCGGCGCGCGAAGCGCGCGCAATCGCCGATGTCGAGCGCGCGGATCGCCTGCTTCACGCGGGGGATGGAGCCGGCATTCATCGACAGGCAGCGGATGCCCAAGCCGAGCAGCAGCGGCACCAGCCGCGGATTCCCCGCCATCTCCCCGCAGACGGAGACCGGCATGCGGAGCCGCAGCGCCGCCTCGGTCGCGAATTGCATCAACCGCAGCACCGCCGGATGCAGCGGGTCGTAGAGATACGCGACCTCCGCATCCCCGCGATCCACGGCAAGGGTGTACATCGCCAGGTCATTGGTCCCGATGGCGAAGAAATCGGCCTCCAGCGCGATGGCGTCGGCGGCCAGCGCGGCGCCCGGCGTCTCGATCATCGCGCCGAGCTCGGGCAGCTTGTCGGGCAGCCTCTCGCCGCGGCGGCGCACGCGCTTGGCCACGCGTTCGTAGATCTCCCGCGCGGCCTTCACCTCCTCCGGCACGGTGACCATCGGCAGCATCACGCGCACCGCGCCCTCCGGCGCATGGGCCGCGACGCGGAGGATGGCGGCGAATTGCGCCTCCAGCAGTTCGGGCCGCTTCAGCAGCATCCGGATGCCGCGCAGGCCGAGCGCGGGGTTGGAGGAGATGTGGCTGGGCTCCACGCCCTGCCCCAGCGCCTCCATGTCCTTCTCGCCGCCCCAGTCCAGCACGCGGATGGTGATCGGATCGCCCGCCATCGCATCGACGATGGGCTGATAGGCGGCGACCTGGTCGTCCTCGTCGGGCAGGTCTTCCCGGTTCATGAACAGGAACTCAGAGCGCAGCAGGCCGATGCCCTGCGCGCCGGCCTGGGCGATCAGCGGCAGCTCTGCCGGGATCTCGAAATTCGCCAGCAGCTCCACCGCCTCGCCATCGGTGGTCACCGCGGGCAGGCGACGCAGCTTGCCCAGGCGCTGACGTTCGCGCGCATGGGCCGCCAGCGCGACCTTGGCCTGGCTGAGCGTGGTCGGCGTCGGGTGCAGCGCGACGGTGCCGGCGGCGCCATCCAGCACCGCCTGGTCGCCCCGGCGCGCGGCTTCCGTCAGCCCCGGCGCGCCGAGCACGGCGGGGATGCCGAGCGCGCGGAGCATGATGGCGGTGTGGCCGTCCGCGCCGCCTTCCTCCGTCGCGACGGCCGCGATCCGCGCGGGGTCGAGCAGCGCGGCGTCGGCCGGCGTCAGCTCATCCGCGACCAGGATCGCGCCTTCCGGCACGTCCTTGAAGCTGCGAAAGGGATTATGGGTCAGGTTGCGCGTCAGGCGGCGCGCGATCTCCCGCACCTCCCCCGCACGACGCTTCAGCCCGGCCTTGTCGTCGTCCTTGGCGGCGAGGATGACCTCCGCGATCGCCTCCGCCTCGTCGCCCACCGCCGTCTCGGCGGCGAGCAGCTCGTGCTCGATGCGCTTGCGGGCGCCGCGGATCAGGCGGCTGTCGCCCAGCATCAGCACATAGGCATCGAGCAGGGGTTCGAGTTCTTCCTGCGCTTCCTCGGGCAGCACCGAAAGCCGGGTCTTGAGCTTCGTGACCTGCTTGCGAGATGTGGCGACGGCGGTCGCCAAGCGTTGCTTCTCGGCTTCCACCGCGGCCGGGGAAATGGCGCGGCGGGGGGCCTCGGCGGGTGGTTCGGTGGTGTCGAAGACGGCGCCGATCGCAACCCCGGGCGCAACCGGGATGCCACGGATCAGGACCTCGCGCGTGCGGCGCGCGGCGCGCTTCGCGCCGGTCTCGGGCGGCTTCGTGTCGGGGCGTTCGGCGCGGTCGGTCTTCTCAGTCTTCATGGAAGCCGGCCTCGATCAGGCCGCAGACCGCCTCGAGCGCTTCCTTAGCGTCCCAGCCTTCGGCGTCCACCACCACTTCGCTGCCCTGGCCCGCGCCGAGCATCATCAGCCCCATGATCGAACAGGCCGGCACGGTCTGGCCATGGCGCGAGACATTGATACAGGCGGAGAAACGTTCCGCAACGGCGACCAGCTTCGCGGCCGCCCGCGCATGCAGGCCGCGGCTGTTCACGATGCGGAGCGTGCGCTTCATCAGCATCCCCCCCGAGGCATCGCAGCCGCAGGGGCCGGATTCGGTGGCCGAGGCGGGCTGCGCCGGGCCCTGCCCGATGGCGGGCATGGCCGGGGCGCTGGCCTTGGCCTCTCCGCCTTCATCGGGCCATTCGTTCATGACGATCTCCCGTTGGGCTTCGCCGCGGCCTGCAACGCCACGGGGGCGACTTGGGCCCTCGGCCCGTCCGGCACCTCGGACCCGGCGGCGATGTATTTCCGGCCCGCCGCGGTCGCGTGGGCGACGGCTTCGGCCAGCGGTTCCGCCCCCCGGATCTTCGCCAGCTTGACCAGCAGCGGCAGGTTCACGCCCGCGATCACCTCGACCCGCCGATGGTCGCACAGCTGGAAGGCGAGGTTCGAAGGGGTGCCGCCGAGGATATCGGTCAGCACAACCACGCCATCGCCCTGGTCCACGGCGGTGATGGAGGTGCGGATATCCTCCCGCCGCGCTTCCATCCGGTCCTCCGGATAGATGCAGACGGTGGCGACCGCGGCTTGCGGGCCGACCACATGCTCCATGGCGGAACGCAGTTCCTCCGCGAGCCGTCCATGGGTGACGAGCACGAGGCCGATCATCGAGGGGTCGTCATGGTGGGTCTGCCAGGGCCTCCCGCCCCGCATGGGCCGCGCCGGCGGTCTGCGCCGGCGCTGACACGATATCGCGGTGAATCACGTCGGACCGCCAGCCGTCCGCCACCAGATGGGCGGCCAGCCGCTCCGCCACAAGCACCGAGCGGTGCTTGCCGCCGGTGCAGCCGATGGCGACGGTCAGGTACTTCTTCCCCTCCGCCACATAGCGGGGCAACAGCAGGTCCAGCAGGCCAGTCATGCGTGCCCAGAAGGGCGCGAAATCGGGATCGGCCTCGACAAAGGCGGCGACCGGCGCGTCCTTGCCCGTCATCGGCCGCAGCGCCGGGTCGTAATGCGGGTTGCGCAGGAAGCGCATGTCGAAGACCAGCTCCGCCTCCCTCGGCAGGCCCTTGGGGTAGCCGAAGGAGATGACGGTGATGTCGAGCCCGGCCGCCCCCGCCGGGCGGAAGCGGCGCTCGATCAGCCCGCGAAGGTCGGGCAGCGGCAGGTCCGAGGTGTCGACCACCAGATCCGCCGCGTCCCGCAGCGGCGCCAGCAGCGCGGCTTCCTGCGCGATGCCGACCGCCACCCGCGACCCCATCGGCCCGCCCGGCGCCAGCGGATGCCGCCGGCGCGTCTCGGAGAATCGGCGCAGCAGCACCGCGTCCTCGGCGGTGGCGAAGACCAGCGTCACCTGGATATCCGCGCGCAGCCGGAGCCGGTCGATCGCGTGGCGCACCGCGGCGGCGTCGAAGCCGCGGGACCTGGCATCGACGCCGATGGCGATGGGCCCGGTGCCGTCGCCGACCAGCTCCTCCAGGATCGGCAGCGGCGGGTTGTCCACCGTCTCGAAGCCGAGATCCTCCAGCGTCCGCAGGATGGAGGCCTTGCCCGCCCCCGACAGGCCCGTGACCAGCACGACGGGGCGTGCCGCCAGATGGGCGGGATCGCTCATGTGGCGCTGCCCGGGATGGCGCCGGCCAGCAGACGGGCGCGGCCGCAGGCGGCGGCGAGCGCCAGGATCACCTTGTCGGGCGCGGCGGCTTCGCGCGCGGCCACCGCCAGGCGCGGCAGGGTCCTGCCATGGGCCTGGAAGCCAGCGGGCTCCGGCAGGCGGGGGGGCGATTCGCCCGGGGGCAGCAGGTCCACCACCAGCCGCAGCCGCGCCGGCGCCGCGACCGGCAGGTCGCGCACCACGCCAAGGCCGCGCACTTCCAGCAGGCCGCGCAAGGCGGCAGGCGGGGTGGCGATCAGGCTATCCGGCTCCACCGGTTCGAGCTCCACCTGGTCGTCGGCGACCAGCATCCAGCCGCGGCCAATCAGCCGCAGCACAAGGTCCGATTTCCCCGCGCCCGGCGGCCCGAGGAACAGCACAGCGTCACCGCCCAGGGCGGCGCAGGAGCCGTGGAGAGGCATGCCCTGTCAGGCTCCCGATGCCGCAGCCGCAACGGCGGGACCATGGCAGAAACGAGGCAGGGGGTGAAGTGTTGCCCATCCGCCGGAGAGAGAGGCGGGGGCGCCGCTTGCGGCACGGCGCGGCGCCTGCAAGCCTTGGGCATGACCAGCCCGACCCGCGCCGAGATCGAAACCGCCGCCCGGCGGATCGCCCCCCATATCCGCCGCACGCCGGTGCTGCGGATGGACGGCGCCGATCTCGGCCTGGCGTTCCCACTGATCCTGAAGCTGGAATTGCTGCAGGCGAGCGGCAGCTTCAAGCCGCGCGGGGCGTTCAACACCATGCTCTCCGCCGCCGCCGCGGGCGGTCTGCCGCCGGCGGGGGTGGCCACGGCCTCGGGCGGGAACCACGGCGCGGCGGTGGCCTATGCGGCCCGCGCGCTCGGCCTGCGGGCAGAGGTGTTCTGCCCGGTGGCGACCCCGGCGGCCAAGACCGCGCGGATCGAGTCCTATGGCGCCGTGCTGCACAAGACCGGCGCCATGTATGACGAGGCCCGGATCGCGAGCGAGGCGCGAGCGGCCGAAACCGGCGCGCTGATCGTGCATGCCTACGACCAACCCGAGGTCCTGGCCGGCCAGGGCACCGTCGCGCTGGAACTGGAGGAAGACGCGCCGGAGGCCACGCATGTGCTGGTCGCGACCGGCGGCGGCGGGCTGATCGGCGGCATTGCCGGCTGGTATGCCGGGCGCGGTGTACAGGTCATTAGCGTCGAGCCCGAATCCTGCCCGACCCTGCACACCGCGCTGCGGGAAGGCCGCCCTGTGCCCTGCCCCGTGGGGGGCCTCGCCGCCGACAGCCTCGGCGCGCGGCAGGTGGGCGCGCATATGTTCGCCGTCGCCCGCCACCATGTGGCGAAGACCGTGCTGGTGACGGATGAGGCGATTCGCGCCGCGCAGCGCCGCCTGTGGTCGGCGCTGCATCTGGTGGCCGAGCCCGGCGGGGCGGCGGCGCTGGCCGCGCTGACCAGCGGCGCCTTCGTCCCGCCACCCGGCGCGCGGGTGGCGGTGATCCTCTGCGGGTCGAACACCGACCCGGCCAATGTGACGGGGTAGAGCGGGTGACGGGGTAGCGAACCGCACCCCGCCGGCGCGATTAGGCCCGCGCCGGCTGCGCCACCGGGGCGCCGAGCGCCGCGAGGGCGGTGGCGACGATGTGGCGGGCATTCAGCCCCGCCCAATCGTACTGCACCTTCGGCGCCGCATGGTCGAGGAAGCGGTCCGGCAGGGTCATCGGGCGGAACTTCAGCCCGCCATCCAGCAGCCCCTGCCAGGCCAGATGCTGCGCCACCAGGCTGCCGAAGCCGCAGACCGAGCCTTCCTCGATGGTGATCAGCATCTCGTGCTCGCGCGCCAGGCGCTCGATCAACGCGGTGTCGAGCGGCTTGGCGAAGCGCGCATCGGCGACGGTGGCGGACAGGCCCTGCGCCGCCAACTCATCGGCCGCCTTCAGGCATTCCTGCAGCCGCGTGCCATAGGACAGGATCGCGATGCTCGTCCCTTCCCGCAGCACGCGCCCGCGCCCGATCTCGAGCGGCGTGCCGCGCGCCGGCACGGCGACGCCCGTGCCCTCGCCGCGCGGATAGCGGAAGGCGATCGGCCCCTCGTCGAAGGCCGCGGCGGTGGCGACCATATGGGCGAGCTCCGCCTCATCGCTCGGCGCCATCAGCGTGATGCCGGGCAGGCAGCCGAGATAGGCGATGTCGAAGCTGCCGGCATGGGTCGCGCCATCCGCGCCCACCAATCCTGCCCGATCCATGGCGAAGCGCACCGGCAGGCCCTGCAGCACGACGTCGTGCATCACCTGGTCGTAGCCGCGCTGGAGGAAGGTGGAATAGATCGCGCAGAAGGGCTTGAGCCCTTCCGTCGCCATGCCGGCCGCGAAGGTCACGGCGTGCTGTTCGGCGATGCCGACATCGAAGCAGCGATTCGGGAATTTCTTCGCGAAAAGGTCGAGGCTGGTGCCCGACGGCATCGCGGCGTTGATCGCGACGATCCGCTCGTCAACCTCCGCTTCCGCGATCAGGGAGGTCGCGAAGACCTTCTGGTAGGCGGGCGGGCCGGGCGGCGCCTTCTGCTGTTCGCCGGTGATGACGTTGAACTTCTGGACGCCGTGATACTTGTCCGCCGCCGCTTCCGCCGGGGCGTAGCCCTTGCCCTTCTGCGTCACGACATGCAGCAGGATCGGCTGCGCGTCCTCGGCGTCGCGCAGGTTCCGCAGCACGGGCAGCAGGTGGTCCAGGTCGTGCCCGTCGATCGGGCCGACGTAATAGAAGCCCATCTCCTCGAACAGCGTGCCGCCGGTCAGCAGGCCGCGGGCGAATTCCTCGGCCTTGCGGGCGGTGCGCTCGATCGGGCGGGGGAAGCGCTTGGCGAGCTTGCCCATCATCTCCCGCACCGACAGGAAGGGGCGGGAGGAGACGACCTTCGACAGATAGGCGCTCATGGCGCCGACCGGGGTCGCGATGGACATGTCGTTGTCGTTCAGCACGACGATCAGCCGCGCCTTCAGCGCGCCGGCATTGTTCATCGCCTCATAGGCCATGCCCGCGCTCATGGACCCGTCGCCGATCACGGCGATGACGTTGCGCGTATCCCCCTTCAGGTCCCGCGCCACGGCCATGCCGAGGCCGGCGCTGATGGAGGTGGAGGAATGCGCCGCGCCGAAGGGGTCGTATTCGCTCTCGCTGCGGCGGGTGAAGCCGGACAGCCCGCCTTCCTGGCGCAGCGTGCGGATGCGGTCGCGCCGGCCGGTCAGGATCTTGTGCGGATAGGCCTGGTGGCCGACATCCCAGATCAGCCGGTCGCGCGGCGTCTCGAAGATCGAATGGATCGCGACCGTCAGCTCCACCACGCCGAGCGAGGCGCCGAGATGCCCGCCGGTGACGGAGACCGCGTCGATCGTCTCCGCCCGCAATTCCTGCGCGAGCTGCTTCAACTGCTCGGCCGAGAAGTTCCGCATATCCTCCGGGATCCGAACCCGGTCGAGCAGCGGCGTGGCGGGAGGTGCCATGGGTCAGCTCTTCCTTTGCACCGTGTAGGCGGCCAGCGCGCGCAGCAGATCCGCGCGTTCGCCGAAACTGTCGAGATGGCGGATGGCCTGCTCGGCCAGCCTTTCGGCCTGCAGCCGCGCGCGTTCGACGCCGAGCAGCGTGACCAGGGTCGCCTTGCCGGCTTCCGCATCCTTGCCCGTGCGCTTGCCGGTCTCGGCGGCGCTCGCGGTCACGTCCAGCAGGTCGTCGGCGATCTGGAAGGCGGCGCCAAGATCGCGCCCATAGGCCGCGAGCGCATGGCGCTGCGACATCGGCGCCTTGCCGAGGATCGCGCCGGCTTCGGCGGAGAATTCGATCAGCCGCCCGGTCTTGAGCAGCTGCAACCGCCCGATCGCGGGCTCATCCAGCGGCGCGCCGGCCTGTTCGGCCAGCATGTCGAGCATCTGCCCGCCGCACATGCCCCGTGCGCCGGCGGCACGCGCCAGGCAGCGCACCAGCTCGATCCGGACGGCGCTGTCGGAATGCGTGTCCTCATCGGCCAGCACCTGGAAGGCTTGGGTCTGCAGCGCATCGCCCGCCAGGATCGCGGTCGCTTCGTCGAAGGCCTTGTGCACGGTCGGCTTGCCGCGGCGCAGGTCGTCGTCGTCCATCGCCGGCAGGTCGTCATGCACCAGGGAATAGGCGTGCAGCAGCTCGATCGCGCCCGCGACCCGCAGCGCGGAGGCGCGGGAGACGCCGAATTGCCGCGCGCCTTCCATCACCAGGAAGCCACGCATCCGCTTGCCGCCGCCCATGGCGGCATAGCGCATCGCGTCATACAGCCGGGCTTCCGCGCCCTCCGCCGCCGGCAGCAGCGCATCCAGCGTCTGTTCGATCTCGGCGGCGGCCTGCGGCAGGGCGGTGGCGAGGCCGCCCAGGGTCAGCGTGTCCGCCATCTCAGCCGGCATCCCTGAGCGTGGGGCCGGCAGCGCCGTCCACGATGGCCTGCACCTTCTGTTCCGCCTCGGCGAGCAGCCGCTCACAGCGCTGCCGGAGCTTCGCGCCGCGGTCGTAGTCGGACACCGCCTGGTCGAGGCGGCCCTGCCCGGCTTCGAGCTTCTTCACGATGGTTTCGAGCTCGGCCAGGGCGTCCTCGAACGACAGAGTGTCAACCGGCTTTGGTGCCGAAGTGTCAACCATACCTGACATAATGCCCCAATCCAGGCCCCCAGGCCATAGCAAACCGTATCAAGACAGATGGGGTGGCTGGACCCGATGCCAGCCGCCCTCCGTCATCCCCCCGTCACGACGAGGGGGTGGCCCTGTTCACTCCGGCTCGATGCCGGCGGCGCGGATGGCGTTGGACCACTTCACCGTCTCGGCCGCGACGAAGGCCACCGCTTCCTCGGGCGTGGAGGGGCGGACGGCCATGCCGAGGCCGGTGCCGAGCCTCTCCCGCAGTTCGGGGGAGTCCATCGCCGCGCGGACGGCGGCGTTGAGCCGGGCGATGATCGGCGCCGGGGTGCCGGCCGGGGCGGCCAGCACGAACCAGGCGAACAGCTCATAGGCCGGCAGGTTGCCGGCCTCGGCCACCGTCGGCACGTTGGGCAGCTGGGCGGAGCGTTCCTTGGTGGTGACCGCGAGCGCCCGCAGCGCGCCGGACTGCACCTGCGGCAGGATCACCGCCTGGTCGGCGACGAACACATCGACCCGCCCCGCGATCACGTCCTGCACCGCCAGCGGCGAGGAACGGTAGGGCACCATCAGCATCTTCACCCCGGCCATGGAGGCGAGCATCTCCGCCGCCACACGCTGCGAGGACGACGCCTGGGCATAGGTGATCGCCTCCGGCCGGGCTCGGGCGGCAGCCAGCAGCTCGGTCAGGGTGCGATAGGGGCTGTCGGCCTTCACCGCGACGATCAGCGCCACGCTGGCCAGCGTCGAGACCGGCGTGAAGTCGCGTTCCATGTCGAAGGGCACGCGGCGGAACAGCGCATTCGCGGCGGCATTGGTGGAATTGGTGCCGAACAGCAACGTCATCCCGTCCGGCGCCGCGCGGGCCACCACCTCCGCCCCCAGCATCCCGCCGGCGCCGGCGCGGTTCTCGATCACGATGGGCTGGCCCAGGCTGGGGCGCATGGCATCGGCGAACAGGCGGGCGACGATGTCGGTGGCGGAGCCCGGCGCGAAGGGGCAGATCCCGCGGATCGGGCCGGGGGGCCAGGCGGCTTGCGCCTGGGCGAGGCCGGGCGCGGCGGCGAGGGCCGGCAGCGCGGCCAGCAGGGTGCGACGATCGATCATGACAGCATGTTCCTCCCGTTACGGCAGGCCAAGGGGATAGGGCGCACGGCAAGGCGGGGCAAGCGCCCGGCGTGCCCCGCCCCTTCAGGCGTGCATCAGCGCGCGCACATGGGCGGCCGCGGAGCTTGCCAGCGCGTCCAGGTCGTAGCCGCCTTCCAGCAGGCTCACCACGCGCCCACCGCAGGCGCGGTCGGCGATCGCGCAGATCTCGGCCGTCAGCCAGGCAAAATCGGCCTCCCGCACCCGCAACTGCGCCAGCGGGTCGCGGGCATGGGCGTCGAAGCCGGCGGAGATCACCACCAGCTCTGGCCCGAAGGCCTCCAGCGCCGGCAGCAGAAGGTCACGCCAGGCGGCACGGAAGGCGGCGCCATCGGCGCCCGGCGGCAGGATGGCGTTGTGGATGTTGCCGACCCCGGTTTCCTCCGGCGCGCCGGTGCCCGGGTAGCAGGGCGATTGGTGGGAGCTTGCGAAGAACAGGGTCGGGTCGCGCTCGAAGCAGGCCTGGGTGCCGTTGCCGTGATGGACGTCGAAATCCACCACCGCCACGCGGGTCAGGCCATGCGCCGCCTGGGCATGGCGCGCGGCGATGGCAGCGTTGGCGAAGACGCAGAACCCCATCGCCCGTCCGGGCTCGGCATGGTGGCCGGGCGGGCGGACGGCGCAGAAGACGCGCCGCACTTCCCCCCGGCAGACCGCATCCACCCCCGCCACCCCGGCGCCCGCCGCGCGCAGCGCCGCTTCCGCGCTGCCCCAGCTCATCACCGTATCGGCATCCAGCGCGACGCTCTCATCCGGCTCCGGCCGGATGCCGAGGATCGCCTCCACATAGGCGGCGGGGTGGACGCGGGTGAGTTGCTCGACGGTCGCCTGGGGCGCCTCGTCGCGGATCAGGTGTGAGAATTCCTCCGCCTCCAGCGCGCGGAGCACGGCGCGCAGCCGGTCGGGGCATTCGGGATGCTGGGGGCCGGGATCGTGTTGCAGGCAGGCGCGATGGCTGAACAGCAGCACGGTCACGGCCTTATCAATCCTCCCGCTTCTTCACCGTGAAGCGGAAGACGCCCTTCTACTCGCTGAAGGCGACCAGGGCGTGGCCGGTCTCGGCGGCGAAGGCGCGGAAATCCTTCAC
>JBIIRI010000230.1:0-4081 GCA_044341625.1 Roseomonas sp.
CACCGCCCCTCGCCCCCTTACCCGGCAACCGCCGCAGCAGGCGCGCCCGAGCCTGCGCCTTCGGCTCCAACGGCCAAGCGCATATCCCCCAGCGCGCCGCGCCCGTAACCAGGGCATCATTCGCGACCAGCCAAAACGACATTACATTACACAGTTAAACGAGCGCGACTTACTTAGGTGTGCAAGATTCCGCCGCGTCGCGCGGTATCCTCGCCTTGAGGCGAGAGCGCGCGCGCCGTCCGGCCCGCCGGCCGAGACATGTCCGGGAGAGCGAGCGATGAGCGATAGTCCAAACCAGATAACCCGTGCCGACATCGAAGACGCCATCTTGGCGAGGGTCATGGAGGATCCGGCCTTTGCCGCGCATCTCAAGGCCGACCCGAAGGCGGCGTTGTGCGGGATGTTCGACACCGAGATTCCGGCTGATCTGCAGATCTCCGTCTTCGAGGAAACGCCGAACCACCTGATGATTCGCATCCCCGTGATGTTCACGGATGAGATCTCCGAGAGTGAGCTTGAGGGCGTCGCCGGCGGCGCCTGCACCCCCCTCGCGAAGATCAAGATCCCAACCATCGTAAAGAAAGGTGCCTTGAATATGGGTGCCTCAGCGGCGGGTTCGGGAGTTACCTGGGGTATTGAGAGGGCGGTTCACGAAACCAGGAGAGCCGCGCGCTACTGAATGGCTGGGCCGGGCGCAAAGTGACCGGCCCTTTTTTCGCCTATGGGCGCCCGACCCGGCCCAATGCGTTCATACCTTGCTTTTGAACTCTCGGGCGGCTCGTAGCGCGCTGCCCGCGGCACTCACCTGGCGTCGCCTGCTTCCATGCCCGGCGGCCCCGATCATCAGGAATGCCGGCCGCCAAGGGCTGATTCTATCTGGTCTTCGTGATCGACCGCACCAGAAGTTCGCCTCTTACCGCCCGTGCAGACCAATCGCCGCGGCAGACGCGCATCGGCTTGTGCCTTTAGCCCAAAGGACCAAGCGCCACGCGCACATATCCCTCAGCGCGCCGCGCCCTGGACCAGGGCACCATCCGCCATGAGCCGCGACGACATCGTATTACACAGTTAAACGAACAAGCGTAACTTCAATGTGTACACTATGCCTGCGGTGATCGGCATCGCTGCATAGATGCGATAGCGCACACAACATCCGTCTCGCGGGGCGAGACATTTTTAGGAGAGCGAGTCATGAGCGATACTCCCGTTGTGATCACTCGTGCGGACATCGAAGAGGTCATCTTGACGAAGGTCGTTGAGGATCCGGCCTTTGCCGCGCGTCTCAAGGCCGACCCCAAGGCGGCGCTGAGCGAGGCCTTCGAAACCGAGCTTCCGGACGAACTGCAGATCACCGTCTTCCAGGAATCGGCGAACCACCTGATGATTCGCATCCCCTTGATGATCACCGATGAGGTCTCCGAGAGTGAGCTTGAGGGTGTCGCCGGCGGCGCCTGCACCCCCTTCGCGAAGATCAAGGTCGGCAAGCTGATCGCGAAAGCCGTCTCGGCTGGCGTCTCGGGTGGGATCAAGTTCGGCATCAATTACGGCGTGACGCCGAGAAGCCAGAGGCCTTACTGAGCCGTTGGGCCGGGCGCAAAGCGCCCGGCCCTTTTTACGCCTCTGGGCGCCCGACCGCAGCGCCCGCTTGGCGTGGCCCGCCTCCATGCGCGCCGGCCCCGATCGCCAGGAAAGCTGGCCGCCAAGAGTAATCTCTAGCCGGTCTCTGTGATCGACCGCGTCAGACGCGCATCGGCCTGTGCCTCCGGCCCCAAGGACCAGGCACCACGCGCACAGATACCCCAGCGCGCCGCGCCCTGAATCAGGGCGCCGTCCACGCTCAAGTCCGACGACATTACATTACATTGTTTGACGAACACAGGTAACTTCAATGTGTACACTGTGATCCGTAGCGTGCGCTTGAAAGCGGGGGTATGGATCGTGTCTGGCCTCGAAGCCCTGTCGCCGCGCCGCTCCGTTGCCCCGATCCCCGGCGGGCGCGGCATGCTGGCGCGCTTCGCCGTCGTGCTGTGTCTCCTGTTCTGTCTTCCCCTGAGCGCTGCCGCGCAGCCGCGTGACATTGCGGGGACCCTCTCGCTCGCCTATCGCAGCAATCCTGAACTGCTGGCCGCGCAGCGCGCGGTGCAGGTGGCCAACGAGGAAGTTCCGGTCGCGCTCCAGCGCTTCTTCCCGCGCTTCACCGCATCCAGCGTAGCGGGCAGTGGCTATCGGGATGGCCGCAACTGGCGCGACGTGCCGGGCAGGGATCTGCGTAACCGCATCCGCACCCTCGACCTCTCGTTGACGCAGCCGATCTACGACGGACAGGCCATGCCAGGCTTGCGCGCCGCAGAGGCGCTGGTGCTCCGCGCGCGCACGCAGCTCCTGCAGGTCGAGCAGAGCGTGCTGCAGGACGCCGCCAGCGCGCATGCCGCGGTCTTGCGCGACCGCGAGATCCTGCGGCTGCGCGAAGCCAACATGCAGTCGCTCGGCCGCCTTGCCGCGGTGACGGACCGCCTGCTGGCTGCGGGCGACCGTACCATCGGCGACCTCGCGCAGGTGCGTGCCCAGGAGGCGCGGGCTGCCTCCCTCCTGTTGCAGGCGCGAAGCCAGCTCAACGTGAGCGAGGCGGCCTATCTCCGCGCGGTCACCGACCGCGCGGGCTTGCTCGCCGCGCCCACATTGCGCTTCCGCGTGCCGCAAACGCGCGAGGAAGCCGTGACGGCCGCGCGCACGGACAGCGCCCGCGTGGCACTGCTGCGCATCGACCAAGTGCTGGCCCGAGAGCAGGCGGACCAATCAGCCGGTGCCCTGCAGCCCCGCGTGGACCTGGCCCTGAACGGCGGCGTCGGCCGCAGCGTCGATTTCGCGCGCGGCGGCCCGTCCATCCCGTCTCATTCGGATTACGGCAGCATCACTCTGCAGTTTTCCATGCCTCTGTACGCCGGTCCTGGCGATTACGCCCGGCTGCGTCAGGCCCGTGAGCAGGTGCTGCAGCGAATCGCCGAACAGGCCAGCGCAGCCAACCGAGCCGAGGAGGAAGCGGTCAGCACCTTCGTGCGCCTGAACACCTCGCGCCAGTTGCTCGAGGTCGCCGGCCGGGCCGTGCAGGCGCAACAGCTTGCACTGCAATCGATCATCCGCGAGATCGATGCCCGGCGCCGGCCGCTGCAGGACCAGCTCCTGGCCGAGCAGCAGCTTCTCGACACGCGGGTGGAACTGACCGCGGCGCGGGCCGAGGAAATCGCCGCGGGGTTCGGGCTGCTGTCCGCCATCGGCGTGCTCTCGGCGAGCTTCTTGGAGCTTCAGGTGCCGCTCTTCGACCCTGAACAGGATTACAACGCCACCCGCTGGCGCGTCATTGGCCTGTCGCGCGCCGAAGGCCGCCGCTGATGGGTTGGCGGAGGAAGGAGGCAAGCCGATGGCCGATGGCATGAGCGGCGCGACCGATAAAGCCAGCCAGCGTGAGGTTTATCGCAAGGCCTCGCTGTTGAACCTCAACTCACCGGAGCGGCTGAACGAAGCGATCGCTGTGACGCGTCCGACGGCTTGGTTCGCCCTTGTCGTCGTTGCCGTCATCCTGGTCGGTGTCATCGTTTGGAGCGTGATTGGCCGTCTGCCGACGCATCTGTCAGGCAACGGGATGCTGCTGGCCGAGGGGGGGCGCATCCTTGAGGTGAACGTGCGCGGCAACGGCACGTTGCGCGCGCTCAATGTGCGCGTGGGTGATCAGGTCCAGGCCGGCCAGGTGATTGGCGAAGTTGGGCAAACGGACGCGGAGCGCGAGCTGCGCGCCGCGCGCGAGACTGTTGCCGAGCGCAGCCGCGATCTCGATCGCGCGCGGGTTCTTGGCATGCAGGAAGCGACGGCGCGGCGCGAAAGCATTGCCCGGCAGCGCGAGGCGCTCGAGCTCCGCGGCCAGCTTGGGCAGCAGCGCGAACAGGTACTGCGCCAGCGGCTGCGCCAGACCGAGACGCTGTTCCGCGAGCGGATCGTCACCCAGAACGAGGTGCTGACCCTGCAGCAGGAACTCGCGGCCGTGCTGCAGGAAATCTCGAACACCATCAGCGAACGCGCGCGCCTT
>JBIIRI010000231.1:0-4073 GCA_044341625.1 Roseomonas sp.
CGACCTTTCGGCGTTGTGCCAGGCCTATGTCGCCGGGCGCCGCCGGGCCATCGCCAAGCGCCCCTATCGCCCAAAACCCCGCCGCCTGTGGTCGGTGCAGGAGGCGATCTCTCGCCTCGGCCGGGTGCTGGGGGAGCTGCCATCCTGGGCCGTGCTGCAGCACTTCCTGCCGGATGCGGAGGTCGGCGCCGAGCTCGATTCGGTGGAGCGCCGGACGGCGCTGGCCAGCACGCTGGTGGCGGGGTTGGAGATGGCCCGCGGCGGCGGGCTGGAGCTGCGCCAGGAGCGTGCCTTCGGCCCGATCATGCTCCGCCGCGCCGAGCGGGTGGAGGAGGCCGGCGATGTCCGCGCCGCCTGAGGAGACGGACGCCGAGGCGGGGGGAATGCCGGAGTCCCCCGCGCCCGTGACGACGGAGGTCGTGCAGGTCGAGATCACGCCAGAGGCCGTGCGGATCGCCGAAGCGCTGCTGTTTGCCTCCGACCGTCCGGTGCAGCCCTATCGCCTGCAACAGGTCCTGCCCGAGGGCCAACCGGCCGAGGCGGTGCTGGAGGCGCTCGGCCGCCTGCTCGAAGGCCGCGGCGTGGTGCTGGCGGAGGTCGCGGGCGGCTATGCGCTCCGCACCGCGCCCGACCTCGCCCCCGCTTTGACCCGCGTGGTGGAGGCCCCCCGCCGCTTGCCGCGCGTGGCGATGGAAACCCTCGCCGTCATCGCCTGGCACCAGCCGGTGACGCGCGGCGAGATCGAGGAAATCCGCGGCGCCGGCCTGTCCCAGGCGACGCTGGAGGCGCTGCTGGAAAACGGGCTGATCGCGCCGAAGGGCCACAAGGAAGTGCCGGGCCGCCCGACCCTGTGGGGCACCACCTCTCGCTTCCTGGAGCAATTCGGGTTGAAGGCGCTCCGCGACCTGCCGAAGCGCGAGGAACTGGTCAGCGCCGAAGCCGCCGCGCCGCTGCTATCCGCCGCGGAACGGGTGACCGAGCCGGAGGAGGCCGAGGTCGCCCCAGAGGTGGCCCCAGAGGTCGCCCCAGAGGTCGCTCCGGAGGCCGGGGAGGACTCTCCCGCCGAATCCGCCCCCGCCAAGGCGGGAGAGGGTTGAGGCGCACAGCCCCGCCGCCCACCCTCGCGGCGGAGCCCGGGACGAGGTAGACCGGCCGGGCCCATGAGCATCGCCTTCGACGACATCCGCCACAGCTATCCCGAACGGGGCGAGGTCCTGCGCGGCCTGTCGCTGGCGGCGCGGCCGGGGGAGATCGTCTGCCTGCTGGGCCCCTCGGGCTGCGGCAAGACGACGCTGCTGCGGCTGGCTGCCGGGCTCGAACCCCTGCAATCCGGGCGGATCACCCTGGGCGGGGCGACGATGGCCGAGCCCGGCCGCGACGTGCCGCCCGAGGAACGCGGCGTGGGCTTCGTGTTCCAGGACTACGCGCTGTTCCCCCATCTGACGGTGGAGGACAACGTCGCCTTCGGCCTGCGTTCCGTGCCGCGCGGGCAGCGGAAATGGCGGATCATGGATGCGCTGGCCCGGGTCGGGCTGGAAGCCTATGCCCAGGCTTGGCCGCACATGCTCTCGGGCGGGCAGCAGCAGCGCGTGGCGCTGGCCCGGGCGCTCGCGCCGCGCCCGGCGGTGCTGCTGCTGGACGAGGCTTTCGCCAGCCTGGATGCGCGGCTGCGCGAACAGGTCCGCGACGACACGCTGCACGTGCTGCAGGAAGCCGGGATCGCCACCCTGATCGTCACGCATGACGCGGAGGAGGCGATGTTCATGGCCGACCGCATCGCGCTGATGAATGAGGGCCGGATCGAGCAACTGGGCACCCCGGCGGAACTTTACCTGGCGCCGGCCACACGGTTCGTCGCGACCTTCCTCGGCGAGGTGAACCGCCTCCCCGGGCGGCTGCGCGGCGGGCGGGCGGAGACGCCGATCGGCACCATCGACCTGGGCAACCGTCTGGTCGCCCTGCCGGTCGAGGACGGCGCGGCGGTGGAGGTGCTGTTGCGGCCGGAAGGCCTGCGCGTGCTGGAAGCGCCGGGCCGCGACGGCCCGCCCGCGCCCATCGCGGGCCGGCTCGCGGGCTGCGGCGCGGTGGCGGAGGTCGAGGCCTGCCGGCTGCTCGGCGCGACGACCCTGGTGCATCTGGCGGTGCCGGACGGGCAGGGGGGGCTGCTGCACCTCCATTCCCGCCTGCCGCCGGGGGTGTGGCTGAGCCGGGGGGAAAAGGTCTCGGTGGCGATGGATGCGGAGCGGGCCTTCGTATTCCCGGCCGAGGCTCCCTAAGTAGGGGGAGGCCTCATTGGCGGGGCGCGTCCTTCCTGCTAACGGGAAAGCCCCGCCGCCCGCACTGAACGGGACGGGGGAAGGGGTGGCATGCTCGGTCTCGACTGGACGGAACTCGCGCTGATTGCGGTGGTCGCTGTGGTCGTCATCGGCCCCAAGGACCTGCCGGAAGCCGTGCGCGGCGTGGCCAAGGGAATCCAGAAGCTCCGCCGCATGGCCGGGGAATTCCAGACCCAGGTCGACGAAGTGGTGCGGGAAGCCAAGCTCGAAGACGTGCGGAGCCAGATCAACGAGATCCGCAACTTCGACATCCGCAGCGTGGTCGAGAAGGAAGTCGACAAGGACGGTTCCCTCCGCAAGACCTTCACCGAGGATCCGATCGGCAACCCGCTGAAGGATGCGTGGGACAGCAGCCCGGCCGAGACGGGCGCGATCGTGACGCCGCCGCCCGCGGCGGAACCCGCCGCGCCGCCGGCTTCCGCGCCCCAGGGCGCGCCGGCCTTCGTGCCGCCGGGCGTCGCGGCGTCCGCGCCGCCGCCGCCTCCGGTCGCCGCGCCGCCGGTCCCGCCCGCCTTCGTGCCGCCCGCCGCCGTGCCGCCTTCGGCCGGCCCCACAGCCTGACACCGGGACGACACGACAGTGCCGCGCGACGATAACGATACGATCGACGACAAGCCGATGCCGTTGGTCGAACACCTCATGGAGCTGCGGACGCGGCTTCTGTGGTCGGTCGGCGCCTTCATCATCGCCTTCGCGGTCTGCTACTATTTCTCGCGCCAGATCTACGGCTTCCTCGCGGCGCCGCTGGCCGACATCCTGACATCGCAGGGCGGCGGCGATCGGCGGATGATCTTCACCGCGCTGTATGAGGCGTTCTTCACCTACCTGAAGGTCGCCTTCTTCGGCGCCACCTTCTTCAGCTTCCCGGTCTGGGCGACCCAGCTGTGGCTGTTCATTGCGCCGGGCCTGTATAAGTCCGAGAAGCGGGCGGTCACGCCCTTCCTGGTGGCCTCGCCCTTCCTGTTCGTGGCCGGCGCGGCGCTGGCCTACTACTTCATCTTCCCGATGGCGTGGTCCTTCTTCATCAGCTTCGAGACGCCGGGCGACTCCGCCACGGTACCGATCCAGCTGGAAGCGAAAGTCAGCGAGTATCTGTCGCTGGTCATGCACATGATCCTGGCCTTCGGCATCGCCTTCCAGTTGCCGGTCCTTCTGACACTGATGGCGCGGGTCGGCATCGTGCAGGTGGAAACGCTGAAGAAGGGTCGGCGCTACGCCATCGTCATCATGTTCGTCGTGGCCGCGATCATCACCCCGCCCGACATCATCAGCCAGATCGGCTTGGCGGTGCCGCTGATCCTTCTCTACGAAATCTCGATCATCGTCGCGACGCTGATGCTGCGCAGCCAGAAGAAGCGGGAAGAAGCGGCGGCGAAGAGCTGATCGCGAAGGGCACGACCCATGCATGACATTCGTGCGCTGCGGGCCGATCCTGCGGCTTTCGACGCGGCGCTGGCGCGGCGCGGCGCCCCCGCGGCGGCGGCTGAGGCGCTGCGCCTCGATGACCTGCGGGTCGAGGCGACGCGCATCGTCCAGGCGGCGCAGACCACCCGCAACGAGCTGTCCCGCCAGATCGGCGCCGCCATGAAGGCCGGCGATACGGCGGGGGCAGAGCGGCTGAAGGCCGAGGTGAAGGCGGCGGTGGACGCCGCCGCCGCCGCGACCCCCGACCAGCACGAAGCCGCGCGCGACGCGCTGCTCGCGGCGCTGCCGAACCGGCTGGACGCCGATGTGCCG
>JBIIRI010000232.1:0-4055 GCA_044341625.1 Roseomonas sp.
TGGCTGCTCATTGGTGCCGAGCGGCAGATCCATATCGACCATGTCACCCGGCGCCAGCGCGTCGCGCCGCACCAATTCCGGCGCGATGGCGAGTGCCACGGACACTTCGACCTCGCAGGCATGGCCGAAGCGCGGCGTCTTGCCATGGGCCTTCACTCGGTCGGCCGCCTGCTGGAAGTAGAAACCGACCGCCGCCTGCATCCCCACGTCATAAAGGATGCGAGAGGCCGCGACGGCCAGCGCCGTGGTGTTGCCATTGTGGCCATTCACCAGCAGCAGGTGCGTGACGTCATGCGCCTTCATGCTGCGCGCGACATCCACGCAGCAGCCGAGGAAGGTTTCCTCCGACAGGGTGATGGTGCCGGGGAAGCCCATGTGATGGCGCGACAGGCCATAGGGCAGCGGCGGCAGCACCACCGCTTCAGGCCCCACCGCTTCCGCCAGGCGCTGCGCGATACGATGGGCGATGACGTAGTCGGTCGAGGTTCGCATGTTCGGGCCATGCTGCTCCGTCGCGCCCACCGGCAGCAGGGCGAGGCGCGGCCTGGCCGCTGCGAACTCGACCGTCGTCATCTCCGCCAATTCAAGCCAGGCCATGGTCAGGAATCCTTCAGCGCGAAGACGAACTCGATCTCCACCGGCACGCCGCGCGGCAGCATGGCCACGCCGACGGCGCTGCGGGCGTGCCGCCCGGCTTCGCCGAACACCCGGCCGAGCAGGTTCGAGGCCGCGTCGATCACCTTGGGCTGTTCGACGAATCCCGGCGCGGAGGCGACAAAGCCCGTGACCTTGATGGCGCGTTCCACACGGTCGAGCGAGCCCGCTGCCGCGCGGAGCGCGGCGAGGGCCTGCAACGCGCAGAGCTCCGCGGCCTTCCGCGCGGTCTCCACATCGACGTCCTCACCCAGCCGTCCGAGATGCGGCAGCGATCCGTCGGCCGCCCGCGGCAATTGGCCGCTGATCCAGACCAGCCCGCCATGCACCACGGCGGGCACGTAGTCGAAGGCTGGTGCGGCCAGGGGTGGAAGAGTGATCCCGAGCTCCGCCAGCCTTGCCTCGTGGCTCATGCGCCTCTCCTCATCTCTGCGAGCGTGTCGTCCAGGATGTCCCGCAGGCTCCGTTGCGGCATCCAGCCGAGCGCGCGCAGCGTCGCGTCCTCCACCAGCGGGAAGGCGGCCGGCGCCGACACGCCCACGACCCGCAGCTTGGACGAGAGAGCCGCGGCGATCTCCGGCAGGCTGGTGGTCAGCCCGGCCATGTTGAGCACACGCGGCGGGCCGCGCCGTGCGGCCAGCATCAGGATGGCCGCCGCCGCATCGTCCTCATGGACGACGTCGAAGGCGACGGACGAGACATCCTCGTGCAGTTCGGTCCCGTCCACGGTCGCACGCAGCATGCGCGCATAGGCGCCCGCGGCGCCCGCGTACCAGCGGCCGGGGCCGAAGACCAAGGGCAGGCGCAGCGTCACGACATCAAGGCCAAGCGCATCCACCGCCCACTGACCGGCCTGCTCCGCCATCAGCTTGGTCAGGCCATAGGCCGTGCGCGGCGCGGGCGGCGCGGATTCATCCACACGCGTCGCGGCATAGTCGGCTGCCGGCCCGTAGATGACGGTCGATCCGCACTGCACCACGCGTGTGACACCAGCCTGCCCGCAGGCCGCGAGGCTTGCGGCGAAGGCGCCGGCATTCACCGCGACGGCGCGGGCGATATCCGCCTCGGCGGTGCGCGCCAGCCCATCCCCCGTGGGGTTGTAGCCGGCAGCCCAGACCACCGCGTTGGGCCGAAACGAGGCCACCGCCGCTGCCAGCGCGCCGGTTTCCTCGGCGTTTCCGACAAAGCGGGTAATGGCCTGACCGGCCGCAAGGTCGCGTCCTGCGGGCCCGAAGCTGGCGCAGGCGATACCCTGTGCGACCGCGGCACGCAGCACCCGGCTGCCCACGAAGCCGCCACCGCCGATGACGAGAAGTCTCTGGGTCATGGCAGCACCAGATCGTCGCGGATGCAGGCCGCGTGGCGGCCCGGTGCCACCTCACGGAGTTCTGGCACCTCATCCACGCAGGCGGGGAGCGCATGCGGGCAGCGCGTGCGGAAAACGCAGCCCGAGGGCGGTGCCGCAGGGCTTGGGATCTCGCCCGAGAGCACGATACGTGGGCCGCGCGGGCGCCCCGGCCGGCTGGGTGACGCGGAGAGCAGGGCGCGCGTATAGGGATGCCGCGGATCGCTGAACAGCGCTTCCGCCGGCGCTTCCTCCATCACCCGCCCGAGATAAAGCACCGCAACGCGGTCGCAGAGGGCACGCACCGCGCCAAGATCGTGCGAGACAAAGAGCAGCGCGAGCCCGCGTTCCGCCCGCAATTCCCGCAACAGCGCCAGGATCTCCGCCCCTACGGAGACGTCGAGTGCGGAGACCGGCTCGTCCGCCACCAGGAAATCCGGCTCCACGGCAAGTGCGCGGGCGATGGCGACGCGCTGGCGCTGTCCGCCAGACAACGCGCGCGGCGGCCGCGCCGCGGCTTCCGGCGGCAGGCCGACGCGCGCCAATAGCGCGGCCACGCGGTCGCGCGCTTCGTCGGGCCGGGCGATGCGGTGCAGCAGCATCCCATCGGCGACCGCGGCGCCGACCGTCATTCGGGGGTTGAGGCTGCCGAAGGGATCCTGGAACACCATCTGCATCCGCCGCCGCATCGGTCGCAGCGCGCCACGGTCCAGCGCGGTGATGTCGGCACCGTCGAAGCGCACCGTGCCGCCGGTCGGGCGCAGCAGGCGCAGCAGAAGCCGGCCGATGGTGGATTTGCCGCTGCCGCTCTCCCCCACCAATCCAAGCGCTTCGCCGCGCGCGATGCGGAGATCCACCCCCGCGACGGCGCGCACCGGCTGCCGGCGCGGCGCCAGGAGGCTTGGCCCGCCGAACTCCATCGTCAGGCCGCTGGCTTCGACAAGCGCGGTCATGCGACCTCCGCCCAGCGCAGGCAGCGGCTGGTCCGGCCTGGCACGACGGCGGCCAATGGCACCGGCCCCTCGCGGCAGGCGGCCACGGCGAGGGTGCAGCGATCCGCGAAGCGGCAATGCGGCGGCGGAGCGAGCGGGCTTGGCATCCGGCCCGGAATGCCGCGCGGCGGCACCGCGTCTCCCTCGATCTCAGGCACGCAGTCGAGCAGCGCGCGGGTATAGGGATGGCGCGGCGCGGCCAGCACCTCGGCCGCCGGCCCTTCCTCCACCACCTGACCCGCGTAGAGCACGCAGAGGCGGTGCGCGAGGCCAGCGACCAGGCCGAGATCGTGGCTGACGAAGATCATCGCCATGCCTTCCCGCGCCTGGAGGTCCTGCAGCAGCTCGACGATCTGCGCCTGGATGGTGACGTCGAGCGCGGTGGTCGGCTCGTCCGCGACCAGCAGGCGCGGCTGGCCGGCCAGGGCCAGGGCAATGACAGCGCGCTGGCGCATCCCGCCGGATAGCTGGTGGGGGTATTCGCCGGCGCGGCGCCTGGGATCGGGGATGCCGACGCGATCGAGCAGGGCGATCGCGCCTTCCGCCGCCTCGCGCCGGCCGGCGCCGCAAAGGTGGCGCAGGGTTTCCGCGATCTGGTCGCCAATGCGGAAGACAGGGTCGAGCGCGCTGCCCGGATCCTGGAACACCACGGCGATGTCGCGCCCACGCAGTCGTCGAAGCGGCTCCCCCCGCAGCGTGGCGAGATCGAGCGTCGCGCCCTCCCGCGTCGTCCAGCCGAGATGGCCGGTCACACGGACCTCCGGCCCATGCAGCCGCGCAACCGCCATGGCGGTCGCGGATTTGCCGCTGCCGCTTTCGCCGACAAGGGCGAGGGTCTCGCCTGGCGCCAGCTTGAAGGACACATCCTCCACCGCGCGCAGCCACCCATTCCCCGCCGGGAACGCGACCGAAAGCCGGTCGGCCTGCAGCAGGGGAAGGGCTCCGCTCACCTTGGGCGGAAACGCGCGAGGGCGGCGCGGTCAGGCTCCACGCCAAGGCCCGGCGCATCCGGCACGGGGATGCGCCCCTGCACGGGGCGCAGCGGCGCCAGCAGGATCTCATCG
>JBIIRI010000100.1:0-12957 GCA_044341625.1 Roseomonas sp.
GCTGTCGCGCGCGGCGGGCGGGCCGATGCAGACGCTTTCATCCGCCAGGCGCACATGCATCGCCGTGCTGTCGGCGGTGGAATGCACCGCGACGGTCTGGATGCCCATTTCCTTGCAGGCGCGATGAACGCGGAGCGCGATCTCGCCGCGGTTGGCGATCAGGACCTTACGGAACGGCATGGGCTACCTCGCCCCGCCGGGGGGCGCCGTCCGATGACCGTAGCGCCGCGAGGCGCGAAGGTCTGAATCGGCCGGCGTCTGCGTCAGCATCCGATGACCGTAGCGCCGCGAGGCGCGAAGGTCTGAATCGGCCGGCGTTCTCATTCGATCACCAAAAGGGGCTCGCCGTATTCGACGGGGGAGCCGGCCTCGACCATGATGCGCGTGACCGTGCCGGCCTTCGGGGCGCGGATCTGGTTGAAGGTCTTCATCGCCTCGATCAGCAGCAGGGTCTGGCCCTGCGCGACGCGGGCGCCCACCGTGATGAAGGGCGTGGCCCCCGGCTCCGGCGCCAAATAGGCGACGCCGACCATCGGCGAGGTGACGGCGCCGGGATGCGGGCCTTCCGCTTCCGGGGCGATGGCGGAGGGCAGGGGGGCGGCGGCCACCACCGGGGCGGCGGCCTGCGGAGCGGCCACGGTTGCGACCGCCTGCACCGTCACCTGCCGCGCGACGCGGATCCGCGAATCGGATTCGACCAGCTCGATCTCGGTCAGGTCGGTCTCACGCAGGATCTCCGCGAGTTCGCGGATCGCCGCGGGGTCGAAGCTCACGCCCGCCATCAACGCTCTCCTTCCTCGGCCAGCAGCTCGGCCATGGCGCGAAGCGCCAGCGCGTAGCCCTGGATGCCAAGCCCGGCGATCACGCCGGTCGCGGCCTTCGAGACATAGCTCATATGCCGGAATTCCTCCCGGCGGTGGATATTCGAGATGTGCACCTCGACGACCGGCAGGTCCACAGCCTTCAGCGAATCCATCAGCGCGATGGAGGTGTGGCTGTAGCCGGCCGGGTTGATGATGATGCCAGCGGCCGTGAGTCGGCTTTCCTGCACCCAGGTGATCAGCTCGGCTTCCGCATTGGTCTGGCGGAAATCGATGGCGAGCCCGAGCGACTCGGCGGTCTCGGCGCAGAGCGCCTCCACATCGTCGAGGGTCGCGCGGCCATAGACCTCAGGCTGGCGGGTGCCGAGCAGATTGAGGTTGGGGCCGTTCAGGACAAGGATCAGCGGCGGAGTCAAGGCGATGCGACCCTTCAAGGGCAGGGCGCGCGGCCTACCACGGTGATGTGAGGGGGGGCAAGCCGCGCCTTCCGCGCGGGGCTGCAAGCTGCCGCCTCGGCTTGCCGGGCGCCGGGCTGCTCGCCATCTTCCGCCCATGACCACGGCGACCACCATCCGCATCGCGCTGAACGGCGAACCGCACGACGTGCCCGAAGGCGCGTCGGTCGCGGACATGCTCGGCCTGCTCGGTCTGGCCGCGCCCAAGGTGGCGGTGGAGCGGAACCTCGAGATCGTGCCGCGCTCCACCTGGGCCACCACGCGGCTGGCGGCGGGCGACCGGCTGGAAGTGGTCCATTTCATCGGAGGAGGCTGACGATGCCTGAGGACGGCCTTCCCCTGCCGGACGATAGCTGGACCGTGGCGGGGCGCCGCTTCGCCTCCCGCCTCATTGTCGGGACCGGGCGCTACAAGGACCTGGAGGAAACGGCGCGGGCCATCGCGGCGTCGGGGGCGGAGATGGTGACCGTCGCGGTGCGGCGGGTGAACCTGTCGGACCCGAAGGCGCCGATGCTGCAGGATTACGTGCCGCCCAGCCGCTACACCTACCTGCCCAACACCGCCGGCTGCCACACGGCGCAGGATGCGGTCCGCACGCTGCGCCTGGCGCGGGAAGCGGGGGGGTGGAACCTGGTGAAGCTCGAAGTGCTGGGGCCCCCGCCCTTCCTGTATCCGGACATGGCCGCGACCTTCGAAGCCGCCGCGGCGCTGATCCAGGATGGGTTCGAGGTGATGGTCTATTGCGCCGATGACCCCGTGGCCGCGAAGCGGCTGGAGGAGATGGGCTGCGTCGCCATCATGCCGCTCGGCGCCCCTATTGGGTCGGGGATGGGGGTGGTGAACCCCTACATGATCCGCTCGATCAAGGCGCAGGCGAAGGTGCCGGTGCTGGTCGATGCCGGGATCGGCACGGCGTCCGACGCGGCGCTGGCGATGGAGTTGGGCTGCGACGCGGTGCTGCTGAATTCCGCCATCGCCCATGCCCGCGACCCCGAACGGATGGCGGTGGCCATGCGCCATGCGGTGATCGCCGGGCGGGCGGCCTTCCTGGCTGGGCGGATGGGGCGCGACTACCGCGCCGATGCGTCGAGCCCGATGGCCGGCGTGATCGCCCGCGGCTGAGACAAGGCGGGGCGGCCGGGTCGCAACCGGTCGATTCGCTTGGAGGGCGGGGGGATGGCAGGAGCCATCCCGGACCCAGCGCAAGGCTCCGGGCGCCTTTCCTGCCGTTTCGAGAGGGGTAAGGAAAAAAGACGGCCTGACCCGTAATTTCCGCTTGCCCCCCTGGTAAGCGGGGTCTAATGGGCCGCGCAGACGCAGTACGCACGTGCCTCTGGCCCCAGGCCCACGGAATTCGGGGGTGCCCCAGCAAGGGGGTGCCCCGCACCGGATCACCGCGGCGCAAGGTTTACGCAACGACGTCAAGCGTTCCGGCACCCGTGGCGCAAGCCGCGGGCAACTCACCGCTGGTTCGTTGGACCGTTTCGTTAACACTGGGGCCGCCGCCTGAAGGGCGGTCTCCGCCTTTTAAGGGGAGTGGGGGCGATGAACCCGAAGATCGCTGCCTTCTTGCGCATCCATGCGCCGGCGACGCCGTGCCTCGTGCTCGATGTCGACACGGTCGAGGCGAATTATCGCAAGCTGCTGTCGGCCCTGCCGGCCGCGCGCATCTACTACGCCGTGAAGGCGAACCCCGCCGCCCCGATCCTGGACCGCCTGGCAGGCCTCGGCTCCTCCTTCGACGCCGCGTCCTGGGAAGAGATCGAGGCGTGCCTCGCCGCCGGCGCCGCGCCGGACAGCATCTCCTTCGGCAACACGGTGAAGAAGGAAAGCGCCATCAAGGCCGCCTTCGCCGCCGGCGTCACCATGTTCGCCTTCGACAGCGAGCCGGAGTTGAAGAAGCTCGCCCGCTCGGCGCCGGGCGCCCGCGTCTATTGCCGGATCCTCGTGGAGAACAAGGGCGCCGAATGGCCGCTCAGCCGCAAATTCGGCTGCGAGGCCAAGATGGCGCGCGACCTGATGCTGAAGGCGGCCGAATGGGGGCTCGACCCCTATGGCATCTCCTTCCATGTCGGCTCGCAGCAGACCCGGACGGATGCTTATCAGGCGGCGATCGGTCAGGCGGCGATGATCTTCTCCGACCTGCGCGACGCGGGCGTGACGCTGCGGATGGTCAATCTCGGCGGCGGCTACCCGGTGCGCTACCGCGCCGAGGTGCCGGGCATCGACGATTTCGGCGCCGCCATCATGGGCGCGATGGCCCAGCATTTCGGCAACGCCCTGCCCGAGATCGTCATCGAGCCCGGCCGCTTCATGGTCGGCGATGCCGGCGTGGTGGAGACTGAGGTCGTTCTGGTGTCCCGGAAGGGTGAGGACGACCCGGTGCGCTGGGTCTACCTCGACATCGGCCGCTTCGGCGGGCTGGCCGAGACCGAGGGCGAGGCGATCCGCTACGCCTTCCGCACCCCGCATGACGGCGAGGAAGAAGGGCCCGTGACCATCGCCGGCCCGACCTGCGACAGCACGGACACGCTCTATGAGAAGTCCAACTACCGCCTACCGCTCTCGCTCGACAGCGGGGACCGGGTGCAGCTGCTGGCGACGGGTGCCTATGTGACGACCTATGCCAGCCAGGCCTTCAACGGCTTCCGGCCGCTGGCCGAACACTACATCTGATGGGCTGCGCGGCGGTCCGGGCACAATCCTGGACCGCCGCTTTTTCCGGCGAATAACCCTTTGCGCCGTCGAATTTCCGGCGCTATGATTTCGTCATCATGGACGAAATCGATCGCAATCTGATCCTCGCCCTGCAATTGGACAGCGCATCCGGCCTTGCCGAGCTGTCCAAGGCGGCTGGCCTGTCCGTCTCCGCCACCGCCGAGCGTGTGAAGCGGCTGGAGGAGCGCGGGGTGATCCGCGGCTGGCGGATCGAGCTCGATCCCGTCGCCGCCGGCTGCCCGCTGCTCGCCTTCGTCTTCGTCGCGATGCGGCCGGGGCGTGACGACGCGGCCTTCCTGAAGGCGGTGCGGAAGCAGGAAGCGGTGTTGGAATGCCACACCGTCACCGGCCCCTGGTGCTACCTGCTGAAGCTGCGCCTGCCGGATGTCGCGGCGCTGGAAGGCTTCGTGTCCGAGGAGGTGCGGGCGCTGCCCGGCGTGGAGCGCACCGAGACCATCCTGGCCCTGGCCAGCCCCAAGGAAACCGCGATCCTGCCCGTGGCGCCCGCGACCGAGGAATAGCCCCCGGTCGTATCGGGCATCCCCGCGCCCCCCCACCCGCTGGCCGGGCAGGGGGCGCGGTCATACTCAGTTCGGTTTCGCGCCCATCGCCGTGGTGCGTTCATCCATCCGCGCCTGGTAGGTGATCGGGCGGCGGCTGGCCCAAGTGTGGTTCAGCTGCACGATGGGCATGATCGGCGCGTTCTCCGCGACCCACTTCACGATGTCCCGCAGCGCCTTCTCCCGCTCCGCATCGTCCATGATCGCCGCGGCGCGGTTGGTCATGGTGTCGAGCTCGGCCGAGGAGAAGCGCGACTGGTTGGAGGCGCCGGTGCGGCGTTCCCGGTCGAAGGTCATCATGATGTTCACCAGCATGTAGCTGGCCTCCGCCGTCACGCTGCCCCAGCTGGTCAGCCGCATCCCATAGGCCTGGCGCGCGGAGTTGGTGGAGAAGGTGGCCCAGGGCAGCGCATCCACCTGGGTCTGCACGCCGATGCGCGTCCAGTTCTGCGCCACGGCCTGGGCGATGCGGCTGTCGTTGGGGAAGCGGTCGTTCGGCGTGGTCAGCGTCAGGCGGAAGCCCTGCGGGAAGCCGGCCTCGGCGAGCAGGCGGCGCGCGCCGTCGAGGTCGGCGGGGCGCACCGCGACCTCCGGGTTGTGCGAATAGACGCCCGCCGGCAGCCATTGCGCGTTCGGCGTCGCCTGGCCTTCCATCACGCGCTCGGCGATGGCGTCGCGTGCGATCGCCATGTTGAGCGCGCGGCGGACGCGGACATCGTGGAACGGGTTCTGCGCCAGCGGCTGGCCGTTGTTGTCGGTGACGCCCGGCACCGGGCCGGTGCGGGAGAAATCGGGCATCAGGTAGACCACGCGCAGCCCCTGCGTCTCGCTGACCGCCACCCGCGCTTCCCGCCGCAGCCGGGCGAGGTCGGCGGAGGCGACCTGGTCGATCACATCCACATCGCCCGCCAGCAACGCCGCGCTGCGCGCGGGGTCGTTGGCGATGAAGCGGTAGGACACGCGCTGCCAATGCTGGCGCGCGCCCCAATGCGCGTCGTTGCGCTGCATCTCCGTCCGGTCGCCCTGGCGGTGGGACACGAAGCGGAAGGGGCCGGTGCCGATCGCGGCGCGGCCGGCATTGTAGTCCTCCGTCGTCGCGCCTTCGCCGACATGGCGGGAGATCATGAAGATCGAGGCGATCTCCGTCGGCAGGATCGGGTTGGGGTAGGAGGTGTGGAAGCGGATGGTCAGCGGATCCAACACCTCCGTCCGTTCGATCGACCGGATGAAGCCGGTGAAGCCGCCCGGGCTGTTCGGCACGTTGGGCACGCGCGACAGGGTGAAGGCCACGTCATCCGCGGTGAAGGGGCGGCCATCATGCCAGGTGACGCCGGGGCGGAGCTTGAACTCCCACACCGTCGGCGCGATGGCGCGCCATTCGGTCGCCAGCCCCGGTTGCAGCTGCGCGTCATGGGTGCGGTCCACCAGCGTCTCGAAGAAATGGAGCGCGAGGGAGGAATTCGGCGCCGCGTTGAAGAAATGCGGATCGACCGAGGTGACGGACCCGCCGGTGGCGATGGTCAGGTTCTGCGCCCCGGCGGGGTTGGCGAGCGGCGCGGCGAGGGCCGCGGCGATGGCAGCGGCGCGGAGCGCATGGCCTGGCTGGAGCGCCGTTGTCGACTTCACCATGGATGTTTCCCTCATCCGGACGATACGTGCCCGTTAACCTAGCCGTGCCTTCCGTCTACTGCTACAGAATGATCGGGGACGACCATTTCGGGCGGGAGGAAAAAACCATGGCCAAGAGCATCCTGGCGGCCGGGGCGCTAACCCTTGGCGCCGCCGTCTCGGCGCTGGCATTCGGCGCCACGACCGCGGCGGCACAGCAGCCCACGACGCTGACGATGGCGGTCGGCTCGCCGGTCACCTCGCTCGATCCGCATTTCCACCAGCTGTCGCCGAACAACGCCGTCGCGGACATGATCTTCTCGAAGCTGGTCGAGACGGATGCGCAGGCGCGCAACGTCCCCGGCCTCGCGACCGAATGGCGCGCGATCGCGCCGACGGTGTGGGAATTCAAGCTCCGCCCGAATGTGCGCTTCCACAACGGGGTCCCCTTCACGGCGGAGGATGTGGCGGCGACGATGCAGCGCCTGCCGAATGTGCCGAACGCGCCGTCGTCCTTCGCGGCCTATTCGCGCCCGATCACGCGCATCGAGATCGTCGATCCGCTGACCATCCGCTTCCACACCGCCCAGCCCTATCCGCTGATGCCGCTCGACATGACCAATGTGCGGATCATCAGCGCCCAGACGCATGCCAATGCGACGACCGAGGGCTTCAATTCCGGCGCGCTGGCGATCGGCACCGGGCCCTTCCGCGTGGTGCAGCACCGCTCCGGCGACCGGATCGAGTTCGAGCGTAACGCCGAGTATTTCGAAGGCGCTTCGCCCTTCCAGCGCGTCAGCTACCGCATGATCACCAACGATGCGGCGCGTACGGCCGGGCTGCTCGCGGGCGATATCGACTTCATCGATCAGGTGCCGACCACCGACCTCGCGCGGCTGCGGAACGACCAGCGCCTGCACCTGTCGGAGACGGTCGGGCTGCGGCTGGTCTTCCTCGCGCTCGATCACCTGCGCGGCGCGGATGAGAACAGCCCGCACATCACCGACAATGACGGCCGCCCGCTGGGGCGTAACCCGCTGAAGGATGTGCGCGTGCGGCGCGCGCTGTCGATGGCGATCGACCGCGCGGCGATCACCAGCCGCATCATGGATGGCGCCGCGACGCCCGCGAACCAGTTCCTGCCGCCCGGCACCTTCAGCCATGTCGCCGACCTGCCGGCGATCCGCCACGACCCCGAAGGCGCGCGGCGCCTGCTGGCCGAGGCTGGCTACCCGAACGGCTTCCGCATCCAGCTGAACAGCCCGAACGACCGCTACATCAACGACAGCCGCATTGCGCAGGCGGTCGGCCAGATGTGGACGCGCATCGGGGTCCGCACCTCGGTCGAGGCGCAGACCTGGGCCACCTTCGTCGGCCGCGCCGGCCGCGCCGAATACTCCGCGCATCTGATCGGCTGGGGCTCCAACCCCGATGGCAGCCACCCGATGCGGAACATCATCGGCACGCAGAACCCGCAGCGCGGCTGGGGTGCCTCCAACCGCGGCCGCTATTCCAACGCCGCGCTGGATGAGCTGCTGCTCGCCTCCCTCTCCGAACTCGACGATGGCAAGCGGGAGCGGATGCTGATCGACGTGCAGCGCATGGCGGCGGAGGACGTGGCGGTGATCCCGCTGCACATCCAGACCAACATCTGGGCGATGCGGCGCACGCTGCAGCATTCCGCGCGCGTCGATGAGCTGACGCGGGCGCAGGACGTGCGCCCCGCGGCGGCCCGCTGATCCGCCGCGCGGTCGGGGCAAGGGGCGGGTGAGCGTCTATCTCCTCAGGCGTCTGATCCAGGCGCTGGGCGTCGTCTTCGCGATGTCGTTGATCGTTTTCATCGGCGTCTTCGCGATCGGCGACCCGGTCGAGATCCTCATCAGTCCCGATGCCGACCAGATCGAGCGCGAGCGCGCCGTGCGCGCGCTAGGCCTCGACCTGCCGCTATGGCAGCAATACCTGATCTTCCTGGGCAAGGCGGTGCAGGGGGATCTCGGCCGCAGCTTCGTCTTCAACGAACCCGCGCTCAGCCTGATCCTGCAGAAGATGCCGGCGACGCTGGAACTCGCGCTGGCGGCGACCATCGGCGCGATCATCATCGGCTTGCCGCTCGGCCTCTATGCCGGGCTGCGGCCGAACAGCGCCGGATCCAAGGTCATCATGGCGGGGTCCATCCTCGGCTTCTCGCTGCCGACCTTCTGGGTCGGTCTGATGCTGATCATGGTCTTCGCCGTGCAGCTTGGCTGGCTGCCGTCCACCGGGCGTGGCGACACCGCGCAGATCCTCGGTACCCATTGGTCCTTCCTGACCTGGAACGGGATGTCGCACCTGGTCATGCCGGCGCTGAACCTCGCGCTGTTCAAGATCAGCCTGGTGATCCGCCTGACCCGTGCGGGCGTGCGAGAGACGATGCTGATGGACTATGTGAAGTTCGCCCGCGCCAAGGGGCTCAGCCCTTTCCGCGTGACCTTCGTGCATGTGTTCAAGAACATCCTGATCCCGGTGGTCACCGTCACAGGGCTCGAATTCGGCTCGACCATCGCCTTCAGCGTGGTGACGGAATCGATCTTCGCCTGGCCGGGGATGGGCAAGCTGATCATCGACAGCATCAACGTTCTCGATCGCCCGGTGATCGTCGCCTACCTGATGGTCATCGTGCTGATGTTCATTACCATCAACCTGATCGTGGACCTGACCTACTCGGTGCTCGATCCGCGCGTGCGGCTGGAGGGCAAGTAGGATGTCGCTCGCGGTCGGCGGCAGGCCGGCGGCGCCGAAGGACCGGGTCGAGACCCCCTTCCGCCGCTTCGTGTCGGAATTCTGCGAATCCAAGACCGCGCTGCTCGGCCTCGCGGTCTTCACCGTCATCGTGCTGCTCGCGCTCCTCGCCCCCTGGATCGCGCCGCAGAACCCCTACGACCTCGCGGTGCTCGACATCATGGATGGCCGGATCGAGCCGGGCGGCGTCTCGGGCGACGGGACCATGACCTTCTGGCTCGGCACCGACGACCAGGGGCGGGACATGCTGTCCGGCATCATGTACGGGCTTCGCATCTCGCTGTCGGTCGGCGCGGGCTCTGCGCTGCTGGCCTGCATCGTCGGGGCCTCGCTCGGCCTGCTCGCGGCGTATGCCGGCGGCAAGACGGACAGCGCGATCATGCGCGTGGTGGATCTGCAGCTGTCCTTCCCCGCGATCCTCGTCGCGCTTATGATCCTTGCCTTCCTCGGCAAGTCCGTGATGAACGTCGTCATCGCGATCGTGATCGTCGAATGGGCCTATTACGCCCGCACCGTGCGCGGCACCGCGCTGGTCGAACGACGGCGCGAATACATCGAGGCCGCGCAATGCCTCGCCTTGCCGACCCGCCGGATCCTGTTCCGCCATTTGCTGCCGAACTGCCTTCCCCCCCTGATCGTCATCGGCACGATGCAGGTCGCGCGCGCCATCGCGCTGGAAGCGACGCTGTCCTTCCTCGGCCTCGGCGTGCCGATCACGGAACCCTCGCTCGGCCTGCTGATCGCCAATGGGTATGAGTACATGCTGTCGGGCAAGTACTGGATCAGCTTCTATCCGGGCATCGCGCTGCTGGTGACGATCGTCGCCATCAACCTGGTGGGCGACCACCTGCGCGACGTGCTCAATCCAAGGCTCAAGAAATGAGCCGTGGTTTTTTGTGCCCTCAAGCGCCGGGCGCTGGCTCCGCCAGCTTGGCTTGCGCGCCGACGCGCTGGCGCGTGAGCGGCCCTGTTGTCCTGCGCGCGCCGGCCGCCTTGCGGCCGGAGTCTGGGAGCGACGACGCGTGACCGACGCCCCAACTGTCGCGGCGCAAGCCGCGCCCCCCACGCTCGAGGTCCGCAACCTCCGCACCCATTTCTTCACCCGCGCTGGCGTGGTGAAGGCGGTGGACGATGTCTCCTTCACCGTGCCCCGCGGCAAGGTGCTCGGGCTTGTGGGGGAATCCGGATCGGGCAAGTCGGTCACCGGCTTTTCGGTGATGGGGCTGGTCGATCCGCCCGGCCGCGTCGTCTCCGGCCAGATCCTGTTCAAGGGCCAGGACCTCGCGAAGCTGTCGGATGAGGAGATGCGGAAGCTTCGCGGCAACCGCATCGCGATGATTTTCCAGGACCCGATGATGACGCTGAACCCGGTCCTGCGCGTCGACACCCAGATGATCGAGACGGTGCAGGCGCATGAGAAGGTCAGCGACGACGAAGCCCGCCGCCGCGCCCGCGACGCGCTCGGCATGGTTGGCATCCCGAGCCCCGACGAGCGGCTGAAATCCTACCCGCACCAATTCTCGGGCGGCATGCGCCAGCGGGTCGCCATCGCCATCGCCTTGCTTCACCGCCCCGACCTGATCGTGGCCGATGAGCCCACCACCGCGCTCGACGTCACGATCCAGGGCCAGATCCTGGCGGAGGTGCAGAAGCTGGCGGACACCACCGGCACCTCGCTGATCTGGATCACCCATGACCTGTCCGTGGTCGCCGGCCTCGCCGACGATATCGCGGTGATGTATGCCGGCCGCATCGTCGAACAGGGCGATGTGGGAGACGTGCTGGACACCCCGCTGCATCCCTATACCCACGGCCTGATCGGCAGCGTCCCCAGCCGTAACCGGCGGGGCGAGCCGCTGCGCCAGATCCCGGGCATGACGCCATCCCTCCTCAGCCTCCAGCCCGGCTGCGCCTTCCGCGCGCGCTGCCCGCGCGCGCAGGAGGCCTGCGGCACGATGCCGGAGCTGCAGGCCTGGCTGCCGGGCCGCCTCGCGCGCTGCCACGATCCGCATCTCGATGACCAGGGGGCGGCGGCATGAGCGTGGCGGCCGAGCGGGACGACCACGCCCCGCGCATCTTCTCCGACACCGAGACCCCGATGGTGGAGCTGCGTGGCATCAGCCGCCGCTTCGCCAAGAAGCTCGACATCGCGGCCAAGATCGCCCGCCGCCTCGGCGCCGATGTGCGCGAGGAGGTTGTCCACGCCGTCGATCGCGTCGATCTCCGCATCCGCAAGGGCGAGGTGGTGGGGCTGGTCGGCGAAAGCGGCTGCGGCAAATCCACGCTGGGCCGCATCGTCGCGGGCATCCTGCCGCAATCGGAAGGGCAGGTGCTGTGGAACGGCCAGGATGTCGCCTCCCTGCCAGCGGACGCCGCGCGGGTGGCGAAGCTGCGGCGGCAGATGATCTTCCAGGACCCCTACGCTTCGTTGAACCCGCGCATGCGGGTGGCCGACATCGTGGGGGAAGCGCCGCTGGTCCATGGGATGGTGAAGCGCGGCGCCTTCGAAGACTATGTCGATGAACAGATGCGCCGCGCCGGGCTCGATCCCACCTTCAAGCGCCGCTACCCGCACCAGTTCTCTGGCGGCCAGCGCCAGCGCATCGGCATCGCGCGCGCGCTTGCGGTGCAGCCCGAATTCATCGTCTGCGACGAGGCGGTGGCGGCGCTCGACGTGTCGATCCAGGCGCAGATCCTGAACCTGTTCATGCGGCTCCGGCGCGAGCTGGACCTGACCTACCTGTTCATCAGCCACGACCTTGGCGTGGTCGAGCATCTCAGCGACCGCGTGGTCATCATGTATCTCGGCCGGGTGGTGGAGGAAGCGCCGACCGAGGCCATCTTCCGCCACGCCAACCACCCCTATACGCGCAGCCTGCTGGACAGCGTGCCGCGGATCGAGAACCGCAAGCGTGCCTTCGCGGTGGTGAAGGGGGAAATCCCCTCGCCGCTGAACCCGCCGCCGGGCTGCCATTTCCACCCGCGCTGCCCGCTGGCCTTCGACCGCTGCCGCGCGGAGGTGCCGGCGCTGCGAGAGATCGCGCCGGGCCACCGCAGCGCATGCCACCTGAACGACCAGGGGTGATGCAGCCTGCCGCCTTCCCCGCGCCAGTGGGGCAGGGGGCGTCGCATGCCGCCATCCCGCCCTATCGGGCGCAATGGGAATCCCCTGGCCTCGTCGCGGAGTTCCTGGCGGGCCGTGATGCCGCCACGGACCCGCTATGGCAGGCCTCCGGTGCGGCGGATGCGGCGGAGTACGCGCTCTGGTCCGAACATCTCTGCGGCTCAGCCTGCCTGCAGATGGTCCTTGGCGCGCTGGGGCGTGACGTGCCGCCGATCCACGCGATCCGCCGCGCGGTGCAGGGGCAGGGCGGCTATGTGGTGCAGCCGGATGGGGCGATCCGCGGGCTGATCTATGCCGGCGCCGTCGCATGGCTGGCGGAACAGGGCATCCCCGCGCGCATCGTGCTGGACCTGCCGGCCGAAGGGATCGCGCCGTTGATCGAGGGTGGGCGGGTGTTCATCGCCTCGGTCCATCCCGGCATCCGGTGGCCGGATCGGGAGCCGCCCTCACGCGGCGGGCATCTGGTGCTGGTCTTCGGCCAGCTGGCGATGGGGGAGCTGCGCTTCCACAACCCGTCCGGCGACACGCCGCCGAGCCGTGCGGATGCGCGGCTGCCGCCTGCGGTCTTCGCGCGCTTCTTCGCGGGGCGGGGCATCCTGGTCGGCTGAGGCCGCCCCGCCGCTGGCGTGATTCGGCGCGGCCCTCAGGTGGATTTCAGGGTCCCGTCGCGCCCGCGGCCGCGGCCGGGCGCATCGCTCGGGTCGGTATCCGTGGGGCCGGCGGGGCGCTGCTGCTGTTGCGGCTGCTGCGGGGCGCGGTTGCCGCCACGGCCCTGGCCGGGCGGGTCGGAGGGGTCGCTGTCGTTCAGCCCGGTCTGCGGCGCGCGATTGCCGCCACGGCCCTGACCGGGCGGGTCCGACGGGTCGCTGTCATTCACGCCGCCCTGCGGCGCG
>JBIIRI010000233.1:0-4017 GCA_044341625.1 Roseomonas sp.
TCAATGGTGGACTAGGTAACGATTTTATCGATGGGCATACCGGCTCTGATGTCGCCACGTTTATTAATTCATTAACAGATCATCGCTTCGGTATGGACGGAAACACATTAATTGTAAAATATTTTGACAGCACGGACACTCTCGTAAATATTGAGTCCCTCATATTTGGCGGATCCACGGCCATCTCTGTTGAATATCTACAGACCTCAGGCTTACTCGAAGAACTTATGACTTTACATAACTCTGGAACGACCAAAAAAGTACTACCGGACATATACAC
The DNA here is from genome assembly GCA_044341625.1 of Roseomonas sp. Taxonomy (GTDB): domain Bacteria; phylum Pseudomonadota; class Alphaproteobacteria; order Acetobacterales; family Acetobacteraceae; genus Falsiroseomonas. The sequence continues at coordinate 281 of JBIIRI010000233.1, forward strand.
GGGCCCTGTATCGTGGCTTGATTATGCGCTACTGGGCAGCGGTACAAGCGATGTCGCCATCGGCACGAGCCAGAATGATTTTTTCAACCTTCTGGGTGGCGATGACGCGGCGAATGGGGGCGGCGGCGACGATGTGATCGACGGTGGCAGCGGGTCCAACTTCCTGACAGGAGGAGGTGGCCGTGACGACTTCTTCCTCGATGGACGAGGCGGCACCACCACCTGGGCGACCATCACAGACTGGCAAGCGGGTGAACGTCTAACAGTGTGGGGCTGGCGGCCTGGTGTGAGCAAAGCCCAATGGGTCGATGGCGATGGCGCAGCTGGCTGGACAGGCGTGACCATGCACGGTGACCTGGACGGCAATGGCGTGATCGATACCTCGGTCACCTGGACCGGCCTGACGCTTAGCCAACTCCCAACGCCTTTGGAGTTCGACGGGCTCCTTTGGTTCACATGACAGAAACGAAGGTGGCACTTCCACAGTATGGTGGTGCGCTCAACTGCCTCGCCCCCATCCTCCACTGGCCTATGAGCACAATACCGCCCAACGGCTGGCTGACGTCGCGGCACGGCACGCTGTTCCAGATGCGGTAGCCACTCAGGGGTGGTGGCGGACGATCTGCGCGAATCAGAGGGTTCGGGGCGTACATCAAGGGCCAAGTCACACGCTCCCCTGCCCAGGGGCGCTGATCAGCCAGTCGGGTCTATAGCAGTCCAGAGGCGGCATTAGAGCCTGGGTTTAACCCTGCCCGCCACACATCCACTAAATAATTGAAAAATATGGCGTCCCCTAGGGGATTCGAACCCCTGTTACCGCCGTGAGAGGGCGGTGTCCTAGGCCTCTAGACGAAGGGGACCTGGGCCATTCGCTGCCGGAGTACCGGCGCAAGGCGCGCTCTCTATCCCCCCCGCGCGCCCGGATCAAGCCGTCAATCGCCAGCTTTCTGCCGCGCGGCCGTCGCGCGCGCATATCGCCCGTCGCGGCACGCTTCGGAGCAGAAGCGTACCTGGTCCCAGTCCCGCGCCCATTTCTTGCGCCAGGCGAAGGGCCGCGCGCAGGCGGCGCACAGCTTGTCAGCCGGCTGCGCGGCGCCATGGCCGCCGCGCCGCACCACGCCCTGGCCGCGCCGGCTCATTCGGCCGCGCGCAACTCGCCCACGACGCGCGCGCGCCGCGGCTCCACCAGCAGCACCCGCTCCGCGCCATCGGGGCGAACAACCAGCACGGCCAGGCGGTTCTCCACCCCCGCGACCGAAAGAATGCGCGTGCCGGAGGGCTGGCCGAGATGCGCCACACCGACCACGTTATCGCCGCCACCGCCGCCGGCACGCTGGACGACCAGCACAACCAACGTCACGGTGCCCGCGACGATCAGGACCCCCATGATCCCCACAAGCCACTTGAGCGCCGCCATCAACACCCCCGACGATGCCGCGCAGCCCGAGCTGCGCGAGGCCACCGCACCCACCGATGCCGCCGGCACCCGCGCCGACCGCTTCCTCGCGGCCGCTCTGGAGGGGCTTTCGCGCTCCCGTGTCAAGGCGTTGATGGAGGCCGGCCAGGTCAGCCGCGACGGCAAGCCCGTGACCGACCCGGCGGAGCCGGTGCGCGCCGGCGCGCGCTACCAGGTCCGGATCCCGCCCGCGACCGCCGCCCTGCCCCAGCCCCAGGCCATCCCGCTTGCGATCCTGTTCGAGGACCGGGACCTGATCGTGCTCGACAAGCCGGCCGGGCTTGTCGTGCACCCCGCGCCAGGCAACCAGGACGGCACGCTGGTCAACGCCGTCCTGGCCCATGCCGGGGAGGATCTGTCGGGCATCGGCGGGGAGGCCCGGCCCGGCATCGTCCACCGGCTCGACAAGGACACTTCGGGCGTGATGGTCGTGGCGAAGACCGAACGCGCGCACACCGCGCTGTCGGCCGCTTTCGCAAATCGCGACCTGGATCGCGACTACCTGGCGCTGGTCTGGGGCCTGCCCGCGCTACAGGCCGGTGAGGTGGAGGCCGCGATCGGGCGCCACCCGACCGATCGCAAGCGCATGGCGGTGGTGACGCGGGGCGGCAAGCACGCGCTGACGCGGTGGCAGTTGGAACGCGGCTTCGGCGCCGCGGCGGCGCTGCTGCGCTGCCGGCTGGCGACGGGGCGGACGCATCAAATCCGCGTGCACCTGTCCCATATCGGCCACCCGATCATCGGCGATCCGGTATATCTGCGGCGCACGCCCGGCACGGCGCGGCACCTGGCGGAGCCGGTCCGGGACGCGCTGCTAGCCTTCCCGCGCCAGGCGCTGCACGCGGAAAGCCTTGGATTCCGGCATCCGGTGACCGGCCAGTCGCTGTCCTTCCGGGCCGCGCCGCCGCCGGACATGGCGGCGTTGCTCGACCTGCTGGGCGGCCAACCGGGCGGCTCTGTATCGCAAGGTTACAGGACGTAAACCTACCTCTCAGGTCGGGTTTTCCTGGACCGCACGGCGCGATTCCGCTATACATCCGTGTGTTAACGCCGGATGGGTGCCGCTGCGCCTGTCTTGACCGGGGCCGCAACGGTCCCGTTGGGAAGATGGCCCCCGCTTTGCTTGCCCCGTCGTGACCGGGCGCGGCGAAGACGGGGAGGGCCCGGACGGCGTTGGCGAACCACATGGCCGCACCAAGCCCCGCCGTCACGGGGGGTGAAGGGCGGCGCAGGAGGCAGTTGCACCGATGGCTTCCAGCATGTCCATCCCGATGGCCCCGGAGGGCAACCTTTCCCGCTACCTCCAGGAGATCCGCAAATTCCCGATGCTGACCGCGGAGGAGGAGTACAACCTCTCCAAGCGGTGGAAGGATGCCGGGGATGAGCAGGCCGCCCACAAACTCGTCACCTCCCACCTTCGCCTCGTTGCCAAGATCGCCATGGGCTACCGCGGCTACGGCCTGCCGGTGGGTGAGCTGATCTCTGAAGGCAATGTGGGCATGATGCAGGCGGTGAAGCGGTTCGACCCGGACCGTGGCTTCCGCCTGGCGACCTACGCCATGTGGTGGATCCGCGCCGCCATCCAGGAATACATCCTGCACAGCTGGTCGCTGGTGAAGATGGGCACGACCGCCGCGCAGAAGAAGCTGTTCTTCAACCTGCGCCGCCTGAAGGGCCAGATGTCGGCGCTGGAGGAAGGCGACCTCAAGCCCGAGCAGGTCGAGAAGATCGCGAAGGCCCTGCAGGTGCCCGAGCAGGATGTGGTGAGCATGAACCGCCGCCTTGCCTCGCCCGACAACAGCCTGAACGCCCCCGTCCGCGCCGACAGCGACGGCGAATGGCAGGATTGGCTGGTGGATGAATCCGAGACGCAGGAAAGCGAACTCGCCGAGCGGCAGGACATGTCGAACCGCCGCGAGTTGCTGGGCGAGGCGCTGAAGACGCTCAACGACCGCGAGCGCCACATCCTGATCGAGCGCCGCCTGAAGGACGAGCCGACGACGCTCGAGGAACTCTCGCAGCAATACAACATCAGCCGCGAGCGCGTCCGCCAGATCGAGGTCCGCGCCTTCGAGAAGCTGCAGAAATCCATGAAGCAGCAGATTGTGGAACGCAGGCTTTCGGTCAGCTGACCTGAACACGGGCTGACGGAACATCGAACGGCCGGAGGGGCATCCTCCGGCCGTTTTGCATTTGCGTTGTTCGACTTGGGTGTGGGGTGGCATCGAAGGCGACGGGACACCCCCTCTCCCCCACTCATGGGGGAGAGGGTCGGGGTGAG
>JBIIRI010000012.1:0-35519 GCA_044341625.1 Roseomonas sp.
CTGAACGAGGAGAAGGAGGCGGATGAACGCCTGACCCAGTTGGCGGAGCAGCAGGTGAACCCCGCGGCGTTGCGCGGCACCGCCGCCAACGACCCGACCCAAACCAGGAAGGGCAGCGCCGCCTGATAAGGCGGGCGGGAGGGCGCCGGCGCCCTCCCGCCGCCGTGCCTTATTCCGCGGCCGCTTCCGATTCCTCCCCGGCGAGCATCGCGCTCGCGAGGCCCGAAGCCTGGGCGCGGATGCGCTTCTCGACGCTTTCGGCCATGGCGGGATTGTCGCGCATGAACTGCTTCGCGTTCTCGCGCCCCTGGCCGATCCGCTGGCTGTCGCAGCTGAACCAGGCGCCCGATTTCTCGACCACGCCGGCCTTGACGCCGAGGTCGATCAGCTCACCCACCTTGCTGATGCCTTCGCCATACATGATGTCGAACTCCACCTGGCGGAACGGCGGCGCCATCTTGTTCTTCACCACCTTCACGCGCGTCTGGTTGCCCGTGGTCGTGTCCCGTTCCTTGATGGCGCCGACGCGGCGGATTTCCATGCGGATCGAGGCGTAGAACTTCAGCGCGTTGCCGCCTGTCGTCGTCTCCGGATTGCCGAACATCACGCCGATCTTCAGGCGGATCTGGTTCAGGAAGATCAGCAGCGTGTTGGACCGGCTGACAGAGCCCGTCAGCTTCCGCAGCGCCTGGGACATGAGTCGGGCGTGTAGGCCGACATGGCTGTCGCCCATCTCCCCTTCCAGCTCCGCCCGCGGCACCAGCGCCGCGACGCTGTCCACCACCAGCACGTCGATGGCGCCCGACCGGACCAGCGTGTCGCAGATCTCGAGCGCCTGTTCGCCCGCATCCGGCTGGCTGATCAGCAGGTCGTCCACATTCACGCCGAGCTTGCGGGCATAGCCCGGGTCAAGCGCGTGTTCGGCATCGATGAAGGCGCAGGTGCCGCCGCGCTTCTGCGCTTCGGCGATGGCATGCAGGGCGAGCGTCGTCTTGCCCGAGCTTTCCGGACCGTAGATCTCGATGATTCGTCCCTTCGGCAGCCCGCCGATGCCGAGCGCGAGGTCGAGGCCGAGCGAGCCGGTCGAGACCACCTCGATCTCGGCATCGGCGGCCTTGTTGCCCATGCGCATGATCGAGCCCTTGCCGAAGGACCTCTCGATCTGGCTCAGCGCGGCGTCCAGAGCCTTCGTCTTGTCCATGGGGCTCTATCCTTTCCCGACATCCCGATACAACCTGCAGGCGAAACGAAGGGGCGAATCACCACTCCGAATCGATGCCCGCCGGCACCTTGCCCGATCCCGCGCCACCAATCCAAGCGGTGGGCCGCCAGGTCGGGCGCCTGGACCGGAGTATGGCCTGCCGGCGGACGATCGACAAGAACATTGAGAGAACTTTTACATCTCTCGTGTCCCCCGGCAGGCGGCGCGGGCCGGGGATCAGAACGGCAGGAGGATGTCCAGAAGCTCCTGCCCGTAGCGCGGCCGCTGCACATCGCTGATGGTCCCGCGCCCGCCATAGGCGATCCGCGCCTCCGCCAGCCGGTCATGGCGCACCGTGTTGTCGCTGCCGATATCCTGCGGGCGGATGATGCCGCCCACGGTCAGCTCGCGCAGCTCGCTGTTCACCCGCACCTGCTGCCGCCCCGTCACCACCAGGTTCCCATTGGGCAGCACCTGCACCACCGTCGCCGCGACCCGCAGCTGCACCGTCTCGTTCCGTCGGATGCTGCCGGAGCCGAGCGCGCTGTGCTCGCCGTTGGCCTGGACCAGGCGGGCCGGGTCGATCGTGTTGGGCAGGATGCTGGTCAGCGCGGATTCCAGCCCCAGCATGCGCGGCATGCCGAAGGTGCTCGATCCCTCCCGCTCGCGCTCCGTCTCATTGGTCAGCTGCGCCTGGTCCTGGATCGAGACCAATACCGTCACCAGGTCGCCCGGCGAGGCCGCGCGCTGGTCGCGCAGGAAGGTGCGGCTGCCCTGGCGCCAGAGCGAATTGCCCCCGGAGGTCGGCGCGGAGGCCGCCGGCACCGGCATGCTGACCGGCCGCCAGCTGGGATCCTCCGTCGGGTTGGTGATGGCCGCGAGCGCCGGCGGCCGGCCGACCTCCGACAAACGCTCGCAAGCGCCGAGCAGCGGCAGCGCGAGCAGCAACAGACCGAGCCTCATCGGACACCTCCCACACGCACGCGCCCTGGCGCGATGACGGCCGCCTCCACCACGGCGCGGGTCGCCAGGTTCATCACCGGCACGGTCGCGCCGCGACCGGCCGCCTCCATCGCGCGGCCCTGGGCGGTCAGCACCATGCCCGGCACCTCGAAGACCATCGTCACCGTCTGCCCGCGCTCCACGGCGGCGGGCGCGGCGAGATCGGCAAGCAGCAGCGGCTGGTCGGGCGCGGCGGGGCGGCGCAGCGCCTGGCCGACCACCCCTTCCTCCGCCTGCGCCGCGCCGGGCCGCAGGCGAGACGCCGGCACGCGGACCAGCCGCACATCCTGCGCCCGCACGATTTCCCCAGGCGCCATGCGGCGCGCGGCGACCAGCATCGGCACTGTCGGCACGACGCGCCCCGCGACACGCAGGCGCTGCGCCGGCGCGCCCTCCGCCATCACGGCGAGCGTCGCGGTGAACCGCCCGCCGGCGGCATCCAGAACGGCCCCTTCCACCGTCACCTGGACGAAGGCCCGTTCCGGTACCATCGGCGCGGCGAAGGGCAGCAGGTCGAGCTCCGCCGCCTCATCCAGCCCCTGGCCGCGCAGGGCGGCGCGGAGCGCGAGCAGCATCTCCTCCCGCCCCAGCGCACGGCCGGGGCGTTCCAGCACCGCGCGTTCCGTGCCCGCCACCGGGCGCCAGGCGATGCCATTGGCGCGCGCGATGGCGGCGAGTTGCGCGGCTTCCACCACCAGCCGCCCGCCCGGCGCCGGGGCGGGGCCGAGCACGGTCGCGCCGCGCGTGCCGGGATTGTCGAACAGGTCGCCCAACCGCACCACCGCATCGTCCACCGTGACGAAGGGCCGCACGGCCACCATCTCCGCCTGCGCCGGCGCGGCGGCGAGCAGCAGGACAGCAAGGATCGCCCGCATCGCCATCACCGCAGCCGCGACAGCGTCGAAAGCATCTCGTCGCTGGCCGAGATCACGCGGCTGTTCATCTCATAGGCGCGCTGCGCGGTGATCAGATTCGTGATCTCCTGCACCACATTCACATTCGACGTCTCGACGAAGCCCTGCAGCACCTGGCCATAGCCCGGCGCGCCGGGCGCGCCCTGCTGCGGGTCGCCCGAGCCGGGGGTGGCGAGCAGAAGATTGTCGCCGATGGCTTCCAGCCCGCCTTCATTGGCGAAGATCGCCAGCTGGATCTGGCCCACATTCTGCGGCGCGATCTGGCCATCGATCTTCGCCAGCACCTCGCCGGTCGCGTTGATCGTCACGTCGGTCGCGTTGGCGGGAATGGTGATGCCAGGCTGCACCACGAAGCCATCCGCCGTCACCAGCACGCCTTCGGGCGACAGCGCGAAGGTGCCGTCGCGGCTATAGGCGGTCTCGCCAGTCGGCAGCTGCACTTGGAAATAGCCATTGCCGCGGATCGCGATGTCGAAGCGGTTGCCGGTCTGCGACAGGCTGCCCTGTTCGGAAATGCGGTAGACCGCGCCGGTCTTGACCCCGAGCCCGACCTGCGCGCCGGACGGCAGGACAGAGCCCGTATCCGCCGATTGCGAGCCCACGCGGCGCAGGTTCTGGTAAAGCAGGTCCTGGAATTCCGCGCGCCGGCGCTTGTAGCCGGTGGTGCTCATATTCGCGATGTTGTTGGAGATGACCTCGACATTCGTCTGCTGGGCCATCATGCCGGTGCCGGCGATGTGCAGGGATCGCATGTCAGAAATTCCTCATGCGGCAGGGTGCCAGGCCGTGTTGGTCGTTCGGGGTCATGTCGATGCTCCTCAACGGCGCCGCAGGATGCGATCGACGGCGGAGCCAAGCCGCTCGCCTTCCCGCTCCGCCATCTGGGCGACGAACTGGAAGTGGCGCATCTCATCCGTCATGCGCGTCAGCTCGAGCACGGGGCGGACATTACTGCCCTCCATCGTGCCCTGCATCACGCCGGGGCGCGCCACGACGCGCGGCTGCATGTCGCCGGGCGCGGCCAGGTTGCGGTCGCCTTCCGCGGTCAGGCGCTGGGCATCGTCGAAGCGGACGATGCGGAACTGCCCGATCGGCCCGGCCTCCGTCACCACCGAACCATCGCCGCGGATATCGATGCGCGCGGTGCCGGGCGCGACGCGAAGGGGCCGCCCGGCCACATCCAGGGCGGGGTTGCCCTCCGGGTCCACCACCTGACCCTCGGGGTCCAGCGTGAAGCGGCCGGCGCGGGTGTAGCGTTCCCCGCGCGGCGTCTCGATGACGAAATGCGCCTCCCGGTCGCCCAGCGCGAGGTCGAGCGGATTGCCGGTGGTCTGCAGCGGCGCCGGCGCATCCTCGCGCCAGGTCGCGCGGTCCTGGGTGAGCGCGATGTCGCGCCCGCCCGGCGGCATGTCGGCGCGTTGCTGGCGTTCCAGCACCGTGCCGAATAGCGGGCGATGCGCGCGGAAGCCGGGCGTGTCGGCATTCGCGATGTTGTTCGCCGTCACCGCCGTGGCGCGCTGCGCGGCGACAAGGCGAGAGAGAACGATGTAGCCAGGGCTGTCCATGGATCGCCTTCGCTGGGGCTGTCGAAATCCTGACACCCCGACCGCAAGCCCCGTGCCACGCCGCAGCGGCGCGGCCGCGCCCGCTTTTGCCGCGCGACCGGCAAGAATTGCCCCTGGCCGGAAGCAGGTGCCCCCAGTCGCAAGGCTTCCTTAAGGGCTCCCGCGCCAGAGTGCCGCCGTTCTGCAGGAGGCGGACGACCAAGCATGGCGGCTCAGGACGAGAAGAAGGATGCGGCGCTTGCCGAAGAAACGGCGACGGCCGCCCCGAAGAAGGGCGGCAAGAAGAAGCTTGTCCTCATCGCGCTCCCCGTCCTGCTGATCGGCGCGATCGCCGGCCTTTGGTTCGGCGGCATCCTGCCGCCGCTGCTCGGCATGGGGGGCCCGACGCCGGACGCGGCGACCGCCGCTGCCGCCGAAGCTCCCGCACAAGCGCCGCAGCCCGCCTTCATCGACCTGCCGGAGATCGTCGCCAACCTGAACGCACCGGGCCGACGCCAGAGCTTCGTGCGGCTGCGCGCAAGGCTCGAGGTGAGCCGCACGGAGGATGTCGCCGCGGTCACCGCCGCGATGCCGCGGCTGGTCGACCTCTTCGCCACCTACCTGCGCGAAGTTCGGCCGGAGGAGTTGCGCGGCAGCGCCGGGTCCCAGCGCCTGCGGGAGGAGCTGATGGCGCGCGCCACCATCGCGATCGCGCCCGAAGCCCGCGCGGACCGCCCGCCGCCGCGCGTCACCGACGTGCTCTTTGTGGAGATCCTGGTCCAGTGAGCGGCACCGAGGACGACATGGCCGCCGCCTGGGGCGCGGCGCTCGACCAGGAAGCGGCCGAGCAGGCCCAAGGGGACGGAACGGCGGACGCAGCATCGGGCGCGGCAACCGGCGGGCCTGCCCCCGCAGCGACACGGGTGCTGAACCAGGCGGAGATCGACAGCCTGCTCGGCTTCGATTCCGGCCCTGCCCACGGCAAGTCGCAGAGCGGCATAGAGCGCATCATCTCCTCGGGCCTCGTCGCCTATGAACGCCTGCCGATCCTGGAGATCGTCTTCGACCGCCTCGTGCGCCTGATGACGACGACGCTGCGCAACTTCACCTCGGACAATGTCGAGATCTCGATCGACGCGATGGCGTCGCAGCGCTTCGGCGACTACCTGAACTCCATCCCCCTGCCCGCCATGCTCGCGGTCTTCAAGGCGGAGCAGTGGGACAATTATGGCCTGATCGTCGTCGATTCCGCGTTGATCTACTCGGTGGTGGACGTCCTGCTCGGCGGGCGGCGCGGGACGGCGGCGATGCGGATCGAGGGGCGCCCCTACACAACGATCGAGCGCACGCTGGTCGAACGGTTGATCGGGGTCGTGCTCAATGACCTCCAGACCGCCTTCCAGCCGATCTGCGACGTGACCTTCCGCTTCGACCGGCTGGAGGTGAACCCCCGGTTCGCCGCCATCTCCCGCCTTTCGAATGCCGTCGTCGTCAGCCGCATGCGGATCGAGATGGAGGATCGCGGCGGCCGCATCGAGGTTCTTCTGCCCTATGCCACGCTCGAGCCAGTGCGCGAATTGCTGCTGCAGCAGTTCATGGGCGAGCGCTTCGGCCGCGACTCCATCTGGGAGACGCACTTGGCCGAGGAGTTGCGCCACACGGATGTCGCACTCGACGTCGTTCTGGACCAGCAGATGATGCAGCTGCGCCAGGTGCTGGACCTCAAGATCGGGGATCGGATCGTGCTGTCCTCCCCGCCCGGCGCACCGGTCACGCTGCGCTGCGGCGAAGTCCCCCTGTTCCGGGCGCAACTCGGCAAGCGGGAAACCCGCCTCGCGGTACGGATCGACACCGTGCGTCGGCGACCGGTGCTGCCGACGGAGCAGGCCGCATGACCACGCTGGAATGGATCGCCACCGGGATTCTCGTCACCCTTCTGCTCGCGCTGCTGCCGATGGGCTGGCGTCTCGAGCGCCGCATCGCCTTGCTGCGGCGCGAGGGCAGCGGGCTCGCGGAAGGCGCGGAAAGCCTGGTGCAGGCGACCAGCGCCGCCGAGACCGCGCTGGCGCGGCTGCGCGCCACGGCGGAAGGCGCGGGCCGCACGGTGGCGGAACGCGTGGCCGTGGCGGAAAAGCTGCGCGACGACCTGGCCTTCCTGGTGGAACGCGCGGAAACGCTCGCCGACCGGCTCGACGGGCTGGTGCGGGACGCCCGGCCGCTGGCGGCCGAGGCCCCGGCCACGCCGTCCGCGCCAACTGGACCGGCTGCGCCAGCTGTCCCCGCCGCCGGCGGCTCCGCCGTCGCCGCGCTCAGCCAGGCGGAGCGTGAATTGCTGCGCGCCCTGAAGGGCCTGCGCTGAGATGCGCATCAGCATCCGCCTGCTGCCGCTTGCGTTGGCCGGTGCCGCCCTGCTCGTGCTGGTGAAGGCCGAGCGGATGGTCGCGCCGTTCTGGGCCGCTTCGCCCGAAGCCCCGCGCGGCGCCGCGCCGCCGCGTGCCGCCCCGATGGCGGCGCTCGCCCAGCCCGCGCCCGCCCAGCCCACCCCCGCGCAACCCACCCCCGCGCAACCCAGCCCCGCCTCTGCGGCGCCCGCAGCGACAGCGCCCGCAGCCGCGGCGCCCACGGGGCCGGAAGCCGCGGCGGAGCGGGCCTTGCTCGAATCCCTCCGCGCCCGCCGGGCCGAGATCGACGCCCGTCAGGCCGCCGCGACGCAGCGCGAGCAGCTCGTCACCGCCGCGGAGCGGCGCCTGGCACAGCGGGTCGAGGAACTGACGGCGCTGCAGGCCCGGCTGGAGACGCTGGAACGCGAACGCGCGCAGCGCGAGGAAGCCGGCCTGCGCGGCCTGGTGCGGCTGTACGAGGGCATGCGCCCACGGGATGCGGCGGCGATCTTCGACGATCTCGAAATGCCGGTCCTGGTACCGATCGTCGACCGCATGCGTGAAGCGCGCGCCGCCCCGGTGATGGCGGCGATGCGCCCCGAACGCGCCCGCGCGCTGACGGCGGAACTCACGAAGCTGCGCGCGGAGCGGCTCGATCAGGAACGGGCGGATCGTGGGGCGGCACGCTGAACGAATCGCGCGTTTGCGATCCGTTCACCGCAACGCACTAGGTTCGGCATCCGCGCCGGAACACCGGAGGCGCTCCGCAACCGCCCGCCAAGCGGGCGGATCAGGCTGGCGAAGGGATGAATTGAGGCATGGACAAGAACACGCAGGTCCTGATCGTGGACGACTACAAGACGATGCTGCGGATCATCCGCAATCTTCTGAAGCAGCTCGGCATCGAGAATGTCGATGAGGCGACGGACGGCCAGGAGGCTCTGGCCAAGCTCCGCAACGGCAATTTCGGCCTGGTGATCAGCGACTGGAACATGGCGCCGATGACCGGGCTCGACCTGCTGAAGGAAGTGCGCGCCGACCCGAAGCTGAAGAGCATGCCGTTCATCATGATCACGGCGGAGAGCAAGACGGAGAATGTGGCGGCCGCAAAGCAGGCCGGCGTCTCGAACTACATCGTCAAGCCTTTCAACGCCGAGACGCTGCGCGAGAAGATCGAGAAGGTCATGGTCCATGCCTGAAGCAAACCTCGCCCAACCCGAGGACGCCCGGATCGAGGCGGCCGTGCGGGTCGTGCTCGGTTCCATGGCTGGCGACCTCACGGCAGCCGAGGCCGCGCTGCTGGCGGAACTCGAAGACCTCGGGCGCACCGTGGCCTGCGCGAAGCAGGAGATCGCGCGCCTCAAGGTCGACGACATCACCGACAGCCATATCCCGAAAGCCACCGATGAGCTCGACGCCATCGTCGAACATACCGCCCATGCGACGAACGAGATCCTCGATTGCTGCGAAGTGCTCGAGAACATCATCCCCCGCATCGGGGAGGAACAGGCGCAGGCGCTGCAGGGCGTGACCACGCGGATCTACGAGGCCTGCAGCTTCCAGGACATCACCGGCCAGCGCATCGGCAAGGTGGTGGCCGCGCTCAAGGCCATCGAGGCGCGGGTGGCCTCCATCACCGGGCGCTACATGGACGACCGCGAGCCCCCGGCGCCGGAGACAGCGCCCACGGAAGGCAGGCGGCTCGCGGAAGGGCCACAACTGCCCGGCGCCGGGATCAGCCAAGCGGATATCGACCGTCTTCTCTCCGACTTCTGAGGTGACCCGCCGCCTAGTCCTGCTGCTTCTGCTTCTGTCGGCCGCCCTGCCGGCGGCCGCCCAGCAGCGCGTCGGCGTGCGCGTTGGCGACCATGCGGGACATGGCCGCCTCGTCTTCGATTGGCCGGTCGAAACCGGCTATCGGGTCGAGGAGCGGGATGGGCGCGTCGTGCTCCGCTTCGCGCGGGAAGGCGCCATCGACCTCGCCCCCATACGCAGGCCACCGCGCAACATGCGGAGCCTTGCGGAGGAGGACGGCGCGGTGGTGGTGCTGATCGCGCCGGGCGCGCGCGTGCGGCATTTCCGCCTGGGCAACCGCATCGTGGTGGACGCGCTCGATCCGGCGACCGAGAGCACGTCCGCCACGCCGCGCCCCATGGCGCAGGCCGCGACCGCCCCCAGCCCCGGGCGAAGCCCCGCTACAGGCCCAGCGCCGCCATCGCGCGCCACCCCGCAGCCGCCACCCGCTTCCCGCCCCATTGCGCAAGCGACCGCGCCCGCGCCTGACAGCCAGCCACCGCCCCTGCCCGCGCCGGCACCTGCTACCCCCCCCACGCCTGCACGCCAGCCGACGCCGGTCGCCGCGCCACCGACAGCGCCCTTGTCCGCGCCGCAACCGGCCAGGGCCGCCGCGCCGGCGGCGCCGCGCGTGCCTGCGGTGCGCGCCGTCGCCGGCGGCTTCGTCATTCCCGCGCCCGCCGATGTCGGTGCGGCCCTGCTGCAGCGCGGCGCCACCTGGCTGCTGGTGCTGGATGCGGCGCTGCCGCTCGATCCGGGCCCGCTGGCCCAAGGCGCCTTCGCGCAGACCGAAGTGGCACGGGGGCCCCAGGCGACCGTCCTGCGGCTTCCCGCCGCAGCGCTGCCCGAACCCCGACTGACGCGACGCGGCGATGGCTGGCTGTTGGACAGCACAGAAGCCCCACCGGTGCTACGCGGCATACGCCCGGAACTCGAACCCGGCGCCTCGCCGCGCCTGCTGCTGCGTGCTGCGCGCCCGGCCAACGCGGTGTCGGTTCTCGACCCCGAGACGGGCGGCACGCTGCTGGTCGGCACGCTGCTGGATGGCGGGGAAGCCGTGACGATCGGCCGCCGCGCCGCCACGCTCGACCTGCTGCCGACACGCCTCGGCGCCGCCATCCTGCCCCATGCCGACACCGCGACGCTGCAGGTCATTGCCGCGGGCTTCGTCGCCGGTGCCGGGCCGGGCGCGGCCCTCGCCTTGGGTCTCGAACCGGCCGGCGATACGGGGGATGCGGGGCTGACGCGGCTATTCGACCTGCCGGCAGAACCGCTTCCCTCGCTCATCCAGCGCGAAGGCAACGCGATGCTTGCCGTGGCCGCCGCACCGCCGCTGAGCCGCGGCCCCCCCCGGCTCCGCAACGCGGAGGCGCTGCTCGCGCTCGGCCTCGGCGCGGAAGCGCAGGCGCTGACCGTGCTGGCGATGCGCGATGATCCGCGAATCGCAGAAGACCCGACCGCCCATGCGCTGCGCGGTGCCGCCGCGCTGCTGGCCGGGCGGCTGGCAGAGGCCGATGGGCTGTTCCATCGCCGCCTGCCGGAAAGCGATGAACTCGGCCTGTGGCGCGGGCTTCTTCAGGCGGCGCGCGGCGTGGAAGGAAGTGCGCCGGCCATCGCGGCCGGGCTGCCGATCCTGCTCTCCTGGCCGCAACCGCTGCAGGCGCGCCTGGGGCCGCTGGCGGCCGAAGCCCTGGCGGCGGCGGGCGACGCCTCCGCCCTGCAACGCCTGCTCGCCGACCGAGACGACGCCCCCTCCCTCGCGCTGGCGCGTGCGAGACTGCTGGAAGCCACGGGTGCGAACGAGCCCGCGCTCGAGGCCTATGCGGCGGTGATGCTTGGCCGCGACCGGCGCGCCCGCGCGGTCGCGATGCGCCGTTCGGTTGAATTGCGGCTGGCCACCGGGGCGATGGACGCGAAAGGGGCGGCGGTCGCGATGGAAGCCGTACTCCCGGCCTGGCGCGGCGATGCGCTGGAAAGCGAGGCGCGGTCCCGCCTCGCCGCGCTGCGGCGGGAGACAGGCGACCATCGCGGCGCCTTTGAGATGCTGCGCGAGACCGAACAGCTTTTCCCCGAACTCGCCGCGCAGCTGCGTCCGCGCCAGGTAGAGGCGCTGCTGGCCGCGATCGTGACGGAAACGCCGATCACGGCGGTTGCGCTGTTCGACGCGCATGCGGCGCTGCTGCCGCCCGGCGCGCCGACCGAACAGGCGCTGGCCGCGCTGGCCGACGGGCTGGCGGCGCTGGATCTTCCCGTGCGCGCCCAGGCGGTGCTCACGCAGGCGCTTCGGCGGGCGGAGGACGAGGCGGCGCGCGGCCGGATCGGGCTCCGCATGGCGAATCTCGCGCTGGGCGGGGGCGATCCGGAAGCGGCGCGCGCGGCGCTGGCCAACACCGCCTCCGACCACCTGTCCGTCCCGCTGCGGGAGGCGCGGGCGCTGGCCGAAGCCCGCGCGCTGGCCCGGATGGACGCCTTCCAGGACGCCGATGCCCGCTACCGCCAAGCCGGGCAGGACGCCGCGCCCGAGCATGCGGAGCTGCTGGCGGCCCGCCAGGACTGGGCCGGCGCGGCCGCCGTGCTGCGGGCCCATCTGACCCACACACTGCCGCCGGCACCGGCCGCCCTGCCGGCGGATGCGCGGCGCCTTCTGGCGCGCACCGCGGCGCTGCTCTCCTTCGCCGGGGACGAGGCCGCGCTGGCGGCGCTGCGCGAAGCGGAAGCCAGCCGCATGGCGGGCGGGCCCTATGCGGAGGCCTTCGCGCTGATCACCGCGGGCCGGATGGCCGGCATCGGCGACCTGTCGCGCATCCGCCAGGAGGTGGAGCTGGCCCGTACGCTGCCGTCCCGGCTGGACGCATTGCGGGCCGGGGCGGGGGTGGCAAGGTAACTCTCCGGCCGCCCCCCGGGGGAAGCCGGTGAAGCCCCGCGTGGCCTTGGGGGGGCAACCGCGTTTTTTTCGGCCCCGAGGGGGCTTTTTGGCTTGCGCCCCCGCCCCCCTTGCCCCATATGCGCGCGCCGTTGACCCCACAAGGTGCCGCCGATCGCGGCCACCAAGGTCATCTGCTGGCTGGAAGGAGCCCTGCCATGGAAGCTCTCGTCCAACCGGGGATGGTCTCGGATACGCCGAGCGACACCCGGATCGACACCGTCTCGAACGAGGTGGAACGCGACTACTTCATCAATCGGGGCGGCCTACGTTTCGCCGGCGTGCACCTGATCGTGGATCTGTGGGGCGCGACCAAGCTCGACGATCCGGATCATATCGACGCGACGCTGCGCGAGGGCGCACTGGCGGCCGGTGCGACCATCCTGCACGGCCATTTCCATCACTTCTCGCCCAATGGCGGCGTGTCGGGCGTCCTGGTGCTGGCGGAGAGCCACATCTCCATCCACACTTGGCCGGAACGCGACTACGCCGCGATCGACATCTTCATGTGCGGCGAATGCGACCCCGCCAAGGCGATCCCCGCGCTGAAGAAGGGCTTCCAGCCCGAGCGCGTGCAGCTTGCCGAGCACAAGCGCGGCCTGATCGGCTGATTGATTGCCCTCAGGCGCCGGGCGCGCCTCCGGCGCTTGCCTCGCCGCACCAGTGGCGGGCCGCAAGCGGGCCGCCGGGGCAGAACAAGGGGCCGGGCCGAAGGGTCCGGCCCTTTTCATGTGACGAACGGGTGACGCCATGCCGACCGATTCCTGGGTGAACGAGACGCTCTACGCCGAATGGGGCCAGCGCTTCCTGGTGAAGCGGGAGCTTGCCCGCGTGAAGTCCGACTTCCAGGACATCATGGTGTTCGAAAGCCACACCCATGGCCGCGTCATGCTGCTGGACGGCGTCGTGCAGATCACCGAGATGGACGAGTTCGTCTACCAGGAGATGATCGCGCATGTGCCGCTGCTGGCGCATGGCGACGCGAAGCGCGTGCTGATCATCGGCGCCGGCGATGGCGGCGTGCTGAAGCGCGTGCTGCAGCACCGGACCGTCGAACGCGCGGTGATGGTGGAGATCGACGGCGAGGTGATGCGGCTGGCCAAGGAATTCATGCCCACGATCGGCGGCGATGCATGGACCGACCCACGCGCCGAGGTCATCACCGGCGACGGCATCGACTATGTCCGCCAGGCGGCGTCCGGCAGCTTCGATGCGATCATCGTGGACAGCACCGACCCGATCGGCGTCGGCGAAGTGCTGTTCACCGACGAATTCTACGCCAATTCCGCCCGTATCCTCACGGATCGCGGCGTGATCGTGAACCAGTGCGGCGTGCCGGCGATGCAGGCCGATGAGCTGCGCGAGACCTCGCTGCGCCGCGCGAAATCCTTCGCCGATGTCTCGGCCTATGTCGCGGCGGTACCGACCTATGTGGGCGGCTTCATGACGCTCGGCTGGGCCGCGAAGGATGCGTCGCTCCGCCAGGTGGACGTGGCGGAGATCCGCCGGCGGGCGGATGTGGCGGGCGTTCTCGATACCACCGGCTACTGGACGCCGGAGATGCATGTCGGCGCCTTCACCCTTCCGCCCTACATCGCCCGCCACCTGCCGCGCTGAGGCGCGCGCGCCACCAGGACTACTGCGCGAAGCCCTGGACCAGGCTGCCGGCCACCAGCCGCCAGCCATCGACCAGGACGAAGAAGGCCAGCTTGAAGGGCAGCGCCACCACCGTCGGCGGCAGCATCATCATGCCGAGCGACATCAGCACGCTCGCCGCCACCAGGTCGATGACCAGGAAAGGCAGGAACAGCAGGAAGCCGATCTCGAAGGCGCGGCGCAGCTCGCTGACCAGGAAGGCCGGCATCAGCGCGCGCCACGGCGCGTCCTCTGCCGCCGCTTGCGGCAGGTTCGCCATGTCGAGGAAGAGCGCGAGGTCGGCGTCGCGCACCTGCGCGGCCATGAAGCGACGGAACGGCTCCGCCGCCGCGATCAGCCCGTCCACCTCGTTGACCGCGCCATCAGCCATCGGCCGGATGCCCTGCTGCCAGCTGGCGAGCAACGCCGGCTCCATCACGAACAGCGTCAGGAACAGCGCCAGCGCCACCAGCACCGGATTGGGCGGGATGGAGGGCGCGCCGATCGCCGTCCGCAGCAGCGCGAGCACGATGACGATGCGGGCGAAGGCGGTCACCATCACCAGCAGCGCGGGCGCGAGCGACAGCAGGCCGATCATCGCCGTCAGCTGGATCAGCCGCGCCGTGCCGCCCGTCCCCTGCCCGCCGAGGTCGAGATTGAGGCTCTGCGCCGCCGCCCCCGCGGGCAGCAGCAGCAGGGCACCGAGGATCGCCGCGGCCTTCATGCGCCCGGCCCCGTCGTTGGCGCGTCCGGCAGCCAGCCGATCACCATGTCCTGGCCGCTGCCGGTCAGCAGCAGCAGGTCGCGGCCGTCGCAGCGCAGCAGCACCACGCGGCGGCGCCCGTCGAGGGCGACCGCTTCCTCGATCGCAAGCCGGCGCACGCCGCCGCGCGCCAGGCCCGCCGCACGGATCCCGCGCAGCGAAAGCACCAGCACGGCGAGCACGCCAGCAAGTGCTAGTGCGACCGTGATCAGGCTGGTCAGGCCGATCTCTTGCATGCGCTTTCCATCCTGGACGCGCTGGGGTTGAAGGGATCAGGCCGCGCGCATCGTCGCGGCCAGGCAGTCGATCTGGTGGCGCAGCGCCTCGATGGCGGGGCGCAGGGATCTTGCCTCCCGCACATCGAGCGCCATCACCGCGGCGCAGAGCGCCACGGCCTCCCGCTCCAGGCCGTCGAGGTCGATGCGGCGCCCGGTCTCCACCAGGGCGCGCGCGACAACCAGCGTGCCATCGAGCGCGGCGATGGCCGCGGCCACCGCAGCCGCGGGGCTCGTTCCTGACGCATCGGCCGATCCGCGCGGTGCCTGCATGCCGATCCGCATAGACCCGCAGCGATGAACGGAGGGTTACGGCAGGCCAACGACGAACACGACCGCGGCAACAGGCGCCGCGCGCTTCATGCTTCCTTCACCGCTGCCGGCGCAGATTTCGCGCATGGACGGCATCGGCAAGGCGCCTTCGGGCAGGTCGGCGATGGGTGGCGGGGGCGCGGTGCGCGACCCGTTGGCGCTCGCGGAACGGCGGCTGAACTGGCTGGACCGGCGGCAATCGGTGCTGGCGCAGAACGTCGCCAATGCCGACACGCCCGGCTTCCGCCCGCGCGACCTCGTGCCATTCGGGCGCGAACTGCAAGGCCAGCTTCGCCTCGCGATGGCCCGCACCAGCCCGGGTCACGGCGGCGGCAACCCGCTGGCCGCGGCGAATGCCCGCACCGAGCGCGGCGTCGCGGAAGTGGCACCGGACGGCAACGCCGTGTCGCTCGATCGTGAGGCGATGCGGATCGCGGAAACCGATACGGCGCATCAGCTGGCGATGGCGGTGCATCGAAGCTTCACCGGCATGTTTCGCCTCACGCTCGGCCGCTGAAGGCGGGCACGCAGGACCGCAGGAGGAACGGCAATGGATCTGGATCGCGCCTTGCGCATCTCCGCCGCCGGCATGGCGGCGCAATCCACGCGATTGCGCGTGGTGGCGGAAAACCTCGCGAACCGGGACAGCACCGGCGAAGCGCCGGGCGCCGATCCCTATCGCCGCCGCACGGTCAGCTTCGCCAATCGCCTCGATCGCGCGATGGGCGCGGAGACGGTCACCGTCTCGCGCATCGCCGACGCGCCGGGCGCCTTCCCGACGCGGTACGAGCCGTCGCACCCGGCAGCCGATGCCCGCGGCTACGTGAAGACGCCGAATATCGACAGCTTGGTCGAGGTCATGGACATGCGCGAGGCGCAGCGCAGCTACAGCGCCAACCTGTCCGTGCTGGAGACGACGCGCGCCATGCTGACCCGCGCGATCGAGGCCTTGCGGTGATACGGAACGGAGCTGATCGGCCATGAAGGTCATCCCCCATGCGGCCGCCGTGGCGGCCTATCGCGAAGCGTCCAGCCTGGCGCCGCCCGCGGCGCAGTCCAGCGGCTTCGGCGGCATGTTCAAGCGTGCGCTGGAACAGGGCGTGGAGATCGGCCGGAGCGCGGAAGCCGCCTCCACCGCCGCCATGCTCGGCCAGGGCGGCGTGACGGAGGCGGTGCTGGCGATCAGCAAGGCGGAGCTGACGTTGCAGACGGCGGTCGCGGTGCGCGACCGCGTGGTGTCCGCGTATCAGGATGTGATGCGGATGCCGATCTAGATCGGATCGCGAAGGCAGGGGGGGGCGACACCAAGGCCCCTGCCCCGCCGATCCGGCTGGATACGGATCCGCGTGAAGGAGACCAGGATGGTCGAGGAAACGCTGGGCCAGGCCTTGCGCGAATCCCTGTGGGTGTCGCTGCAGGTCATGGGGCCGCCGCTGCTGGCGGTGCTCATCGTGGGCCTCGCGGTATCGCTGCTGCAGGCCTTGACCCAGGTGCAGGAAGCCACGCTGGCCTTCCTGCCGAAGCTGGCCGTTTGCGCGCTGCTGATGATAGTGCTGGGGCCGTTCACCCTTTCGGTCATGCGCGGCTGGACGGAGACGCTGTTCGACCGGGTCGTGCAGATCGGCGGCATCCGTTGACCGACGCCGATTGGGATCTTCTGCGCGCCCTGCCGGCGCTGTCCTTCCAGGCGGTTCTCATCTTCGCCCGGCTCGGCGCCGCGGTGATGCTGCTGCCCGGCATCGGCGAACAGGAGATCCCACCCACCATCCGCCTCGCGCTCGGCCTCGCGATGCTCGCGCTGCTGCTGCCGGTCCTGGCACCCGCGCTGCCGCCAACGCCCGAACTGGGGACGGAGGCGGTGCGGCTGGTGGCGCAGGAGGTCGTGGTCGGGCTGTGGCTGGGGGGCCTTGCGCGCATCCTCACGCTTGGCATGGCGATGGCGGGCCAGGCGATTGCGACCCTGATCGGGCTGCAGGGGATGCTGGTGAGCGATCCGCAGCTCGGCGCGCAGGGCACCACGCTTGGCCGCGCCTTCGGGCTGCTGTCCGCAGTGCTCGTCCTGTCGAGCGGCCTTTATGCCATCGCGCTGCGGGCGCTGGCGGACAGCTATGCGCTGATTCCCGCCGGCGCCTCCTTCCCGGCCGATGTGGCGGCGGAAAGCGTGGCGGCGGCCGGCGGGGCGGCGCTCGAACTGGCGCTGCGGCTCTCGGCGCCGTTCGTCATCGCGGCGGTGGTGCTGAACCTCGCACTCGGGCTGCTGGCGCGGCTGGCGCCGCAGGTGCAGACCTTCTTCGTCGCGATACCGGGCCAGATTCTGGGCGGCATCGCCCTGCTGGCGCTGCTCGCCCCGCCGCTGATCGCGACCTATGCCGAGACGCTGCGCGCGAGCTTCGCCGCGCTGCCGGGCGCGCGGTGAGCCATGGCGGAGGGTGACGAACCGCCAGATCCCGCCGATCGTTCGGAAGCCGCCACGCCACGGCGCATCGAGCGCGCCCGGGAAGATGGCCAGGTCGCGCTGTCGCGCGAGGTTGCGGGGTTCGCGGCGCTGCTGGGCGGGCTTCTCGCCGCCTTCATGGCGCTGCCCTCGCTCGGCCGTGACCTGTTCCGGGCCCTGCGCGCGGTGCTGGAGCGCGCGCATGCGCTGGAGATGGCGGATGCCGCGCTGGTCCTGGGCTGGCTCGGCGCGCTGCTGATCGTGCCGGTCGCCGGCGCGGTGGCGCTGGGGGCCGTGGCGGCGACGCTGGTGCAGACGCGGGGGCTCGTTTCAGCCAAGCCGCTGGCGCCGAAGCTCACCAAGCTCAGTCCGTGGGGCGGCCTGAAGCGGCTGTTCGGCGCGGACGGGCTGGCGGAGTTCGTCCGCAGCCTGCTGAAGCTTGGCCTGGTGGGCGGGGCGCTGTGGTTCGCGCTCGGCGATCCCGCGTCCTTGCAGGCGGCGCTGCATGCGCCAGCCGGCGCGATGCTGCGGGAAGCCTCGGCCGCCGCGCTGCGGCTGGCCGCCGCGGCCCTGGCGGCCTTCGCGGCGATCGCGGTGGTCGACCTGGTGTGGGTGCATGCGCGGCACCTGAAGATGCTGCGGATGACGCGGCAGGAATTGCGGGACGAGATGAAGGAGAGCGAAGGCGATCCCTACCTGCGCGCCCGTCGTCGCCAGATCCGGGAAAGCCGTTCGCGGCAGCGCATGATGTCGGCGGTGCCCAAGGCGGCCGTGGTCATCACCAACCCCACCCATTACGCCGTCGCGCTGGCCTATCTGGGCGGCGATGCGGCGCCCAAGGTGGTGGCGAAGGGCGTGGACGAGCTGGCCGCGCGCATCCGCGCCACGGCCGAGGCGTCCGGCGTGCCGCTGGTCGCGAACCCGCCACTGGCGCGGGCACTGCATCGGCTCGATGTCGGCGCGGAGATCCCGGCGGAGCATTACCAGGCGGTGGCGGAGATCATCGCGTTCGTGTGGCGTCGCGCCGGAGGCGCGCGGAACGAGCACGCCGGAGGCGCGCGGAACGAGCACGCCGGAGGCGCGCGGAACGAGCACGCCGGAGGCGCGCGGAACGGGAGCGCCGGAGGCGCGCGGGAATGACGACGCCGCAGGCGCGGCCCTGCGCCATCTCAGCGCACATCATCGCATGCTTGACCGCGCCCGCCTGCCATGGACAGGGTGATCCATGCGGTCGCGGGAATGTTCCGTGATGCGGCGATTGGGGATCACGATGGCTGAGCCGCGCTGGGGGCTAGAGGCGCTGCTGCGCGGGCGTGCGTCGCGCGGCGAGGTGGAGCCGGCGCTGCGCGCCGTGATCGAGGCTTCCTCGCCCGGCCTCGCCCTTCTGGACACGGCGGACCAGCTGGTCGCTTGGAACGCCGAGCTCGCCCGGCTCTGCGGACCGACCCTGCCGCTGCGTGAGGGGATGCACCTGGCGCTGCTGGTCGATCCGTCGCGACGCGATGGGCTGACGGCCGCGCTCGATGCCGGACGGAAGGTAGAGGCAGCGCTGGCCGGTGCCGGCGCGCAGCAGGTCCAGATCGAACGCCACGCGCTGCCGCTGCGTGAGCCCGCATCGCTGCTCCGCGTAGCCCCGCTGATCCAGACCGAGCATTCGGCGCAGAACGCCTCCGCCGCGCGGCTGCAGGCGGTCGGCGCGCTGGCGGGGGGCATCGCCCATGACTTCAACAACCTGCTGAGCGCCATCTCCGGCAGCGCCGAGGCGGCATTGGGCCAGCATCCGGAAGATCCCACCGCGGCAGAGCTGCGCCAGGTGCTGGAAAGCGCGGCCCGCGGCGCCGGGCTGGTGCGCCAGCTGCTGGCCTTCGCGCGCCAGCAGGCGCTGCATCCGCGCGTCGTGGCGCTGAACGAGGCGGTGGACGCCATGGGCGGGCTGCTCCGGCGGCTGCTCGGCAGCCGCGTGCGCCTGACGGTGAAGCTGGACGAGCCGGGACGGCGCGTGCGGATCGACCCGACGCAGCTCGACCAGGTGATCATGAACCTGGCGCTGAATGCGCGCGACGCGATGCCCGGCGGCGGGTCTCTGCACATCGCGACCGGCCATGCGGTGGTGTTGCACCCGGAACCGCTGGGGCAGGACCAGTTGCCGCCGGGTCGCTATGCCACGCTCGAAGTGGCCGACACCGGCGGCGGGATACCGCCCGAAATCCTGCCGCGCATCTTCGATCCCTTCTTCACCACGAAGCGCGAACAGGGCGGCAGCGGGCTCGGGCTTTCGACCGTGCATGGCATCGTGCGGCAATCAGGCGGCTTCATCGCGGCCGAGAGCCTGCCGGGCCAGGGGACCATCTTCCGCATCTGGATTCCCCGCCACGATGGCCCGGCAGACCCCCCGCCGGCGCTGGCCCCCACGCCGCTGCCGGCCGTCGGGCCACCGCCAGCCGCCGATGGCCCGACGGTCCTGCTGGTGGAGGACGAGCCGCCCTTGCTGCGGCTTGCCGCCCGCGCGTTGCGCGGCGCCGGCTAAACCGTGCTGACGGCGAGTTCCGCCGAGGAGGCGCTGGAGTTGCTGGAGGGCGGCGCCCCCGTACCCTGCGCGCTCGTCTCGGATGTGGTGATGCCGGGTCTCGACGGGTTCGGACTGGCGGCGGAGCTGCGCGCTCGCTACCCCGCGCTGCCGGTCCTGCTGGTGTCGGGCTATGCCGAGGCCGCGCTGGACCGCGACCTGGCGGCGGAGGGCATCCGGCTTCTGCCCAAGCCCTATGGGCTGGCGGATCTGGTCACGGAATTGCGGGGCATCCTGCCCGGTTGACCGGCGGCGCGCCTGTTCCGGCCCGCCAACAACATGACATCAGTTTCATCTCGGCGACGGCGTGTTGCGCGTTTCGGACAAATGGCCGCGCCTGCGCCCATGCCGACGACTCGGACTCCATAACGCGAAACGGCCCGCCCCGGTCGGGGCAGGCCGTCTTCAGGCCAAGCGTCACGCCCGGCCCACATCACGCATCGAAAACGCGACGAATCTGTCAATCGTCGCGGTGGATGCGCTCCATCCGCTCGTGCCGTTCCTGCGCCTCGATCGACAGGGTCGCGATCGGGCGGGCTTCCAGCCGGCGCAGGCCGATCGGCTCACCGCTTTCCTCGCAGTATCCGTAGGTGCCGTTCTCGATTCGCTCGAGCGCCTGGTCGATCTTGCTGATCAGCTTGCGTGCACGATCCCGCGTGCGGAGTTCGAGGGCGCGACCGGTTTCGATGCTGGCCCGGTCCGTGAGGTCCGCCTCGGAGATTCCGCCTTCTCCCAGGCTGTTGAGCGTCTCATCAGCCTCACGCAGAAGCTCGTTGCGCCATCGCCAGAGCTTTTGTCGGAAATATTCTAGCTGGAGGGGATTCATGAACTCTTCGGCGGACGACGGGCGGTAGTCCGGCGGCAAGGTCACGAGCATGTTTTTTTTCCCCAACCCCCTTCGGCAAGACCCGGCGCCAAGCCGACGAAGGCGGGCGGACCATAGTGTTGGGGCCATGGCGGAGACAAGCCCTCGTTGCGCGGCAAGTTCCTGATCTTCTGTCTTTTCATCCATCCGTCGCAGGGGCGATGCGGCGGCGGGCCAATTCCACCCTGACACGCAGCGTGACCTCGGCGAGCAAGGCGCGCAGGCCAGGGTCGGCCGGGGCCGCATCAGCTTCCGCCGCCTGGGCCAGCGCGGCCAACCGCGCAAGGCGCGCGGGTGTGGCGCCGCCACGCAGCAGGTCGATCTGCACCTCTCGCAAAAGGTCGAGCGCCGCCCGCCCGCGCCGCCGCGCGCGGTCCTCCGCCCCCTGATCCGCGCCGGGCCCTTCCTGCAGCGCAAGCAGCGAGGCGGGAGAGGGGGCGGCCACGGCGGCAGCCGCCCGCCCGCTCGGCGCATCCGGCAGCGCAAAGCCGCCCCCCGACCGGGCCGCCTGCCGCGCCGGCGTCGCGGCACCGCCGATACCACCAACACGCGTCATCCGCCCTCCTGGCTCCTCGCCCCGAACATGCCCCGACCGACCCATCGCTTGCGGACCGGTGCCGCATCCTTGCCGGGGCCCGGCATCCCTTGCACCGGCCCGGCAAGCCCTGCCGGCCAATCCTGGCCCTGCCCCCCCGGCGCGGCTGGCACGCGGGTTGCCCTCACACGCCCCGAAGGCCCGGAGACGCAGAGTGGCGCACAAACCTTGCCCGAGGATGACGAAACGCATGCGCTGGCAACGCGGCCTGCGGCATCTGGCCTGGGCCGCGCTCGGCCTCTGCCTTCTTCTTCCCGCCTTGCCAGCCGCCGCCCAGGTGCGGATCAAGGACATCGCGGATATCGAGGGCGTGCGCGACAACCAGCTGGTCGGCTACGGGCTGGTCGTCGGGCTCAACGGCACGGGCGACCGGCTGCGCTCGGCGGCCTTCACGCGCCAATCGCTGATCGGCGTGCTGGAACGGCTGGGTGTCAACACGCGCGACCAGGAACGGCAGCTCGACACCCGCAACGTCGCGGCGGTGATGGTCACCGCCAACCTGCCCCCCTTCACGCGCCCCGGCAGCCGGATCGACGTCACCGTCTCCACCCTGGGGGATGCCACCAACATCACCGGCGGCACGCTGCTGGTCACGCCGCTGCTCGGCGCGGATGGGGAAGTCTATGCCGTCGCGCAGGGGCCGATCGCCACCGGCGCGGTCGCGGCGCGCGGCGCCGCGGGCAGCGTC
The DNA here is from genome assembly GCA_044341625.1 of Roseomonas sp. Classification (GTDB taxonomy): domain Bacteria; phylum Pseudomonadota; class Alphaproteobacteria; order Acetobacterales; family Acetobacteraceae; genus Falsiroseomonas. The sequence goes on from JBIIRI010000012.1 coordinate 21,893, forward strand.
ACGCGCGGGGTGCCGACGGCGGGGCGCATGGCCAATGGCGCCGTGGTGGAACGCGAGGTGGGCTTCCGTTTCGCCCAAGGCGAACGCGTCCATCTCGCGCTCCGCAACCCCGACCTCACCACGGCGCGACGAATGGCGGAGGCGATCAACCGCTCCGCCCGCGGTTCCGTCGCCGCCGCGACCGATCCGCGCACGGTCGTGGTGAACATCGCGGGACGGGAGGCGGTGGGCTTCCTCGCCCAGATCGAGCAGCTGCGCGTGGAGCCCGACCAGATGGCGCGGGTGGTGATCGAGGAAGCGTCGGGCACCATCGTGATGGGCGCGAATGTGCGTGTCAGCACGGTGGCGATCGCGCAGGGCAACCTGACCGTCCGCATCACCGAGACCCCGCAGGTCAGCCAGCCCAACGCGCTGGCCGGCGGTGAGACGGTGGTGGTGCCGCGGACCAATATCGAGGTGGACGACCAGGCCGAACGGCGGCTCGGCATCCTGCGCGGCGGGGTGACGCTGGATGAGCTGGTGCGCGGGCTGAACAGCCTGGGCGTTGGGCCCCGCGACCTCATTACCATCCTGCAGACCGTCAAGGCGGCCGGCGCGTTGCAGGCGGAGCTGGAATTGCGATGACCCTGTCCCTTCCCGCCGCGCCACGCGCGGACGCCCCGCGCGCGGCGCTCAACCCGGCCCTGGCCGGCGCGCCCGCGGCGTCCCAGGGCAAGATCCGGCGCCTGGCGCAGGAATTCGAAGCGCAGGCCATCGCGGCAATGTTCCAGCCCGTCTTCGCCGCCCTGCCGACCGATGGCCCCTTCGGCGGCGGCCAGGCGGAAGCCCAGTGGCGCCCGATGCTGGTGGACGCGATCGCGCGCGACCTGGCGCGGGCCGGCGGCATCGGGATCGGCGATGCCGTCCGCCGCGAGTTGTTGCGCGCCCAGGAAGCCGCCAGCACGGAGACCCCAGCACGATGATCGAGGCCCTGACGAATGCCGGGCAACGCCTGGTCGAAGCCCTGCGGGCCGAGAACGCCGCCCTGGCGCGGCTCGACCTCGGCGCCGCGGCGGAACTGGCGCGCGGCAAGCGCCTGGCGGCCGATGCCTTCGCCGCCGCCTTCGACGCCACCCATAAATCAGGCTGCCGCGCGGAAGGCGAGGAGCGCCGCCGGACAGAGGAGATCGCGCTGCACCTGAAGGACCTGACGACGGAAAATCGCCGCCTGCTTGAACGCGCCATCGATCTGCAGTCGCGGGTGATCGAGACCATCGCCGGCGCGCTGCGCCCGCCCGGCCCCGGCACCTATGGCCATCGCGGCCTGGCCCGCGAAGGGAGGGCGACGGCCATCTCCGTCGCTTCACACCTATAGGATCGACGGCGAGACAAGGGCGGGCCGCCGCCAGGGTGCGACGGCCGGCGGCCCCTGCCCCAGCGCGTCAGGGAATCAAGGCCAGCTTGCCGAAATGCTGGTTGGCCTTCATCCGAGCCAGCGCCTCATTCACCTCATCCAGACGATAGGTGCGGTCCAGCGGCAGGTGCAGCTGGCCGGCTTCCAGCGCCTGCCACAGATCGGCGCGGGCCTTGCGGACGATCTCGGCGATCTCGGCCGCGCTGCGGGTGCGGAAGGTGACGCCGATATAGCTGATGCGGCGCGCCGCATGGGTGTCGAAGTCGAAGGGCGCGACCGCGCCGCCCAGCCGGCCGACATTCACGATGCGCCCGAGGATCGCCGTGGCGCGCAGCGTCTGCGAGGCCAGCGGGCCGCTGATCATGTCCACCACCGCATCCACGCCGCGGCCGCCAGTGGCGTCCAGCACCAGGTCCACCCAGGCGGGATCGGCGGTGTCCACCGCATGGGTGGCGCCGAAGGCCCCGAGCCGCGCCCGGCGCTCCGCATTCGTGGATGTGCCGATGATCGTCGTGGCGCCCATCAGCCGCGCCACCTGCAACCCCATCAGCCCGACGCCCGATGAGGCGCCCTGGATCAGGATGCTGCGGTCCGGCCCGCACAGCCCATGCGTCACCACCGCGTCATGCATCGTCTGCAGCGCGATGGGCAGGGTCGCCGCGATCTCCCACGGCATGTTGTTCGACGGCACCGGGAACAGCCGCCCCCAATGCACGGCGCAGCATTCGGCATAGGATCCGGACATGGACGCCATCACCCGCATGCCGGGGGTGATATGGGCGGGCACATCGGGGCCGACCGCGATGACCTCGCCCGCGCCCTCGATGCCGGGGATGGCGCCGGCGCCGCCCTGGTTGCCATGCCGATGGCCGGCGGCAACGCCCAGATCGGCCCGGTTCAGGCCGATGGCGCGCAGCCGGACCAGCACCTCGCCCGAAGCGGGGCGCGGATCCGGCACCTCCTTCACCACCAGCCCGCCTTCGGTCACCACCGCCGCACGCATGCGCGCCACTCCTCTCGATTTATCTCCCCCTGCGGCCGCCTAGAAGCGGCCGCAGGGGGGGCGCCTTATACACGTTGGACGAAGATTGCGCCTGCGAGGCTTCGGCCAGCCATCGGCGACCGAGGTGCCTAGACGGGATCGCGCGCCACTTATCTTTTAGCAATAAGTATGATAGAGAATCGTTTGAGATCAGGGTGAAATATGCTGTGTTCGGCATGTAGCCGGTGAGCCCAGCGTCGTCGAAGACGCTATGTTGATCAACGATCAACCTCGCTGTCCCAGCCACCAGATCCCGGTGCGATGGCCGGAGGCCGCGCGGAGCGATGCATGCCGCAGATCCTGATCCTTGACGATCGCGGAACCAACCAGCGCGTCCTGTCGCGCCTCGCCGCCTCCATCGAGCCCGACATCACGGTTGTATCCTTCGGCGACCCGCATCTCGCGCTCGAATGGCTGGAGACGCATGACGCCGACCTGATCATCACCGACTTCAAGATGCCGAACCTCGACGGCGCCCAGGTGACACGCCGGCTGCGGTCCATGCCGCGCACGGCCGATGTCCCGGTCATCGTCGTCACCGTCTATGATGACCGGAAGTTCCGACTGCTGGCGCTGGAAGCGGGCGCGACCGATTTCCTGCTGGCGCCGGTGGATCACGTCGAGTTCCGCACCCGGGTCCGCAATCTGCTCGCGCTGCGACGCCACCAGCTGGCGTCGAAGCGACAGGCGGAACGGCTGCAGCTCGACCTCGAGACCTCCGAACGCCTGCGGACCGACCTGACCCGCGAAAGCCGGGAGGCCCTGGCCCAGCTGATCGACACCGTCCACGCCATGGTCAGCGCCGCCGATCGGGACGGGCGGCTTGTCTTCGTCAACCTCGCCCAGGCCCAAGCGGTCGGCCGTTCGCCGGCCGATCTCGTCGGCTGCGACGTCACCGATCTGTTCGGCGCGGAGCGCGGCGCCTTTGCTCGCGAATTGGACGCGGAGGTCTTCGCGACCGGGCAAGCCCTGCCCGGCTTCGAGGAAAGCGTGGTCTGGCACGACGGCACACGCCGCGACCTGCACACCACCAAGGCGGCGCTGCGCGACGCGGGGGGGCGGGTCTCGGCGGTGCTGTCCACATCCATCGACATCACCGACCGCAAGCGCGCGGAGGAACGGCTGCGCTACCTCGCCCAGCACGATCCCCTCACGGGCTTGCCGAACCGCGCCTACCTCGGTGAGCTGCTGGACAGCCGCTGCGGCCATGGGCGCAGGGCGGAAGATGGGCTCGCGCTCCATCTGCTCGACCTCGACCGCTTCAAGGCGGTGAACGACGCGCTGGGCCACCAGGCGGGCGACCGGCTTCTGGTCCAGGTGGCGCGCAGGCTCCGGGCCACGCTGCGTGAAGGGGATGTCGTCGCGCGGCTCGGCGGCGACGAATTCGCGATCCTCCAGCAGGACATCGCCGGCGCCTCGGACGCCGGCCACCTGGCCGGGCGCGTGCTGGAGGCGTTCCGCAAGCCCTTTCGCATCGGCCGGCGCAGCATCTCGATCAGCGTGAGCCTCGGCATCACGCTCTATCCGGAAGATGCCACGAGCGCGGAGGAACTGCTCCGCAACGCCGACCTCGCGATGTACCGCGCCAAGGCCGCCGGGCGGTCCGTGTTCAGCTTCTTCGATCCCGAAATGGATGCCGCCGCGCAGCAGGCGCTGCGGCTGGAGGCAGAGCTCCGCCGCGCCCTGGCCCGACGCGAATTCGAGCTGGTGTGGCAGCCGCAGGTCTCGCTCCAAAGCGGCCGCATCTGCGGCGCGGAAGCGCTGCTGCGATGGCGCCACGCCGAACATGGCGTGATCCTGCCGGCCCAGTTCCTGAACTTGGCGGAGGATACCGGCCTGATCGCGCCGATCACCGAATGGGCGCTGGCCACCGCCTGCGCGCAGGGTGTCGCGTGGCAAAAGCGTCGCCCGGGCGGGCTGCGGATCTCCGTCAACCTTTCGCCCAGCCTGTTCGCCAACCGCGACGTGCGCGGCATGGTGGTGGACGCGCTGGGGGCGAGCGGGCTCGATCCCAGCCTTCTCGACCTCGAGATCACCGAACGCGTGCTGCTGGACAAGCTGGAGGAGGTCGCGGCCACGCTGCGATCCCTGCGGGAGGTCGGCGTCGCCTTCTCCATCGACGATTTCGGCACCGGCTATTCCTCGCTCACCTATGCCAAGAGCCTGCCCGTGCGGCGGCTGAAGGTGGACCAGAGCTTCGTCGCCCGGCTGGATACCGACCGCGCCGATGCCGCGATCGCCGGCGCGATCATCAGCCTCGCCCACGGGCTCGGCATGGACGCGGTCGCCGAGGGGGTGGAAACCGCACAGCAGCTGGAAGCGCTGCGCCGCCTCGGCTGCGACGAGGTCCAGGGATACTTCGTCTGCGCGCCCGTCTCGGCCGAGGAGCTGACCGCGATGCTGGACGCCGACGCCGCGCATGTGACGACCGCATGAGCGGCGCGCCGCGCCCCACGGGCTTCGCCGCCCTTCGCGGCCGGCCCGACACGGAACACGAGATGAGCTTCAACCGGCTGGCCTTCGCGCTGGTCATCTCGGTCTATCTGTACGCCGAGGACGCGCCGCCGCTGGCGCAGCTCCTCTCCGGTCTCTACTGGCTGGTCGCGATCGGGCTGTTCGCCCACATCCTGCGCTGGCCCGCGACCAACAAGCCGCGCCGCGTCATCGCGCTCTGCCTCGACATGGGCTTCCTGTGCGCGGAGCTGCATGTCGGCGAGGAGATCACCTCCGCCCTCGCGCCGATCTATCTGTGGGTCATCCTCGGCAACGGCTTCCGCTTCGGCGTGGCCTGGCTGCGCGGCGGGGCGGCGATCGCGATCGTCGGCTTCGTCACGGTCTGGATCACCACGCCCTTCTGGTACACGCAGCCGCACCTGTCGGGCGGCTTCCTGCTGGGTCTCATCGCAATCCCCGCCTATGCCGGCACGCTGGTCCGCAAACTGAATGCCGCCAAGCACCAGGCGGAACAGGCCAGCCAGGCGAAGAGCATCTTCCTCGCCAGCGTCAGCCACGGGCTGCGAACGCCGCTGAACGCCATCATCGGCATGGGCGGCCTGCTGAAGCGTTCGCGGCTCGACCCCGAGCAGCGCGAGATGGCGCGCACGGTGACCGAGGCCGGGCGCGAGCTGCTCGGGCTGATCGACGGCATCCTCGATTTCTCCCGCATCGAGGCGGGGCGCGTTCCGATCAGCCTGGAACCCATCGCGCTGGCCACGCTGCTGGCCGAGACGCAGCGGATGCTGGCATCGCAGGCGCAGGAAAAGGGTGTCCGGCTTCTGTTCCACGTCTCGCCGCGCACGCCGCCCTGGGTGAGCGCCGATCCGCGGCTGCTGCGCGATCTGCTGCTGAATCTGGCCGGCAACGCGGTGAAGTTCACGGAGGCGGGAAGCGTCTGCATCGCCTGCGACGCCGCCGAGGCGGAAGGCAGGCTCTGGCTGACCATGGAGGTCAGCGATACCGGCATCGGCATCGCGTCCGACGCGCAGGCTCGCATCTTCGACAGCTTCGTCCAGGCCGACCCGACGATCATGAGCCGCTACGGGGGCAGCGGGCTCGGCCTTGCGATCTGCAAGCGGATCGTCGGGCAGCTTGGCGGGCGGATCGGCGTCGAGAGCAGCCCGGGCCTCGGCAGCACCTTCCGCATCTCCCTGCCGGTGGCGCGCCACGCGGGCGTGCCGCCGACCACGATGGCGGAGGCGGTGCTGCTGGCGCCGGATGCGGCGGCGCGCGCGGTGCGCCTGTCCCTGGCCGGGCTTCCCCTGCGACCGGCCGCGTCGCTGGCGGAAGCCGTGGCGCTGCTGCAATCCATGCCGCCCGCCGCGCCGCGCGTGCTGCTCGCGCTGCCGCAGCCCTTGGGGCTTTCGGCCGAGGCGATCGGCGAGGCGATGGCGCCGCTGGACCAGAGCGGGGCCTGCCGCACGATCCTGCTGCTGGAGTCGCCGCCCAACGGCCTGCCCGCCCTGGCGATCCGCCGCGCCGCGCTATCGCTTCTGCCTGCCGCCGCCACGGCGCCAGAGATCGCCGCGGCGCTCGGCCTCGCCGGCGCGCTGGCCGCGCCGGCGGACGCGCCGGAAGCCGAATGGGCCAGAGACGCACACAGCGTCTCTGTGCTCGTCGTCGACGACAACCGGGTGAATCGCCGCGTGGTGCAGCGGATCCTGGAAAGCGCCGGTCATTGCGCGACGCTGGTCACGAATGGGGAGGAAGCGCTGGACGCGCTGGAGGAAGCGCGCTTCGACCTGGTTCTGATGGATGTGAACATGCCGGTGCTGGATGGGATCGAGGCGGCACGGCTGTACCAGCTTCAGTCGCTCGGCCGGCGGCGCGTGCCGATCCTGGCGCTGACCGCCGACGCGACGCCCCAGGCGCGGCAGCGCTGCCTGGACGCCGGCATCGAGGCATGCCTGACCAAGCCGGTGACGCCGGCCGCCTTGCTGGAAGCCGTGCGCGCCCATGCCCTGATGGACAGCGCAAGCCCGCTGGCGGCGCAGGTGACCGAGATCTCGGCCCATCCGCGCTTCCGTCCCAGCGGCCCACCGACGATCGATGAGTCCGCGCTGGCGGATCTGGAGGCGCTGGGTGGCCAAGCCTTCGTCGAATCGGTGGTCGCGGAAGTCCTGGCCGACGCCGAGATGCTGCTGGCCGAATTGTCGGCCGCCGCGGCGTCCCACGATTTCGCCGCCTTCCGGGCCAAGGCCCATTCCCTGCGCAGCGCGGCGGTGAACATCGGCGCGCGCGCCTTCTGCGACCTGTGCCGCGTGGCGCAGGATGCGGATGCCGACGACATCGCCGCGGCGGGCGCGCACCTCGTCGCAAGGCTGTCCGACGAGCTCGACCGCACGCGGCAGGCGCTGGGTCAGCGCGCCGCCGGGTCGTCCTCGGCGCAGACCACCTGAACCGCTGCCCGCCGGGCCTCGTGGGGCCCGGCGGGGGCCGGCACGGCCCTACTCCGCCGCCTGGGTCAGCGGCGCCGCCTCCGCCGCTTGCGACAGGCGCTTCTCCTGCGCCGCCGTCAGCCGCAGCATCTTGCGGATGTCGAGATCGCTGACGCCAAGCGCCGTCTCGCTCCAGATCTCGACGATATCGCGCAGCTCGGCGAGCGTGACGGGATTGGCGCGGCGCCGGGCGCGGAAGATGGCCTGCAGCGCGTTGTGCTTGCGGTCGTTGCGGTCGATGTAGTCCCGCACGGCGGCTTCGCCCTTGCCATCCTCGGCCACCACATCCACCAGGCCGAGCGCGTGCAGTTCCTCGGCGCTGTAGAGCCGGCCGGAGGTGATCATCCGCTCCGCCTGGACCGGCCCGACGCGGCGCGACAGGAAGGAATAGGCGCCCATGCCGGGGAACAGGTTGAACAGGATCTCCGGCAGGCCGAACTTCGCGCTCCGCTCGGCCACGATCACGTCGAAGGCCAGCGCGCATTCGAAGCCGCCGCCGAGCGCATCGCCCTGCACCAGCGCAATCGTCACCGCCGGCGCCTTGAAGGCTTCCGAATTACCGTGGATCGCCTCCACGCAGAGATGCCCGTAGCGCCGCAGCGCGTTGAGATCGCGTGCGCGGATCTTCTCGGCGAAATGCGACAAGTCGCCGCCCAGGTTGAAGATGCCGGGGATGCGGCTGCCCATGACGTACCAGCGCGCCGGCAGCGGCGTGTCGGCGCCACGGCTGGGTGCCAGCGCGTCGCGCAGCAACGCCTGCTGGGCCAGGATGTCCGACAGCAGGTCTATGGTGAAGCAGGGCTTCGGCCCCGGGCGCATCCAGGCCCAGAAGGACGCGCTGCCCCGGTCCAGATGCGTCTCGAGCGTGTCGTAGCGCGCGGCGGCGAGGTCGGCGGCGGGGATGCCGAAGGACTGCGCTGTCACGTCGCGACCGGGAATGGGAAGGGGTAGGTGGGTCATGTTTCCGCTCCATGGCTTGCCATCACCAACCCCCGGCAGAAACGAACACCGCCCCAACCGCAGATTGGTGGTGCAATATACTAATTCACAACCATTGGGAGCTCTCTTAATAAATACAGCAACCATATGGAGAGCCCACGCCTGTCGTGGGGCGGCCCGCCAGGCCACTCCGATATCAGGGTGAAGCGGCCGGCCTGCCCATGCCGGGCAGGCCGTTCGGGCCATATGGCCGATAGAAGCGGGGCCGGGTTGGATGGCCCGCATGCGGCCGACAGGGCGCGTGTTGCGTTGATCTGAATTGAGGGATGCCGAACGGGCAGCGCTGGAGCCGCAGCTACTTCCGCCGTCCTGGATCGGGCGGCCGCTGAAATGGCTGCGACACTGCCCGCCCTGGCAGACCACCCACTGCCAGCTGCACCGCCGGCGCAGCGACGGCACGCTCGAGCAGATGAGCAACGCCCTGCGCGAGCGCGCGCGGTAGAAGTCGAGGCGACACCGCGAGCGACCGCCCGAAACCGGCGTCGCGATGATCGACGCCCCGCGCTTTGCAATCAGCCAGTTAGCCCGGTTCGGATAGCGTCCGCACGACGCCATGCTCGCTTCCTCATGGCCGGGAGAAGCCTGCATAGATCGGGCCCACGTCAGGTCGCGGGACCCCAAGCCCATCGCGTCCCGTACGGCCACCCCCCTGGGTTGCTGGGCCAGCCCCGCAAGGCCGAGAATGCGGCCACTCACCGCCTCGTGCCGGAAGGACAAGCAGTATGGCGACCGAACTCACCCGCCTCACCGCCACCGAGGCTGTTGCCCTACTCCGCCGACGCGAGGTCTCGCCCCTTGACCTGGTCGAGGCCGCGGCCGCCCGTATCACGGAGGTCGAGCCGGCGGTGAATGCGCTGCCCACCCTTTGCCTGGATCGTGCACGCGACCATGCGAAGCGCCTGATGGACGGCGAAGGCCGGGAGCATGAGAGCGCGGCCGGCTGGCTCGGCGGGTTGCCCGTCAGCATCAAGGACCTGACCGATGTCGCGGGCGTGCGGACCACCTATGGCTCGCCGATCTTCAAGGACCACGTGCCGCAGGCCTCCCACCCCGTGGTGAAGCGGATCGAGGCGCGCGGCGGCATCGTGATCGGCAAGTCGAACACGCCGGAATTCGGCGCCGGCGGCTCGACCTTCAACGAGGTCTTCGGCCGCACGCGCAATCCGTGGAACACCTCGCTCACCTGCGCCGGCAGCACGGGTGGCGGCGCCGTCTCGGTCGCGACCGGCGAGGTCTGGCTGGCCCAGGGCACGGACCATGCCGGCAGCCTCAGGCGGCCTGGCACCTACTGCTCGGTGGTCGGGCTGCGCCCCTCGCCCGGGCGCATCACGCGCGGCACGCCGAACAACCTGTTCGCGCCGCTGAGCGTGCAGGGCCCAATGGCGCGCTGCGTCGCCGATCTCGCGCTGTTCCTGGATACCATGGCGGGCTGGTGCCCACTCGATCCGCTGACCTATGACGCGCCCGCCACAAGCTATACGCAGGCGGTGGCAGAAGCCGCACGCCACCGGCCGCTTCGGATCGCCTTCACCGCCGATTACAACGGCCAGCTGCCGGTGGACCGCGAGACGCGCGAGATCTGCGCGCGCGAGGTGCGGCGCCTCGAGGCGCTGGGCTGCGTGGTGGAGGAAGTCGCGCCCGACCTCGGCGAGCTGGCGGAGGCCTTCCTGGTGCTCCGCAGCCAGTCCTTCGTGGTCGACCGCGAGCTGCAATTGCAGACCATGCGCGACCAGCTGAAGCCCGACATCATCTGGAACACCGAGCGCGGCCTGGCCGCCACGCCAAGCCAGCTGGCCTGGGCCGATCGCGAACGCGCCGCCTTCTACCGCCGCATGGCGGCACTGTTCGCCAGCTACGATGTGTTCATCACGCCAGGCGCGGCAACGCCGGCCTTCGACGTGATGCTGCGGAACCCACCCAGCATCGCCGGCGTGAAGCTGGAACACTACATGGCGGGCTCGATGCTGAATGCCGCGATCACCATGGCCGGCTGCCCGGCTGTCGCGGTGCCCTGCGGCTTCGACCAGTATGGCCGCCCGGTCGGGCTGCAGATCGCCGCGCCGCCTCGGCGCGAGGATGTCGCGCTCCGCGCCGCCGCGCTGTTCGAGGCCGAGACGGGGCTGCACCGCCTTCTGCCCATCGATCCCCGCCCTGGCACCGTGCCGCCGCCCGAAGCGGCCCCAGAGCCTGTTTCGGAGCTGGCGAAGTGACCCTGCGATAGGCCCGCCCCGCGAACCTGCTTGGATCGGACGCGTTCGGCGGCGCGGGAGCAGCGCGCTGGTGTCGGACGGCCAACGCACCTAGAGCACGCTGCGTTCGCTTGAACGCAGCGCGTGCTCTAGAAGTATTTGAATCTAGAGCAAGAAATGCGTTCAGATGTTTCCATCTGAACGCATATTGCCCTAGCATCACCGCGTGCTCGGCTTCCTCTCGCTCTGCCTTCCAATCTTCGCCGTGGTCGCCCTGGGGTTCCTGGCCGCACGGCGGCAATGGGCGCCGCCCGCCATGGTGGATGCCATCGGGCTGTTCAGCTTCAACGTGGCGCTGCCCGCGCTGCTGCTGCGCCTGATGGCGGCGCAGCCCTTCGCGCAAAGCTTCGAGCCCGCCTACTTCCGTGGCTACCTCGGTGCCTGCCTGGTGGTCTTTGCGGCGACCATGCTGGTCGCCTGGTGGCGGCGACATGGCCGGCAAGCCGCGGCGGCCTTCGGGGCGGCTGCCGCCATGGGCAATGTCGGCTACCTGGCACCGCCCCTGCTGCTTCCCATGCTCGGGCCTCGCGCCGCCGGGCCGGTCGCGATGGCCATCTTCGCGGAAGTGGCCGTGATCATCGCGCTGGGCAGCGTGCTGATGGCGCGCGGCGGCGGTGGGCCGGGCGCAGGGCTGCGCGCGGCCTGGGACGGGATAAGGGGCTTGGCCCGGAACCCGGTGATCCTCTCCATCTGCGGCGGCGTGCTGCTGGCGGCGGTTGGATGGTCCATTCCCGCACCGGCCGAGCGCTTCCTGGCCTTTCTCGGTGGCGCGGCCGGGCCGACGGCCCTGTTCGCGCTGGGCGGCACGCTCGCGCGCCTGTCTGTCGGGCGGGATCTGCTCGGGGTGGCGGCGGGCACCACGCTGGTGAAGCTGGTGGCCTACCCCGCGCTCGTCTGGCTGGTGCTGGGGATGTGGCTGGACCTCGATGACTTCTGGGTGACGGCGGGGGTGCTGCTGGCTGCGATGCCGACCGCGACCAACGCCTTCCTGCTGGCCCAGCGCCAAGGTGCAGGGGCGGAGCAGGTTTCGGCCACCGTGTTGCTGTCCACCGTGCTCGCCGCCATGACCTTCCCCATCACGGCTTGGCTTCTGGATGCGCCGCTGACGCCGCCCTAAGCCGCTACAGCATCTGGCGCGAGCGCGCCTCCCCGGCTTGGTCCTCGAAGATGGCGACCGCGCGCGTGAAGCCGGCGGAGCCGCCCTTGATCTTGAAGGGGAAGCAGGCGACCTGGAAACCGGTGGCCGGCAGGGCTTCGAGGTTCGCCAGCTTCTCGATATGGCAATAGGCCCGCACCATGCCGGCGCGATGGCCTTCCCAGATCAGCCCCGCATCCTGCGTCTCGGCATAGCGGCGCGCGGTGTGGACGAAGGGCGCGTCCCAGGACCAGGCATCGGTGCCGCAGATACGCACGCCGCGCTCCGTCAGATACAGCGTCGCCTCTCGTCCCATGCCGCAGCCGCGGCTGACATAGTCCGGCTGGCCATAGCGCGCGCCGGCGGCGGTGTTCACCAGCACGATGTCGAAGGGCTGCAAGGTGACATCCACGCGGGCAAGCTCCGCCGCCACCTCCGCCGCCGTCACGACATGGCCGTCGGGCAGGTGGCGAAAGTCGAGCTTCACGCCGCGGCCGAAGCACCAGTCCAGCGGCACTTCGTCGATCGTCCAGGCGCGCTTCCCGCCCTCCATCGTGGAATGGAAGTGATAGGGCGCGTCCAGATGCGTGCCGGTATGGGTGGACAGGTTCAACCGCTCGATCGCCCAGCCCTCGCCACCGGGAAGGTCGTCCGTGGCAAGGCCCGGGAAGAAGCGCGCCATGTCGGCCGCGCTCTGGCGATGGTCGATATAGGTGATCTCCGGCGTATGGCCCGGCGGGTCGGAGGCGATGCCGGCTTCGAGCGCGACGGAAAGATCGACGATGCGGCGCGGCATGTCAGTTCACCAGCGCTGTCGCAAGCCAGGGCACCAGTGCGATCAGCAGCAGCGCGACGCCCATCACGGCGACGAAAGGCATGGCGCCGGCGAAGATCTGCTCGATACCGACCTTGGGATCGTTGAGCGTTGCCTTCACGGTGAACACCGATATGCCGAAGGGCGGCGTCAGCAGCCCCATCTCCACCGCGATGATGACCACAATCCCGAAATGCACCAGGTCGAAGCCCATCGCCTGCGCAATCGGCGCGCCGATGGGCACCATGATCAGCAGGATCGAGGTGCTGTCCAGGATCATGCCCATCAGCAGGATGATGATCACGAAGACCAGCAGGAAGCCGTAGGGGCCGAGGCCGAGATGCTCCACCATGTCTCCGATGGCCTGCGGTACGCCGGCCATGGAGAGCATGCGGGAATAGAGGCCGGCCGCGATCAGCAGGAACAGGATGGCGGCGGAGACGAGGCCGGTCTCGCGCAGCACGCGCCAGAATTTCGGACCGTCGAGGCGCCGGCGCAGCAGCGCCAGGATCAGCGCGCCCGCCGCGCCCACGGCGCCAGCCTCGGTCGGGGTGAAGAAGCCGGTGTAGAGCCCGCCCAGGATCAGCGCCACCAGCGCCATGATGGGCACGGATTTCATCGCCATCTCGCCGGGCGGCATCGCGCGCTGCGCGGGCTCGGCCTGCGCGCCGCGGGCCATGATCCGTTCGGGGAAGAAGGTCGCATAGACCCAGATCATCACGGAAAAGCCGAGCGCGATGATGATGCCCGGGATGACGCCGGCGATGAACATCTTGCCGATCGAGACCTCGGCCAGCACGCCATAGACGATCATCAGCAGCGAGGGCGGGATCAGCATGCCGAGGATCGAGGACCCGGCGACGGTGCCGGCCGCGAAGCGCATGGAATAGCCATGCCGCACCATCTCCGGCACCGCGACCTTGGTGAAGACGGCGGCGGACGCGATGGAGACGCCGGTGACGGCGGCGAAGACGGCGTTCGCGCCGACGGTCGCATGCCCCAACCCGCCGCGCACCCGGCGCAGCAGCGCCTGCGCAACCTCGAAGGTGTCCTTGCCGATG
>JBIIRI010000234.1:0-3995 GCA_044341625.1 Roseomonas sp.
GCCGGCCAGCGACAGCGCGGGGATGAGGAACAGGATGCCGAGAAGCGGAGCCGACACCCAAAGCCCGCCAAGGCGTGCAAGCGCGAAGGACCCGCCGACCTGCCGTATCGCCCCGGCGACGAGGAACAGGTTTGCCTTCACCACGATGTGGTGGACGATGTAGAGCACGCTGCCTGCGATCGCGAGCGGCGTCATCAGCGCGACACCGATCAGCATGTAGCCGATCTGGCTGATGATGTGGAAGGACAGGATCCGGCGCACATCGTAATGCGCCGCCGCGCCCAGCACGCCGACCACCATCGTCGCGATCGCGATGCCCGCCAGGATCGGCCCGAACAGCGCATGATCATGCGCGAAGACCAAGGTGAAGACCCGGATGATGGCGTAGACGCCGACCTTGGTCAGCAGCGCCGCGAAGATCGCCGCCACCGGCATGGATGCGGTGTGGTAGGAGGCGGGCAGCCAGTTGAACAGCGGGAAGACCGCGGCCTTGGCGCCGAATGAGACGAGCAGTAGCACGGCCACGGCCGCCAGCGCGCCCTGGTTCTCCACCCCCGGCGCGACACGCGCGAGATCGGCAAGGTTCAACGTGCCCGTCAGCCCGTAGATGAGCCCCACCGCCAACAGGAAGAAGGTGGTGCCGACGAGGTTCAGCATCACGTAGCGCAGGCCGCCATCGAGCTGCTCGCGCGTGCGGTCGAGCACGAGCAACCCGAAGGAAGCGATCAGCATCACCTCGAACCAGACATAGAGGTTGAACAGGTCGCCGGTGGAGAAGGCCCCGGCCACCCCCATCAGCAGCGCATGGAACAGCGGCTGGAAGCCAGCGCGGTCGCGCTCCTGCGCGCCAGGGCCCATCGCGTAGACCGCGACGGCGAGCCCCATCAGCCCGGTGATCGCCAGCATCGCGGCGGAAAGGTGATCCACCACCATCGTGATGCCGAAGGGTGCGGGCCAGTTGCCCATCTGCCCGACGACCATGCCCCCCGCAATCACCTCGGCCAGAAGCACGAGCGTGGCGATGCAAAGAGCCATGGCGGCAACCAACCCGACGGCACGCTGCGCCGCGGGGCGCGACCACAGCAGCGCCGTCAGCGAAGCCGCCGCGAGGGGAATGAGAATCGGCGCGACGAGCAGGGCCTGGCGCATCACGCGGCTTCCCGTCGGTGCGACGGCACGCCCGCACCGGGCGCAGCCGCTGCCGAATCCGGTGTCTCGTCAGCCCGCTCGGCCTCGTGCATCTCGTCCGCGCTGACCGTGCCCAAGGCCCCATGCGCGCTGCGGATCAGCACCAACGTGAAGGCGGCAAGGCCGAAGCCGATGACGATGGCGGTCAATACCAGCGCCTGCGGCAGCGGGTTGGCGGCTTCTGTGGCCAGGGCGCGCGCGCCCTGATCCACCAGCGGCGGGATCATGGTGCCGATCCGCCCGGCGGCGAAGATGCTGAGGTTGGCCGCCGTGCCAAGCAGCACGAAGCCAAGCAGCGCGCGCGGCAGGTCGCGTGCGAGCAGCAGGTAGGCAGCCGCGGCGACCAGCACGCCGATGGCGAGGGCGAGGAGCATCTCCATCGGCGCTACTCCTCCGCCACCAACGCGAAAGCCATCGCGGTGATGGTGCCGATGACGACGAGATAGACGCCGACATCGAAGACGAAGGCCGTGTTCAGCGGCAGCGTCACCGGCAGGTCCGGGAACCACCAGCGATGCGTCAGGTAGCCCGCCGCGGGATCGAGCCAGGCGAGCAGCCCGCTGCCCAGCGCCGCCAGCAGGCCCGCGCCGCACCAGGCGGCGGGCGGGGCGCGCATGACCTGCAACGCCGCCGCCTGCCCGCGCGCGATGGCGTGGAAGACGAGCCCCGACGCGGCAACGAGGCCGCCGACGAAACCGCCCCCTGGGGCGTTGTGGCCGCGCACCAGCAGGTAGAGCGAGACAAGGACCGGCACCCAGAGCAGCAACGGCGCCGAGACACGCAGGATGAGGGATGCTTGCATGAATTCAGGTCCCGGCCCGGAGCTGGCGCCCCGCGCCCCGCAGCAGCGCGAGCACCGCGAATGCGGCAATGGCAAGCACCGCGATCTCGCCCAGGGTGTCGAGCGCGCGGAAATCCACGAGGATCACGTTCACCACGTTCCGCCCGTAGCCGGCCGGCACACTCTGCTCGCCGAACCAGTCGCCGAGGCGCGGATCGAAGGGGGAGGCAAGCACGGCAAGCAGCACCAGTGTCACGGAGAGGCCGAGCGCGCCGGCCACGGCAGCATCGCCCGCACGCTGGCGCCCGGTGCGCGTATCGCGGGCGCGGAGCGGCAGGCGGATCAGGACGGTGGCGAGGATGACCACCAGCAGCACCTCGACAGTGAACTGCGTCAGCGCGACGTCCGGCGCGCCGAAGGTCAGGAAGACGATGGCGGTTCCAAAGCCGACCAGGCCCATCGCCATCACTGCCGCGAAGACCCCGGGGGCCAAAGCCGTAGCGACAGCACCGGCCGCGATCAGCAAGAAGGCGAACGCACGGGGATCGGTGGGCGCGGCCTCGGGCAGCGCCAAGCCGCCGCGGGCGACCAGCAGCGCCAGCGGTGCCAGCGCGGCCACGAGCAGAAGGGTCCGCATGTAGCCGCGGAGGCTGCCATGCTGGACGGCGCGCGTCGTTCCCTCGGCCCAGGCCACCAGGCCGGCAAGAGCACGATCATAGGCCGCCGCCGGGCCGAAGCGGTCGAGCGGCGCGGCACGGCGCAGGCGCGGGCCGAGCCTGGCCCAGCCAGCCAGGATCAGCACGCCGAGCGACACGGTGGCGACGCTCAGCGCCAGCACCGGCGTGAAGCCGTGCCAGAGCTTCAGCGGAACATCTGCCGGGCGTCCGAGGATTGCCGCGGCTGCGCCATCCACCAGCGAGGCCCCAAGGATCGAGGGCGCGGCGCCGGCCAGCAAGCCAAGCAGCGCAAGAAGCACTGGGCCGGCCAGCATGGATTTCGGCGGATCGTGCGGGCGTGTCGGGGTGGGGCGGAACGGGCCGAAGAACAGCCGCCAGGAGAGAAGACCTGCAATGGCGACTTGCGCGGCGTTGACGAGGAAGCCGACGCTCGCGATCACGCCGGCCATGCCGCCGGCGGCGAGCTTGGCCTCATAGACGATCTCCTTCGCGACGAAGCCGACGAAGGGCGGCAGGCCCGCCATGGAGAAGGCCGCCAGCGCGGCTGCGGCGGCCGTGACCGGCATGGCGCGACCAAGCCCGCCAAGGGCGGCGGCGTCGCGCGTGCCCGTTTCGTGGTCCACGATGCCGGCAATCAGGAACAGCGCCGCCTTGTAGAGCGCGTGGACGATCAGGAAGGTGATGGCGGCCGTCGCGGACAGTTCCGGCTCCAGGCCGATCAACAGCGTCAGCGTGCCGAGCGCGGTCACCGTGGTCCAGGCCAGCACGCGCTTGAGGTCGGTCTCGCGCAGCGCCATGACCGCGCCGGTTGCTGCTGTCAGCAGCCCCGCCCAGGTCAGCAGGTCCTGCCAAAGCACCACATCCTGATAGACAGGGTTGAGCCGCGCCAGGAGATAGACGCCGAGCTTCACCATCGTGGCGGAATGCAGATAGGCGCTGACCGGCGTCGGCGCGGCCATCGCGTTCGGTAGCCAGAAGTGGAAGGGGAATTGCGCCGACTTCGTGAAGCAGCCCAGCACGACAAGCAGCATGGCCGGGATGGCCAACGGATGCGCCAGCACCGCTTCACGGGCCGCGATGATGCCCGAAAGGCTTGTCGTGCCAGCAGCGATCGAGACGAGAACCAGACCCGCGAGCAAGGCCAAGCCGCCGCCGCCGGTCACCAGCAGCGCCTGCAGCGCCGCCTTGCGCGCGCCTGGCTTCTCGTGGTCGTAGCCGACGAGGAAGAAGGACGCGAGGCTGGTCAATTCCCAGAAAACAAAGAGCGTGATCACATCATCGGCCGTGACCGAGCCGAGCATCGCCGTCATGAAGAGCAGCAGCAGGACCACGAGCCGGGTAAGCCGCGG
>JBIIRI010000235.1:0-3969 GCA_044341625.1 Roseomonas sp.
ATGTCGCACCACGGCGGAAGGTGGTCGTCGGGTTGGATACGCGCTGGTGGGACCAGGGCATAGGTCGCGTAGGCGGGTCGACGGAGTGAGCGCAGGAGTGGTGCCAGCGGCGCGGCGACGCGCCCGGCCACCGC
This sequence comes from Roseomonas sp., assembly GCA_044341625.1. GTDB lineage: Bacteria > Pseudomonadota > Alphaproteobacteria > Acetobacterales > Acetobacteraceae > Falsiroseomonas. Next base: position 135 of record JBIIRI010000235.1, read on the forward strand.
ATCGCATTGCGTGGCGAGGCGCCGCGCCACCGCTGCGGCGCTGCCGCCCTGCACCAGCGCGGCGGCCAGCACGGTGTCGGAGATTGCCAGATGGCCGCCACGCAACAGGTCGGCCGTGGCCTCCTCCCGTGCCTCGCCCAGCAGCACCAGCATTCCAGGTTGCGGATGCATCATCCACTCCGTCGTCACGGCAGGGAGGATGCGCCGCCGGCGCAGACGTGACGTAGCGCCAGAATCGGAACGGCTCGTTCCAGTTCTGAAGCGGTCGAATCACAGCACCTGGAACCGCGCCTTCGCCGCGCGCTCGATGGCGCCGGCGATCAGGCGGTCCATGTCGAGGCCGATGCGGAGGTCCTGCAGGAACTGCAATTCCTCCTGCGTCGCATCGCCATCCGCGGCGCAGACCTCGCAAGCCAGCAGATAGGCAGTCTCCCGCAGGCGCATCGGCAGGGCGTCGCGCAGCATCGTCATCGCCTGGTCCAGCCCGTCGGTGCGGCCGAGCAGCTTGGCGACCGCATCCGTCACCGTCTCGATCTCACCGGCGTGGAAATCCGCGAAGGCGGGCAGGTCCCGCACCATGCGGTTCATCATGGCAAGCTCGGCATCCGACATCGGGCCATCGGCGACCGACATCAGCACCATGGCGCAGACCAGCGCCTCCTGGGAGGTGAAGCGGGCGATCTGGGCCTGGCTGCGGGTGTTCATGCTGGGCCTCCCTGGCGGTGCTGCACCCCGCAAGGGACGCCATGCGACGGGCCGGGGTCAAGCACGGTGAGCAGGCCGCGCGGGCCTCAGCCGGGGGCATTGTCCAGGAAGGCCCTGGTTTCCGCGATGGCATCGCGCAGGCCGAGCCGGCGCACGATCACGCCATCGGGCAACCCGGCCAGAAGCCGCGACGGGCAGCGCGCATCGAGCAGCACGAAGACGCCCTTGTCGTCGGCGCGGCGCACCAGCCGGCCGAAGGCCTGGCGCAGCCGGTGGCGGGCCAGGGCGTCGTCATAGGCCTTGGGCCGACCTTCGCTCAGATGCAGGCGGCGTTCGCGGTGCAGGATGGTGGGGCGCGGCCAGGGCACGCGGTCGAAGACCAGCAGGCGCAAGCTGCGCCCCGGCACATCCACCCCGTCGCGCATCGCATCGGTGCCGAGCAGGCAGGCGGATTCCTCGGCGCGGAACACATCGACCAGCGTCCCATTGTCCATCGCGTCCACATGCTGCGCGTAGAGCGGGATGCCGGCAGCCGCGAGCGGTTCGGCGATGCGTCCATGCACCTCTCGCAGCCGGCGGACCGCGGTGAACAGCCCGAGCCCGCCGCCGCCCGCCGCGGTGAACAGCGCGCGATAGGCCGCGGCGATCTGCCCGTAATCCTCTCGCGCGACATCGGTGACCACCAGGGCGCGAGTGTGGGTGGCGTAGTCGAAGGGGGATGGCACGGCGGCGCGGATGGCGGGCGCGGCCAGGTGGGCGACGCCGGTACGCGCTTCCGCGCCGCGCCAGGCGGCGTCGGGGTCGTCGGCCTCCTCCTCCTCCCCCGCATCGCGCAGCGTGGCCGATGTGATCAGCACGCCATGGGCGGGGGCGGCGACGGTAGTCGCGAAGGGCTCGGTGGGGTCCAGGTGATGGCGGAACATGCCCGCATCCACGTCCCGCCCCTCGCGGCGTTCCAGCGCGAACCAATCCACCATATCGGGCCGCGTGCCGGGGGCGCGGGGCGGCGCGCGCAACGCCTTCAGCATCGCACCCCAGGAGGCCAGCGGCATCAGCGCGCGGCGCTCGATGCCGCGGATCGCCGCCTCGATCCGGATGCGGTCGCCGAGTTCGAGGTCTTCCGCCTCATCCTCCAGCCGCGCCTGCAGGCGGGCGCGCAGCACCTCGAGCGGGGCGTGCAGGCGGGCGAAGGCGTCCGCCGCGGCGTCGGCCACCTCCGGGAGCTCCGGGTTCAGCGGGTGGACGTCGCATTCGGCGCCATAACCCGCATCCGTCTCCGCGATCCGTGCCAGGACCTGGCGGCGCACGGCATGGAGGAAGGCTTCCACCGCGCCACGCGGGTCGTTCTCCGCCATGCGGCTCGGCCAGCCCTGGCCGGGCAGGGCGCGCGCGGCCTGCAGGGCTTCCTCCAGAGGCATCAGCAGATCGGGACGGTCGCCGATTACCTCCTCCAGCCGCCGGGCGAGGCCGCGGGCGCGGGACCGGCCGCCCTCCGCGCCCAGCAGCCAGCGGCGCAGCTCCGCCGTCTCGCCGCCCGTCAGGTCGGCGGAGAAGGCGGCGTCGGCGGCGTCGAACAGATGGTGGCCCTCATCGAAGACCAGGCGCAGGGGCCGCCCATCCTCCCCCCCGCCCAGCGCCGCCTGGACCATCACCAGCGCGTGGTTGGCGACGACCAGCGTCGCGGTCTTGGCGCGGCGGATGGAATGCTCGACGAAGCATTGCTTGTAGTGACCGCAGGCGGAATGGACGCATTCGCCGCGCCGGTCCGCCAGCGGCCAGACGGCATGGTGGCCGAACAGCTCCGCCAGCCAGCCCGGGAAGTCGCCGCCCATCAGGTCGCCATCGCGCGTGAACAGCGCCCAGCGGGAGACCAGCGCCAGCGGCAGCAGCATCCCCGCCAGCTGGGCGGAGGCCGTCTGCTCCTCCAGGTTCAGCAGGCAGAGGTAATTCTCCCGCCCCTTGCGGACCACGACGCGGCGGCGGCGCTCGGCCGGGTCGGGGTAGAGCCGGGCGGTTTCCTGGTCGATCTGGCGCTGGAGGTTGCGGGTGAAGGTGGAGATCCACACGGGGGCCCCATTGCGCTCCGCCCAGAGGCTGGCGGGCGCGACATAGCCCAGCGTCTTGCCGGTGCCGGTGCCGGCTTCCGCCAGGACAAGGTTGGGCGCGCCCTGCGCTTCCCGCGCCTGAAAGGCGGCGGCGGCGGCGGAGGCGTAGTCGGATTGCTGCGGCCGCTGTTCCGCGCCCTCCCCCAATATGTCCGCCAGGCGGCGGCGCGCCTCGGCGGGGGTGATGGGGGTATGGGCGGGCGGCGGCGGGGGGCTTTCATCCTCCCAATCCGGCAGGCGGCGCCAGACCTTGAGGGGGTCGAGGGAGGGCCGCGCCTCCGGCTGGCCCAGCGCCGCCAGGATCGAGGCAGCCCAGGGCCAGTCGATCTGCGCGCCGAGCTTGGCGGCCAGCGGCGCCGCATCCCGGTTCAGGGGGCCGTTACGGCTATGGGCCAGGTGGCGCAGCAGGTCGGTGGCAAGCTCCGGGAGCAGGGCGGCCGCAGCCTCGTCATCGGCAGGTGCCTCCCGATCCAGCGCGATGGCCAGGCCGCGCGGGGTGGGGGCGGCCGGCTGGGCCGGGCGGCAGAAGGCGAATAATTCCAGTAGGTCGCAGGCCGGCCCGGGCGGCAGGCCGAGCCGCTTCCAGGTGGCGGGACCATGAACCAGCAGCGGCGGCGCCAGGTCGCGCAGCCGCCGCCCGATCTCGGCGGCGGGGAGGGTGAGAAGCTCGCCATCCGGGGTCAGCAGCGCGCCACGACCGAAGCCGGCGACCAGCGTCGGGGCTTCGGGGAGGAGCAGGCGGGGCTGTTGGGTCGGAGCCGCGGTGCGGGGCTGGGTCACGCAGGCAATCTGGCCCCGTTATGCAGGCGAACAAAGAGGGAAAATCTTGGGCGCGCTGGGTTGGGGAGGTGGGTCGTGCCCCCTCCCGGCTTCGCGCCATGCCGAAGGCAAGCCTTCGGCCTAACCCTCAGCCACCCTCCCCCGCTGCGCGGGAGAGGGATGATCGGCGCAACCTGCCCCCTCTCCCGCTTTGCGGGGGAGGGTTGGGGAGGGGGCGCGACCGACCTCCACAAACCACGCCCCCC
>JBIIRI010000236.1:0-3967 GCA_044341625.1 Roseomonas sp.
AGCGCGGGGGGTTGGGGGGGGCGGGGAAGGTCTGTCCCGCCGCTCGACTGCCCTCTCCCCCCAACGGGGGGAGAGGGCAGGGTGAGGGGGGCGTTGGAGATCAGGGCGCGCTCATCACAGCAACGCCCCCCTCACCCAACCCTCTCCCCCCGTCGGGGGAGAGGACAAAGTCAAGCGGGTGGAGAGGGTGAGTCAGGGGCGGGCTGCTTTCCCTCACACCCCGCCGCGGCGGCGTTCGACCAGCGGGCCCTGGAACAGGCGCAGCCCCACCTCCCACCCCCAGGCGATGGCGGCGGGGCGGTCGACGCCGGTCAGCACCACGCGGTCGGGCGCCTCCGCCAGCAGCGCGGCGAGCGCCGGCGGCTCCGCGCCGGGCAGGTCAGGGGACCAGCGCAGGCGGATCAGATCCACGCCAAGCCGCTCCGGCGGCAGCAGCGCGAACAGGCCAGGGGCGGCATCGTCCAGCGCGAAGCGGAAGCCGCGTGCCTGCAACATGGGGCGCAGCCGCGCGGGCAGGCCGGGATCGGCCAGGATATCGCCCGGGCGGATCGCGACCGTGGTCTCCTGATGCCGGCCGGCGGGCAGGGCGTCCGCGAAGCGGGCGAAGACCGGGCCTTCCAGCGTGGCGGGGGATAGCGGCATGCCGATGGGGCGCCATTCCCGCTGCGCCACCGGCCGGGCGAATTCGGCCAGCAGCCGCGCTTCCGCCACCCGCGCCAGTCGTTTCGCGAGGCCCGGCGCGGCGTCCAGGTTGCGGCCCGGCAGCAGCAGCGCCGTCAGCGCCGGCCAGGCGATGCGCCGGTCCTGCCACAGCGGTTCCGGCACGCCGCTGTCGGGGTCGATGCGGCACACGCTTTTCGCCGTGGTGACGCTTTCCAGATCGGCGGTCGTCAGCGCCATCTCCACCGCCGCAAGCCCCGCGCTGTCCAGCGGCGGCCCGGATGGGGGGGCGGGTGGGGGGCGTTCCTGTTCGCCGGGCTCCAGCCCCAGGCTGTCGGCCACCACGGTCAGCAGCCTCGCGGCATCCTGCGGCAGGTGCATCCGGCGCAGCGTGGCGCCGCTGAGCGCGCCGCGCAGGGCGGCCTCCGCCCCGTCCAGACACGCGGCGGGCGGGCGGACGACGGTCACGATGTCGCCATTCGGCAGGTCGAAGACCTGCGCATGCGCGGCGCCGAGCCCGGCCAGCAGCGCCCCTCGCAGTTGCCGCCGCCGCTGCGGGTCGAGGCCGCCAAGGCGCAGGTGCAGGATCTCTCGCGCCGCATCGGCCGTCACGCTTTCTCGCACCAGGGCGGAGAGTTCGACGGCGGCGCGGGTGGCTCCGCGGAAGGCGACGTCCTCGACCAGGGTCATGGCGCCTCGGCCTCCATCAGCGCGACGCCGAGCCGGCTTGCGGCCTCGGCGCTCGCGCCCGTCACCACGATGCGCGACAGGCCGAGGCGGCCAAGGGCGGCTTCGGCCCAGGGCTCGGCCAGGGCGGGGGACCAGCGGAGCCGGATGAGGTCGGCGGCCAGCGCGGCGCCGTCCAGCAGGGCGAGTGCGGCGGCGTCCACCCCCTCGATCTCCAGCCCGATCCCGGCGGCGGCCAGGCTGGCGCGGCGGCGGGCCAGCGCCTCGGGGTCGGCGGCGGCGGCCAGCGGCAGGGTGGCCGTCAGCCGCCCCGGCGGGATGGCGCCGGTCGCGGCTTCGGGGCGCTGGCCGGTGGGCAGCGGCAGGTGCAGGCGCGGCGGCATCGGCGCGCCCAGCAAGGCCCGCGCCTCGGCTGGGTCGGCCAGCGCGCCCAGCAGCCGCATGGTCAGCCGGCGGGCGGCGTGGTCCAGCAGGTCCGTATCCGCGCCGAGCGGGCCGAGGGCCAGGCGCAGCCGGGCGCGGTCGGGCTCGATCCGCAGGAAGGCGGGCCGCGTGCCGCCGGGCAGCGTCCAGCCCAGCAGGCGCCGCACCCCGGCGGCAAGCGGCATGGCATCGAGGAAGGCGTCGAGCCCCGAAAGTCCCGGCCCGTCCTCGGGCAGGCGGGGGACCGGGGGCGGGCCGCCGCCGCCATAGGCAAGCAGCGCGGCGGCGTCGCGCTGCAGACACAGGATCTGGGTGGTGGCGGGGCCGACCAGCCGTTCCACCAGTTCGCGCAGCCGCGCGGCGCGGCCGGGCTCGGCGCCGACCAACAGCAGGTCCCCGTCGGGCCCGTCCAGCACCTGCCCGCCGGCGGCGAGCGCGCCTTCCTGCAGCAGCGCGCGGGCCACCTTGCGCCGGTGCGGCACGGCGTCCTCCACGCGCAGCACCACCAGGCCGCGCGCATCCCGCGTGGCGCGGCGCAACGCCGTGGCAAGGCCCGCCTCCGGCCCGGGGGCGGGTTCGGCGCCCGGGTCGGGCTTCTCGGCTCGGATCGGGTCGGTCATCGGCTCGGGCATCGGCTCGGGCGCCTGATCGCGCCCAGCTGGCGCGGGACTGCGCCGGATGGCGCGGAGAAGGGGGTGCATGGCCCGGTCGGGCGGCGCCGGGACCGGGCTTGCTGGCGGCGGGGGCGGCAGCGTTCGGCTCGTCACGGGCTTCGTCCCGGGCATGTGTCTTCGGCTGCCCCCCGCCGCAGGGCGACGGGCGGCCGGGCGCAGGCTAGGTTTGCACCCGTGATGCTTGCGGAATTCTTATCTCCCGGTTGGTTGCCCGCCGGGCTTCGCGTCTACGCGATCGGCGATCCGCATGGCTGCGCGGCCCGGCTGGCCGCGTTGCACCGCGCGATTGCCGAGGACGCGGCGCGGCGGCCCCTGGCGGGAGAGGGGACGCGCATGCTCGTCCTGCATCTCGGCGACTATGTGGATCGCGGCCCGGACAGCGCGGGCGTGCTCGCGCTGCTGCGTGGGCCCTGCCCGATCCCCGGGGGCGCTTCGGTCCACCTGGCCGGCAATCACGAACAGATGATGCTCGCCGCCCTCGACCCTGGGGCGGAGGCGGAGGTGGTGGGCTTCTGGCTCGACAATGGCGGCGCGGCGACGCTCGCGAGCTATGGCGCCGATCCGCGCGATCCGCGCAGCTGGGCGGCGGTGCCGGGGCGCGACCTCGACCTGCTGCGCGGCCTGCCGGGCAGCTTCGGGCTGGGCGGGTATCTCTTCGCCCATGCGGGGGTGCGGCCGGATGTGCCGCTCGACCGGCAGGATCCGATGGACCTCGCCTGGATCCGGGAGCCCTTCCTGTCCTGGCGCGGCGGGCTCGGGGCGGTGGTGGTGCATGGCCACACGCCCTCGCGGGCGCCGGAGGTGCTGGCGCATCGCATCGGCCTCGACACCGGCGCGGTCTATGGCGGGCCGCTGACTTGCGCCGTGCTGGAGGGGGAGCGGATCGGGTTCCTCTTCGGGTAGCGGCGGCCCCCGGCCCGCTCTCCCCACCCGTTGCCGAGACTTTGCCGCCCCCGCGCCTTGCGCCGGCCCGTCCGGCTGCGCTACGGAACTGTCATGCAAGGCCCCGCGCCCGGCGCACGCTCGCTGGCCGAGATCCCGCTCGCCGATCTCGCGGATGCGGTCCGCCAGCTTCGTCGTGCCTCCGTCCTGGTGGTGGGCGATGCGATGCTCGATCGCTACGTCTATGGCCGGGTGGAGCGCGTCTCCACCGAGGCGCCGGTCCCCATCCTGGCGGTGGAACGAGAGGTCGCCTTGCCGGGCGGTGCCGGCAATGTGGTCCGCAACCTGACCGCGCTTGGCGCGGCGGTGGCCTTCGTGTCCGTGGTGGGGGACGACCAGGCGGGCAGCGACCTGACCGGGCTGATCGGCGGCCAGCCGGGCGTCGAGCCCTGGCTGCTGGTGCAGGGTGGCCGCGCCACCACCACCAAGACGCGCTTCATCGCCGCCGGCCAGCAGGTGATGCGCGCCGATCACGAAAGCCCGAGCCCGATCCAGCAGCGCCTGGCCGACAGGCTGGTGCGGATCGCGGCGGATGCGATCGCCGCGACCTCGGTCATGGTGCTGTCCGACTACCAGAAGGG
>JBIIRI010000101.1:0-12694 GCA_044341625.1 Roseomonas sp.
TCCGCCTGCGCCTCGGTCGTGCCGGGGCGCACCCAGCGCTCGGCGCAGCCGCCGAGCAGCAGGAGAAGCGCGAAGGCAAGGGAACGCCGAACCATGGCACCACCCTGCCACGCGATGGTGGAGGGATCGTGGCGCCGATCAGGCACCGGGAGGGCGCCTGGCCAGCCGCCACGCCAGGCAGAGCGCCAGCCCCACCGCCGCCACCATCAGCGTCGCCAGCGCATAAAGCTCCGGCGTCAACCCGAGACGGATGGAGGAGAAGATCACCATCGGCAGGGTCGAGGCCCCCGGGCCCGAGACGAAGCTTGCGATCACCAGATCGTCGAGCGACAGGGTGAAGGCCAGCAGCCAGCCCGCCGCCACGGCCGGCGCGATCAGCGGCAGGGTGATCAGGGCGAAGACGCGCCAGGGCCGCGCGCCGAGATCCATCGCCGCATCCTCGAGGCTCACATCGAAGCCGGACAGGCGCGACTGCACCACGACGACGACATAGGCCGCGCCGAAGGTCGCATGCGCGATCGCCACCGTGTCAGCGCCGCGGCCGGCGGGAAAGCCGAAGGCCTGTTCCAGCGCCACGAACAGCAGCAGCAGCGACAAGCCGGTGACCACCTCCGGCATCACCAGCGGCGCGGCCATTAGCCCACCGAAGGCCCCCCGCCCGCGGAAACGCCCGAAGCGCGCCAGCGCGAAGCCCGCCAGCACGCCCAGGATGGTCGCCATGGTGGCGGAGATGGCGGCGATCCGCAGGGACACGACCAGCGCCTCCATCAGCGCCTCGTTGCGCCACAACGCCTCGTACCAGCGGAGCGACATGCCGGTGAAGGATGTGACCATCCGGCTGTCGTTGAAGGAAAAGACGACCATCAGCAGGATCGGCAGATAGAGGAAGGCAAAGCCGAGTCCGAGCGGGATCAGCAGGCCGCCAAGGCGCCTCACCGCGCTTCCTCCCGCCCCAGCCGCGCCTGGAAGATCGCGATGGGCAGCACCAGCACGGCCAGCAACGCGACCGCCAGCGCCGAGGCCAGGGGCCAGTCCCGGTTCTGGAAGAACTCGGTCCAGAGCACGCGACCGATGAGCTGCGCACCAGGGCCGCCGAGCAATTCGGGGATGACGAATTCGCCGACCGCCGGGATGAACACGAGCAGGAACCCCGCCAGCACCCCCGGCAAGGACAGCGGGAGCGTCACGGCCAGGAAGCCCCGCAAGGGCGGCGCGCCGAGATCGGACGCCGCATCCAGCAGCGCCGCATCCAGCTTCACCAGCGTCGCATAGAGCGGCAACACCATGAAGGGCAGGTAGCAATAGGTGATTCCGAGATACATCGCGAGATCGGTGTAGAGCAGCGGAATCGGCTCCGCGATCACGCCGAGGCCCAGCAGCGCGCCATTGATCCAGCCCTGGTCCTGCAGCAGCCCGATCCAGGCCGTCACGCGCAGCAGGAAGGACGTCCAGAAGGGCAGGATCACCAGCAACAGCAACGTGTTGCGCCAGGATTCCGGCGCGCGCGCGATGGCCAGCGCCATGGGATAGCCGATCAGCAGGCAGAGCGTGGCGGAGACGGCGGCGACGCGCAGGCTTCGCAGCACCGCCTCGATATAGAAGGGATCCTCCCACAGCAGCCTGAAATTGCCGAGGTTGAGGTGCAGCGCCGGCAGCGCCCCATCCGCCGGGCGCAGCAGGGGCGCGTAGGGCGGTATGCCCTCCGCCGGTTCGGCGAAGCCGATGGACAGCACGATCGCGAAGGGTGCGGCGAAGAACAGCAGCATCCAGGCCGCGGGCAGCGCGAGCACCAAGGCGCGACCGACGCGCCGGCTCATTCCGGCAGCACCATGCTGGCCTGCGCGTCCCAGGTGATGGCGACCGGGTCCCCCCCATGCAGCGGGCGTTCCGTCATGCGGCGCGGATTGGGCTGGCTGACGCGGATGACCCGGCCGCCCTCCAATTCCACATGGTAGATGAAGCTGTCGCCGAGATAGGCGATCTCCCGCACCCGCCCCACCAGGCGGTTGTCGCCATGCCGCATCGCATCGGCCGCGCGCGCAATGGCCAGCCGTTCCGGCCGCAGCGCGACAAAGACGCGACTGCCGGCAGGCTTCGGCGCCGGCGTGTCGGAGAGGATGTCCATCGCGAAGCCCGTGGCGCCGATGCGGGCGCCGCCCGGCCCCGTCGCCTGCACAACGCCTTCGAGGATATTGGCCGTGCCGAGGAATTCCGCGGTGAAGCGGCTGTTGGGGTATTCATAGACCTCGCCCGGCGTGCCGATCTGGGCCAGCGCGCCGCGCTCCATCACGGCAAGCCGGGTGGCCATCGTCATGGCTTCCTGCTGGTCATGCGTGACGATGACGCAGGTGGTGCCGGTGCGGCCCTGGATCGACCGCAACTCGAACTGCATGGATTCGCGGAGGTTCTTGTCGAGCGCCGAGAGCGGTTCGTCCAGCAGGAGCAGCTTCGGTCGCTTCGCCAAGGCACGCGCCAGCGCGATGCGCGCGCGCTGCCCGCCTGACAGCGCGGAGGGGCGCCGGTCGCCGAAGCCCTCCATGCGAACCAGCGCCAGCATCTCCGCCACGCGGTCGCGGATAGCCGGCCTCGACGCACCTTCCATCCGCAGGCCGAAGGCGATGTTCTGCGCGACGGTCATGTGGGGGAACAGGGCGTAGGATTGGAACATCATGTTCACCGGCCGCTGATAGGCCGGCACGCCCGCCATGTCCTGGCCGTCCAGCAGGATGCGCCCGGCATCGGGCTGCAGCAGCCCCGCCAGCATCCTGAGAAGCGTGGATTTCCCCGACCCCGACCCGCCGAGCAGGGCGAAAAACTCGCCGCGGTGGATGTCCAGGCTGACATCCTCCACCGCGACATGATCGCCAAACCGCTTGGTCACGCCGGCGATGCGAAGCAAGGGCGCCGCATCCGGGTCGCGCCAGGGCTCGGCCGCGCCGGGCCGTGCGGTGACGAGGCTCACCTCCCCGCCTTGAATCGCGACCAGACGCGCGAACGGGCACGCTCCGCCGCCTGGGGCACCGGGCCGATGGTGAAGAAGCTGGCGCGCAGCGCCTCCGGCGGGAAGACCGCCGGATCGCTGGCGACCGCCGCATCGACCAGCGCGCGGCTGGCGGGGACGCCATTCGGGTAGCGGACATGGTTGGTGATGTGCGCCATCACATCCGGCTGGAGGAGGAAGTTGATGAAGGCGTGCGCCGCTTCAGGATTGGGCGCGTCCGCCGGGATCGCGAGCAGGTCGAACCAGACCTGCGCCCCTTCCTTAGGCGCGACGTAGCGCACCGTGACGCCGCGCCCGGCCTCGGCGGCACGCAGCCCGGCCTGGATCATGTCGCCCGAATAGCCGAAGGCGAGGCAGGACTGCCCGGCCGCCATCGCCTCGATCGCGCCGCCGGTGGAGAAATTGCGGATGAAGGGGCGGATCGCCATCAGCGCGCGTTCGACCTCGCGAAGGTCGCCGGCATCGGTGCTGTTCGGGTCCTTGCCCAGATAGCGCAGGACGGTTGGGATCACGTCGATGGCGCTGTCCATCATGGTGATGCCGCAGCGCGCGATCCGCCGCGCATGGGCGGGATCCAGCAGCAGCGCCAGGCTGTCGAGCGGCGCATCCGGCGCCAGCGCGCGGATCCGGTCCGCATTCACCCCGAGGCCGATGGTGCCCCACAGATAGAGCGCCCCGAACCGGTTGCCGGGGTCGGAGACGGCGATCTGCGCCTGCAAGGCGGGATCGAGGTGCGCGAGGTTCGGTACCAGCGCGCGATCCAGGGGCCGGAACGCGCCGGCGCGCGCGAGACGCGAGAAGGTGGGCTCGCTGGTGGGCACGACGATGTCGTAGCCGCTTCGCCCCGCCGATAGGCGGCCTTCCAGCGTCTCGAGGCTGTCGAAGACGTCGTAGCGCACACGGATGCCGGTCTCCCGCGTGAAGCGCTGAACCATGTAGGGGTCTATATAGTCGTTCCAGTTGAATACGTTGACGACCCGCTCCTGCGCCGCGAGCGGCGTCGCGGACAGGGCAGCAGTGAACAACGCGGCGATCAGCATCAAGCGGCGCATGGACATCTCCCGGGCGTGGTCCCGATTCCGGTGTGCGGAAACTAGCACGTGATCGGCGCCGCGCAGCGGGCTGCCGCCCACCAGCTTTCGTAGGACTTTTTTCTTGACTTCGATACGAAGTCGAAGCTAGACAGGCCGGGCCAAGGGGCGAAGTGCGTCCGCACCGCCCCACGGCTCTCGCCCCATCCCGCGCCTTCTCGCGCCGGCCGCGCCAACGGCCGGGATGGATCCCATCCCATCTCCGCCACCGTCACGGCGCGCTCCCCGGCGCGCCGTGCCTGCGCGCGCCTGTCCGGAGCCCCGCATGCCCTTCGACAATTCTGGCCTGACCCCGCTGCTGGCGAATAGCGGCTTCACCATCTGGCTCTACCGCACCCCCGACACGCGGGCGGCCGCGCTGGAGCCCAATTACTTCACCCCGGCGGGGTCGCGCCTTGCCTTGGGCGATGTGATCCTGCTCCAGGCCTCGGATGCGTTGACGCTGACCACGGTGCGGCCCGGCCCGGTCGTTCCGGGCGGCGTGGTGGTGGACACCGCCACGGCGCCCTTCCGCCTCAACCGCAGCGCCGCGCAGCGCTTCTCGGTGCGCCAGATGGCGACCGCGGTGGCGATGACCGTACTGCTCGCACCGCTGGCGGGCGGCATCGTCGCGGGTGGGCAGGTTCTGGCCGAGGCCCGCGTCACCGGCCCTGTCGCCCAGGTCAGCTTCTCGATCCACGACGCCACCGGCACCACGGTGCGCGGGCCGCAGGCGGCCGACGTCACGGCGGGCACCGCCAGCGCCAGCCTGCCCGCCCCCGGCGTGGGCTCCGGCTACCGCCTGAGGGTCGAGGCGGTCGGTGCGCCGCAGGTCGCGGACACCTCGCCCCCCTTCGCCGTCAGCCCGCCCTACGCGCTGCTCGCCCAGGGCGGCCAGGTGGTGCTGACCCAGTCGGGCGGCCGCCTGCTGATCTGAGGCGCGCGCCCGCGCCTGCCCGCTTCCCCCAGCACCAACCGAAGATGAGGGGCCGATGCCCGATTCCAGAATCACAGATCTTCCCGCCGCCGCCGCGCTCAGCGGCAGCGACCTTGCACCCATCGTGCAGGGCAGCGGTGCGGCGGCCGAGACACGGCGCGCCACTTTCGCGCAGATCACCGCAGGCATCTTCGCCGAACGCATGTTCCATGTCCGCGACCATGGCGCGGTCGGGAACGGCATCGCCGACGACACCGCCGCCATCCAGGCCGCCATCGATGCCGCCCAGGCCTCCGGCGGCGGCGTGGTGCGCCTCGGGCCGCGCCGCTACCGCGTGGCAGGCGCCGAGCTCGTCGTACGGGAAAATGTCTGCCTCGAAGGCCCGGTCTTCCCGGGCGGCCAGCGGCCTGGCGCCAATTACAACGCAGTCCCCGGCAGCATCCTGCTGAACCAGGCCTACACCATCCGCGTGATGCGCGGTGCGACGCTGCGCTCTCTCGCAGTTATCCGCGACGGGATCGGCGCGCCGCCGAACAATATGCGCGCCGCCATCGCGCTACGCGCGGCGATGGCGGGCACCGCCATCACCATCGGTGACGGATCCGGCACGCATCACGATGCGCTGGTCGAGGACGTGCTGGTGCTCGGCTTCGATCTCGCGCTGCGCGCCGACCATAGCCAGCGGGTCAATATCCGCCGTATGCGCGGCGACAACCGGAATGGCATCTGGCTGTCGCGCACCTACGACATCACGCGCATCCACGATGTGCATTTCTGGCCCTTCCTGACCGGAAACCTCGGCGGCATTTCGCTGGTGCAGACCCCGATCGCGAACGTCGCTAACAACGGCGCCGGCCTGATCCGCGTCACGACAAGCACCGCGCACAACCTGGTCACCGGCGACCTGGTGAACGTCTTTGGCGTGAACGGCGTCGCCTCGGCCAACACGCGCGCCACGGCCACGGTCGTCGATGCGACGCGAATCGATCTGCAGGGCGTCGCCTTCGCCGGAAACCACACCGGTAGCGGCACGCTGGCGATCTGGAACAACCGCCGGCTCGGCACCGCCTTCCGCGTCGAGAGCAGCGACGTGGCAGAACTCGTCAACTGCTTCTGCTACGGCTACAATCTCGGCTTCGACCTCGGCGACGGGGCGCAGTCCATCCAGTTGAACAATTGCAGCGTGGACGACCTCCTGACGCTGAGGGATCCGGGCACGGTCGGCGCCTGGATCCGCGGCTCCGCCTTCCGCGCCAAGTGGCTCGGCGGCTTCATCAGTTCCCAGGCCACGGCGATCCGCGTCAACAGCATCTCTCCGAACGAGGCCGACAACCAGTTCGTCGGCGTCATGGTGGGTGGCGGCGGCGCAGGCCGTACGATCGATGTGCTGGATGGCGGGCTGACGCTGGTCGCCTGCGACCTGCCCGCATCCACCATCCACCTGGGCAGCGGCGGCGACAATCTGGCGGTGGTGGCCTGCGACACGCGCAGCGCCAGCTTCAGCGGGGACACCAGCGCGGATGCGGCACGCATCATCCTGGTCGGCAATCGCGCACAGGCGGCCCGTTCCTCGGCCGACCAGGCGAGTACGGTGCTCATGCCCCGATCCGGGGCGCTCGGCGCCAGCCTCGACATCGAAAACCAGAACAGCGCGGTCACCTACAGCATCTCGCTCGGCGCCGGGGCGCTCGCGCCGCTGCAGATCGGCGGCGACGTGGCCAACAACCCGAATGGCGGCGTGGTCTTCGGCGCGCCATCGGCCATGACGGCGCCGATGGGGGTGACGCTCCGGCGCGCCTCCGCCAGCCCGGCGGCGGGGCACACGCTCGGCCAGCTGGTCTTCAGCGGCAACAACGCCGCCGGCGCCGAGACCGCCTTCGTGCGGGCCGCCGGCATCAGCGAGACGGTGACCACCGGCACCGAGGCCGGCGCCTTCGTGGTGGAGACGCGCAGCGGCGCCACCTTCCACGAAAGGCTGCGCGTCTCGGCCAACGGCACGGTCACGCTCCAGGGCCACCTGCTGATCCCGAGCGATCCGACCCTGCCGAACCAAGCGGCGCGCAAAAGCTATGTGGACAGCCAGTTCACCGCGCGCCGCCTGCCGGTGGTCGCCACCGTCGTACCAACCGCGCTCACCCTCGCCGCGCACAATGCCAGGCTGGTCAGCGCCAATGCGGGCACGACGCTGTCGATCAACTGGACGGCGACGGGGGACGGCTTCTCCTGCCAAGTCGTCAACCGCACCGCGTCCGACCTCGCCATCGCCATGACCGGCTTCAGCGGCACGGCGCCAACCAACCCGGACGGGCATACCAGGATCCGCGCAGGTGGCCTCGCGACGCTGCTCGCCTTCAGCCCCGATGGCGGCACGACGCGGCTGCTGCTGCTGTCCGGCGCCGGCGCGCCCTGACGCGACGCGGCAGCCCCCTTCGCTTTCCCTTCCCCTTTTCCACCAGGCCCCCGCCTGCGCGCCACGCGCTGCCCTGTGCCGCCGAGGCCGCAGGCAGGCCACCCTTCAAGGAGACACGCGCATGACCGACCTGACCGACCACGCGAAGAACCTTCTTGCCCGCGCACTCTCCGGCCGCTTGCCGAGCCTGCCCGCCTCGATCTTTGCCGCGCTCGGCACGGGCGGGGCGGATGCCACGGGCGTGACCGGGGAACCGGCGGGGAATGGCTATGCCCGCCAGCGCGTGACCTTCACCGGCACCGGCCCGCAGCGGAACCTGTCCGCTGTCAGCTTCAACTTCACCACCGCCGCCGGCACCCTGTCCCATCTCGGGCTGTTCGATGCGGCGACGGGGGGCAACCCGCTGACCTGGGCGCCGCTCTCCGCCCCGGTGACGGTCGCCGGACCGGGCACGGTCACGGTCGCGGCCGATGCCCTGACCGTCACGCCGGAATAGGACCTGGCCCGAACGGAGGACGCCGATAGAGGCGCGACGGAACCTCTTGAAGCCGAACGCGGCGGGCGGATACCCTCTGACCATTACGGTTGGGGGAGGAAAACGGGGTGAACCCGTTGGATGTGGCCCGCCGTCCGGCGCGCGGTGTGCCCGGCGAAGGCGAGGTCTGCGACACATGCGGCTCTCGCATCGCCGGGCTCTGCCGGCCGCTCGACGCCGCGAGCCTGTACGACATGATGGCAGAGGCAGAACAACTTACCCTCGGGCCGCGCCACATCCTGTTCCATGAAGGCGACCGCGCCGGGCATGTCTTCACCCTGGTCCAGGGCACCGCGAAACTCACCCGGCTGCTGCCCGATGGGCGGGAACAGGTGCTGGGGTTCCGCTTCGCTGGCGATGTGGTGGGCTACACCGCCGCCGAGCACTACCCTTTCTCCGCACAGCTTCTGACGCCAGCCGAGATGTGCCGGCTGGAACGCCGGCGGCTGGATACGCTCCTGCATCGCTACCCCGCCCTGGAACGACGGCTGCTCGACCTCTGCGTGCAGGAACTCGCCGCGACGCAGGACCAGTTGGTCACCGTGGGCCGGCGCACCGCTGAAGCCCGGGTGGCCGCCTTCCTGCTCTCCCTGGCCGAGGCGGGGCGGCGGCGCAGCCAGCCCCGCACGGTGCTCGACATGCCCATGACCCGCAGCGATATCGCCGATTTCCTCGGCCTGACGATCGAGACTGTAAGCCGCACCCTGACCGCCTTCCGCCGCCGCGGCTGGGTGCGAGAACCCGCGCATGGCCGGATCGAACTGCTCCGCCGGGACGCGCTGACGGAACTGACCGACGGCATCGCCGAGACCTGACGGCCACGGCCGCCCTGGCGCGCGATACCGCCCCCACCAAGCCGCCCCTGCCACGACCTGCACGCCCCCCCGTTGCCAGCGGCCGCCAGCCGCATGATCCTGTCGTGCCAGCGCGCCAACTGCGCTGTCGTGAGCAGCGCGCAACGCCGCCACAAGGGAGACGGAACAGGTATGAAGCGAATCGCGACCATCGGACGCGCGCTTTGCGGCGCGGTCCTCGGAACGGCCATGCTGGCCGGCACCGCGCAGGCCCAAGGCCCGCAGGTCAACATCCAGGCGGTGACCCAGCCCTCACCGGCCATCCCGCAATACACGCGCGTGGATATCCCGCTGCTGCGCGACGGCCTTGCGCAGCAATCCAACGGGCGCATCCGCGTCACCCTCTCCTCCTGGCCCGAGCGTAACCTGAACGGGCCCGAGATCGTCCGCCTCGTCCGCTCCGGCCAGGTCGAGATCGGCGGCGTGCCGCTGAACACGGTGGCGGGCGATGTGCCGATGCTGGACATGGCCGACCTCGCCGGGCTGAACCCCACCATCGGCCAGGCGCGCCAGGTGGCCGAGGCCCTGATGCCCGAGCTGAACCGCCAGCTTGAGCGCTTCGGCGTGCGGCTGGTCGCGATGGCGCCCTACCCCGCCCAGGTGCTGTTCTGCCGCGAGCGCGTGAACAGCCTGGCGGATCTGCGCGGCAAGCGCATCCGGACCGGTGGCGGCTCGATCAACGACTTCGTCACCGCCGTCGGTGCCCAGGCCGTCGGCATCGGCTTCCCCGAAGTCTACGGCGCGCTGGAGCGCGGCGTGGTGGATTGCGCGATCACCGGCACCGGCAGCGGCAATGGCGCGCGCTGGTATGAGGTGACGACGCACATGTACACCCTGCCGATCGCCTGGAGCACCTATGGCTACTTCGCGAACCTGGCCTGGTGGAACCGCCTGGACGCCCCGGCGCGCGAGCTGCTGACGCAGACCTTCGCGCAGCTGCAGGACCAGCAGTGGAAGCTCGGCGACGAAGCGACCGAGGACGGCGTCGCCTGCAACAGCGGCAACCGCGCCGGCTGCTCCATCGGCCGCGTGGTCGAGAACCGGCCGATGACCTTCACCCGCGCCACGCCGCAGGACCTCGAGACGCTGCGCGGCATCCTGAGCAACAACGTGCTGCCGGCCTTTATCCGCCGCTGCGGCGCGGCTTGCGGCGAGACCTACAACCGCATCGTCGCGCCGATCTCCGGCGTGCGCTTCGAGGCGCGGTAACATGACGGCGCGGCCCGTAAGCCTTCCCCTGCGGGCCGCGACGGCACTGCGCGGCGGCGTGACCATGGCGGCAACCGCCATGGGCTACGCCGCCGGCTGGTGCTTTGTGATCTGCGCCTTCTTCATCGCCTTCGAGGTGCTGGCTCGCGCCCTGTTCGGCGTCAGCACCGGCTCCACGGTCGAGATCTCCGGCTACATGCTGGCCTTCGGCCTGTCCTGGAGCCTGGCGCATGCCCTGGCGCAACGGGGACATGTCCGCATCGACATCCTGATCAACCGCCTGCCGCGCGCCGCGCGCGTGCCGCTGCACTTGCTGTCGCTCGGGCTGCTGGGCGTCTTCATCGCCTTCGTCGCCTATGGCGCCTGGATGCTGGTGGATGAAAGCCTGCTGTTCGGCGCGTCCGACATCAGCGCGCTTCGCACACCGCTGGCGATCCCGCAGGGGCTGTGGGCCGCCGGGCTTGTCATGTTCCTGGTGCTGATCGTCGCCATGCTCCTGGAAAACCTGCTGCTCGCCATCGCGGGCGACGGGCGCCAGGTGGAACGCAACCTCGCCTCCCGCACCTATGACGAGGAAGCGCAGGAGGCGCTGGAGGCGCTGAAGGACGGGAAGTCCGGCCTGGAGGCACGGCCATGATCGCCGCGCTCGCCATCCTGGCCGTCATCGCGGTGCTGGCCGGCCTGTCGCTGTTCGGCGTCGGTGGCCTGGATCAGGGCACTGTGCTGCCCATCCTGGTGGTCCTGGTCGCCTTCGCCGCCTTCTTCGCCGGCGGGATCTATATCGGCGCCGCGCTCGGCGTGCTCGGCATGCTGGCGGGCTTCGCCTTCTCGGACCGGCCGTTCTGGGCCTTCATCGGCCAGACGGCCTGGGGCCCGTCCTCCTCCTTCGTTCTGGTGTCCGTGCCGCTGTTCCTGCTGATGGGGGAGATCCTGTTGCGCGCGGGGCTGTCCGCGCGGCTCTACCACGCGCTGAACGTGTGGCTGGATCGCCTGCCGGGTGGGCTGCTGCACACCAACATCGCTTCCTCCGGCATGTTCTCCGCCATCAGCGGATCGAGCGTCGCGACCGCGGCGGCGATGGGGTCCGTCGCGCTGCCCTATTTCCAGGGGCGGGGCTACGATTCGCGCATGGTGATGGGCTCGCTCGCGGCCGGCGGCGCGCTGGGCAACCTCATCCCGCCGGGCATCACCTTCATCGTCTACGCGCTGATGACGGAGACCTCGGTCGGCGCGCTGTACCTGGCCGCGCTGGGGCCGGCGCTGCTGATGGTGCTGCTGTTCACCGCCGTCATCATGCTGAACAGCAAGGCGGCACCGCCGCCTGGCGACCGCATTCCCCTGCGGCAGAAATTCGCGGCCCTGGTCGGGCTGATCCCGGTGATCCTGCTGATCTTCGTCGTGCTCGGCACGATCTATGCGGGGTTGGCGACGCCGACGGAATCGGCGGCGCTCGGCGTCGTCGCCTCGATCGGCATCGCGGCGCTGGAAGGGCGCTTTTCCCTGCGGATGCTGCACCAGAGCGCGGAGGCGACCGCGCGCAGCACGGCGATGATCGGGCTGATCCTGCTCGGCGCCTATGTGCTGAACTACGTCATCGGCCTGCTCGGCGTGCCGCAGATGATCGCCTCGGCGGTGGATGGGCTGCCCTTCCCGCCCTGGGTCGTCATGCTGCTGATCATCACCTTCTACCTCATCCTCGGCTGCTTCATGGAGGGCTTCTCCATGATCATCACGACGGTGCCGCTGGTGTTCCCGATCGTCATGCTGCTTGGCTACGATCCGATCTGGTTCGGCGTGATCGTGACGATGCTGGTGGAGATCGCACTGATCAGCCCGCCCTTCGGCACTGTGCTGTACGTCCTGCAGGGCATGCGGCGGGACGGGAAGCAGATCAGCGATCTGTTCGCCGGGGTGCTGCCCTTCGTCCTCGTGTACATCCTGGGGATCCTGCTGCTGATGGTCTTCCCAGGCATCGCGCTCTGGCTGCCGGCCATCCTCGGCCCCTGACGCCCTGTCGCCGCGGCCGCCGCGACCAAGCGGCGGCCGCGGTTGTCCGGACATGCCGGCACGGGTAACTTTCCCCGGCAGGGAAGGATTTCGCCGCCATGATCGGCCCCACCACCGACAGTCTTGGCTGGCGCCGCAAATTCGGCGTCATCGCGCCGTCGACCAACACCTCCGTCCAGCCGGAATTCGACGCGATGCGCCCGGCCGGCGTCACCAATCATTTCAGCCGCATCCGCATCCCGAACATGAAGATCACCTCGGACGACGAGTTCAGCGCGCTGATGGACGCGATCCGCGACACCATCATGGACGCGGTCGACAGCGTGATGTCCTCCGAACCCGACTATCTGGTGATGGGCATGTCGGCGGAGACCTTCTGGGACGGGCTGGAAGGCTCGGTGGAACTCGAAAAGCGGATCGAGGCCCGCGCCGGCGTGAAGGTGGCGATGGGGTCGGATGCCTGCCGCGCGGCGCTGCGCACGCTCGGCCCCGAGATCCGCCGGATCGCGGTGATCACGCCCTACCAGCCCATAGGCGACCGCCAAGTGATCCGCTTCTTCAACGATTGCGGCTACGAGGTCGCGGCGCTGAAGGGGCTGAAATGCGAAAGCCCGGTCGCCATCGCGCATGTGTCGGAACGCCAGCTGCGCGACGCGATCATCGAGCTGAAC
>JBIIRI010000238.1:0-3936 GCA_044341625.1 Roseomonas sp.
CCTCACGACGCATGCGAGTGCGGAGGCGCAGGTGGCGGCGCTGGCGGACGACATCGCTTACAACAACCACGACCTCGACGACGGCATCCGGGCCGGGATGTTCACGCTGGAGGATGCCTCGGCCCTGCCGCTGGTGCGCGACGCGCATGACGCCGCGCGGCAGGACAAGCCCGGCATGCCCGCCGACCGCGCGACCGGGGAGACGATCCGGCGCGTCATCAACCTGATGGTCAACGACGTGGTCGCCGAATCGCGCCGCCGGATCGAGCGGCTCGGCCCGCGTTCGGCCGACGACATCCGCGCCGCCGACCGGCCGGTGATCGCCTTCTCGGACGCGATGATGGAGGCGAACAACGAACTCCGCGCCTTCCTGTTCCAGCGCATGTACCGCCATTGGCGGGTCAACCGCACCACGCAGAAATGCAAGCGCGCGCTGCAGGTGCTGTTCACCCTGCTGCATGGCGAGCCGCGCCAATTGCCGCCCTGGTGGCAGGCCAAGGCCGGGGACCCCGGCAGCGCGGCCGCCGCCGCCGCCGTCTGCGACTACCTGGCCGGGATGACCGACCGCTACGCGCTGGAGGAACACCGGCGGCTGACGGACCCGACGATTCCGGGCTGAGGCGCGGCGCTTGCGCGATTCGGACAAATGGATCGGCGCCGAGGGCCTTGGCGGCTAGGACCATAATCCTTCTTCCTGCGCGCGGGAAGGGGAAAGGGGCCGCCCCGGGCATGGCGACCCCCGCCGCCTTCCGCTAAAGCGCGAGGCCATGACCAGCCCCGACCTCTTCGCCCTGATGCGCGCCCGCACCGTCGCGGCGCTCCGCGAGATCCTGCCGGACCTGCCGGAGGATGCCTTCGCCAAGGTGCAGACCGAGCCGCCCCGCGATCCCGCCCATGGCGACATGGCGACCAATGGCGCGATGGTCGTGGCCAAGCTCGCGAAGCAGCCCCCGCCCAAGCTCGCCGCCGCCCTGGCGGAAAAGCTCGCGGCCCTGCCCGAAGTGGCGGAAGCCGCCCCCGCCGGGCCCGGCTTCGTGAACCTCCGCCTGCGGGAGGAGACGCTCCGTGCCCTGGTCCCCGCCGTGCTGACCCTGGGGGACGCCTATGGCGCCAGCGCGATGGGGCAGGGGGTGCGGGTCAATGTCGAATATGTCTCCGCCAACCCGACCGGACCGATGCATGTCGGCCATTGCCGCGGCGCGGTGGTGGGTGATGGGCTGGCCGGGCTGCTGGCCAAGGCCGGCTACGACGTCACCCGCGAATACTACATCAACGACGCCGGCGCGCAGGTGCTCGCCCTGGCCTATGCCGCCTATTGGCGATACCTCCAGGCGCTCGGCACCACGATGACGGAGGAGCACTACGCCCAGGCCGTCCCGGGTGGGCTGCAATATCGTGGCGAGTATCTGGTTCCCGTCGGCGCGGCGCTGAAGGACCGCCATGGCGATGCCCTGGCCGCCCCCGACAGCGCCTTCGGCTTCGCCCCCGCCGGCCCCGAGACCTGGCTGGATCTGGTGCGCGATTCCACCGTCGCCCTGATGATGGAAGCGATCCGGGAGGATCTGGCCGCGCTCGGCGTCCAGCACGACATCTTCATCAGCGAACGCGCCATCGTCGCCGCCGGCAAGCTCGACCAGGCGGAAGCGCTGCTGACCTCCAAGGACCTGATCTATCGCGGCGTGCTGGAACCGCCCAAGGGCAAGACGCCGGATGATTGGGAGCCCCGCGAGCAGACCCTGTTCCGCGCCACCCAGTTCGGCGACGATGTGGACCGTCCGCTCCGCAAATCCGACGGGTCGGGGACCTATTTCGCCAATGATGTCGCCAACCACCTCGACAAGATCGAGCGCGGCTTCGACGAGCTGGTGCAGGTCTGGGGCGCCGACCATGGCGGATATGTGAAGCGCATGCAGGCCGCCGTCGGGGCGCTGTCCGATCGTCGCGTGCCGCTGGATGTCGTGCTGACGCAGATCGTCCATGTGATGAAGAATGGCGAGCCGGTGCGGATGTCGAAGCGCGCGGGCACCTATGTCACGCTGCGCGACCTGATCGAGGAAGTCGGCAAGGACGCGGTCCGCTTCACCATGCTGACGCGCAAGGCCGACGCGCAGATGGAATTCGACCTCGACAAGGTGGTGGAGCAGTCGCGGGACAATCCCGTCTTCTACGTCCAATACGCCCATGCCCGCTGCCGGTCGGTGCTGCGCCAGGCCGGCGACCCGGCGGCGGCCGACCTGGCCTCGGCGCCGCTCTCGGCGCTCGCCGATCCGGCGGAGCTGGCGCTGATCCGGCGCATCGCTGCCTGGCCGCGCACGGTAGAAGCCGCCGCCACGGCCCGGGAGCCCCACCGAATCGCGTTTTTCCTCCAAGACTTGGCTGCCGACTTTCATGTATTGTGGAACCGGGGTCGGGACGACTCGACCCTGCGATTCATCCGTGCGGATGAGCCGGAGGCGACGCGGGCGCGACTGGCGCTGGTCGCGGCCACGGCCACGGCCCTTCGCGCGGGCCTCGCGGTGCTGGGGGTCGAACCGGTCGAGGAGATGCGATGAGCGAAGCGGTCGTACCGAGGCCTTCCTATCGGGTGGAGCGCGAGGCGTCCTCGGTGCCCTGGCGTATGCTCGGGATCGCCGGTGGCGTGCTGCTGGTCGTGGCGCTGGCGGCGGGGGGCTGGTGGGCCTTCCGCAGCCTTGGCGGCGGCAGTTCCGTCCCGCTGGTGGAAGCCGATCCGCGACCCTTCAAGGTCCGCCCCGATGATCCGGGTGGGCTTCGCGTGCCCAACCAGAGCGAGCTGATCCTCGAACGTCCCGGCCAGCGCGCCCAGCAGGGCCAGGGGCCGCGCCCCGGCCAGGTCACGCCCGGCGCCGAGGCGCCGGATCTCGGCGGGCTTCGCGCCGCGGCGCAGCCCCCGGTGCGGCCGGCGCCCGCGCCCGCCGCGCCTCCCGCCACGTCTTCTGTCGTCGCCCCGCCGGCGACGCCGCTCGCGCCCCCGGTGCCGCAGGCCAGCGCATCCGCCGCCCCGGCGCCCGCGCGGCCGGTGGGTCGCGTGCAGGTGCAGCTCGGCGCCCTGCCCACCGAGGAAGCCGCCCGCGCCGAATGGAACCGCCTTGCGGCCCGGATGCCGGAGCTGTTCCAGGGCCGCAGCCCGCAGGTGGTCCGGCTGGATCGTGGCGAGGGCCAGACCCCGCTCTTCCGCCTTCGCACCGGTGGCCTCGCCGACCAGGAAGCCGCGACGTCCTTCTGCGAGCAGGTCCGTGCCCGTGGCGGCGCCTGCGTGCCGATCCGGAGCTAGTGGGCGCGGTGAAGGCAGCGATCATCGGCGTGGCCGGCACGGCGCTGACAGCGGAGGAAGCCGCGCTGTTGCGCCGCCACCGCCCGGTCGGCGCCATCCTGTTCCGTCGCAACGTGGACACCCCCGCCCAGGTCGCGGCGCTGGCTTCGGCGCTGCGCGAGGAACTCGGCGCAGACGCCCCGATCCTGGTGGACCAGGAAGGCGGCCGGGTCGCCCGGCTGCGCCCGCCGCATTGGACTGGCTTTCCCCCGCCATCCTCCTTCGAGGGTGGCCCAGCCGCGGCGGCGGAGGCCAATGCGGCGCTGCTCGGCGCGGAATGCGCCGCTGTCGGGCTGGATGTGGTCTGCGCGCCGCTGCTCGATCTGCGCCTGCCGGGCGCGCATGACGTGATCGGCGACCGCGCCTTCTCCGCCGATCCGGCGGAGGTCGCCCGCCTCGGCGCCGCCTGGGTGCGGGGCCTGCAATCGGCGGGCTGCATCCCGGTCATCAAGCACATCCCCGGCCATGGCCGCGCCCTGGTGGACAGCCATGAGAGCCTGCCCCGTGTCGAGGCGAGCGCGGCGGACCTCGCCGCCGATCTCGCGCCCTTCCGCGACGTGGCCGCGGCCTGCGGGTCGTCCTCTCTCTGGGCGATGACGGCGCAT
>JBIIRI010000102.1:0-12655 GCA_044341625.1 Roseomonas sp.
GCCACGATCTCCTCAGGCGTGTGCGCCTTCTTCCTCGCCATCCCAAGCACCCCTTCCGCTGCCGCCGGATTACATTACCGGCGGACCGCTTCTACGGGGGCAGGTCATAGCCACCTCGAGGCCGTGGCGAACGAGGTTGGCTCGCCATGGCTTGAACCCTCGTACCTCAGGTCGCCACGGTACGCGTCGCGCGCGCGTCGTGCGCGACGCCGGGATTACTCTGGGCTGAGCGGCACGCCTTGGCGATGCAGGCATCTATGGTGAGGGGAAAACCTCGGAACCCCTCGGCCGCAACGGCCTCGCACAGCCGGTTCGCGCTGCTATCCGTCCGCTTGCAGGCCCAGCTGCTCGCTGATGCCGCGCCAGCGCTGCAGCGCGTCCGCGATGAAGGCACGGAACGCCTCTGGGCCGAGATAGCCCGGGAAGGTGTCCATGGCCGTCAGCCTTCGCTGCACCTCGGCATCCTGCGCGACCTGCGCGAAGGTGGTCGCCAGGCGCTGCAGGATCGGCGCCGGCAGGTCGCGCGGCGCCAGCAGGCCGGAGAAGCCGACGAAGGCGAATCGGTCGGAAAAGCCGATCTCGCGCAGCGTCCGCACCTGCGGCAGCGAGGGCAGGCGCGCGGTGCCGGTGCTCGCCAGCGCGCGCAGCCGGCCGGCGCGCATCAGTTCGCCCACCGCGCCGGTGGAATGCCAGCCGCCGTGGATGTTGCCCGCCAACAGGTCCTGCACCCCGGGCGCCTCGCCGCGATAGGCGACGTGCGTCATGCGCAGCCCAGCTTCCTCCGCAAGCATCAGCCCGAAGGCATGGCCGGTCGACCCGTTGGCCCAGGAGCCGAAGGAGAGGTCGCGGCCCCGGCCCCAAGCGGTGAACTGCTCCATCGTCGTGACCTCGGCGGGCACCGCGGGGCCGACCACCCAGACATTCGCGTTGCTGCCGAGCCGGCCTATCGGCTGAAAATCGGCCACCGGATCGTAGGGGAAGCGCCGCATCACCACCGGTGACTGCACCAGGGAAGTGATGGTGAAGAGCAGCGTGTGCCCATCGGGCACGGCGCGCGCCACGGCCTCCGCGCCCAACATCCCGCCGGCGCCGGCGCGGTTGTCGATCACCAGCGGCTGCCCGAGTGGGCCTTGCATGCCATCCGTTACTAGCCGCGCCCAGATATCGGTCGCCCCGCCCGGCGGGAAGGGCACGATGACGCGGATCGGGCGGTTGGGCGACCAGGCTTGCGCCTGCGCCTGCGCGGCGCCGACCGGTGCGGCCAGGAGGCCGGCAAGGACGCTGCGGCGGCGCAAATCTACGCCGGAACGGGGCGACATCATGGGTGGCTCCTCTATGGCCAGGGGGGCGTAGGGAAAGGCGTCGGGTCGATGAAGCGGCGCAGCACGTTGCCGGTGATGCGAGCGACGTCATTGGCGTGGCCCGCATGCGGCAGCGACGCGGCCCAGGCGATCGAGCCCACCGAGAAGACTGCGCTGCCGTTCGGCCCCTCGTAGAACACCATGTCGGCATGCACCTCCGGATGTTCCTCGCCGTTATGGGCGGCTATCGAGGAGGTCATCGTCTCTGGTGCGAGCAGCGTGTAGCGCGAATGGCCTTCGCTGCGCGCGACGACCAGCGCATGCGGCGGCGTGCCCAGCCCGGCGTCGGCGCTGTCGATCTCGGATCCCGCGGCGCCGCCGCCGATGAGGCCGAAATCGCCGATGCGCTCGCCAACGACGCCCTCGAAGATCCAGGCCGCGCGCGGATCCGCGGCGGCGGCGGTGCGGCGGTAATGCGTGGAATGGTCGAAACCGGTCGCAACGGTGCCGACCCCGACGTAGCGGTGCGGGCTGCGCCCGAGCCGCCGCCACAGCCCACCATACTCGCCGGTGAAGCTGTGATACGCCTCACCGGGTGCGGTTTCCCAATAGCGCGCGCCGCTCTCGGCGCGGCGCACCTCGATCAGCCAGGGCTTCTCTGGGTGGAAGGCCGTGCGCCAGTAGAAGCCGTTGCCGCCGAGATACATCAGCCGGCCGCCCTCGTTCTGCCACGCCTCGAGCGAATCGAGCATGCGCGTCGTCCAGTATTCGGGATGCGTGCCGGTGATCACGGCACGATAGGGCGCGAGCACGGCAGGGCCTTCGGCGTGCAGATGCTCGTCGGTGATCAGGTCGCAGGGGATGCCCTCCGCCGCGAGCCATTCCGTGATGTGGGTATCGGCGTTGAAGGCCCAGAGCCGCTGCATAATCCGCAGCGCGAACAGCGGCCTGAGCCTGGAGGAGTAGCAGACGCCCGATCCGTCGGAATGCGTGTCGTACGGCGACAGGCCGAGGTCGCGACGTTCATTGAGGAAGATCTCGGGCGCGCCGATCGTCATCCAAAGTCCGCGCTTCGGCTCCATCTCCGCCATGTCCACGGCGTAGTGGCTGTTGGCATAGGCCATGTAGGTCGCGGTGGAGGCCAGGAAGGCGACCGGGGCGGCGGCCTTGCCGCGCGGCGCGGCGACGAAGAAGACAACACGCTCCACCATGCCGCCATCCTCGGGCGTCAGTCGGGCGGCATATACGCCGCTGGCGAGATCATGCGGCAGGTCGATGGAAAAATCGGCGTCCCAGCGCGCATCCTCGAAATCGTCGTCGTGGAAATGCACGGCGGCGAAATGCGCCGGCCGGTCGGGCCAGGCCATCGCGCTGGCGTCGAAAAGGGAGCCGGTAACGCCGCGCGTCGGCAGGTTGACCAGCGTGCCGTGGCAACCATGCAGCCCGACATCGACTATGCGGCTGCCCGGGATGTCCTGGGCGAGGTCCCAGGCCGCGACCAGCCCCTGCGCCATCGGATCGGGGAGGCCACGCGCGACCAGCGCCGCGATCCCGGCCGGGTCGAGCGCGCGAGCGAAGATGCAGGGTGCTTCGATCTTGCCGTTGAAATGCGTGCCGGCAATGCCGCGCCGCAATGCTTCCGGATCGCTGCCCTGCGCAGCGAAGGTCAGCGGCAGCCCCGTCGCATCCACCGGTCCGATGTCAGCAGTCCAAGCCCCCCCGGTCGGGCCGGCCGGGAAGGGCCGCAGCGCCTGCACGACCAGCCGGGCCGTGGCGTCGCTGGCGTCATGCGTCAGGACGAGCGCATACCAGCAGCCCGCCAGCAGCGGCCGTGCGCCGCGCAGCGTGATGCCGCCCAGCTCCGCCACCGGCACTCCATCGGCATCGAGGCCGAGCCTCCAGCCGCGTCCGGTCACGGCATCATGCCGCGCCATGATGGTCTGCGGAACGCCATGCGCGGGCGTGGTCGGCAGGATGCGGCAGGCGACCGTGAAGTCGGCTGTCGCGTCGAAGGTGGCCGCGGGCGGGATCACCATGCCGAAGCTGCCGATATGCAGCGCCTGGCGTCGGCCCTGGATCCGGTGATCGGCCACGCCGGGCACCCGTGTTTCCTGCACGCCCGGGCCGCCCGGCGTGTCGTCGCCGCAGATGAGCCGCACGAGCTCGGCGTGATAGCGCGTCGCGCCCTTCTCGCTGCTGACATGGATGCCCACCTGCTCGCCCGGCCGGACGCATAGCGGATCGGGGTAGCCCAGCAGGTCGTAGTGGCAGATCGCGGCAAGCGCAGGCGCGGTCATGCGTCGAGCTCCGTCGGCCAGGGCAGGCCGCTGTGCTTCTCCCATCGCAGCCGCAGCAGCGCCCATTGCGCATCGGCCAGCCGGTGGAAGCGGCGATCATCGTGGAACAGCACCGGATCACCGCGGCGCACGCCCAGCTGGCCGATGGCCCATTCGCGCCCAGGCACGAGGACCAGGATGCAGAGCTTGCCGCTCGTCTCCTCCGTGCGCAGCCGCGTCAGCAGCCGTTGGAGGTCCAGGCTGTAGCTGCGCGACGGCGTGGTGCGGTACTCGCTTAGCAGGCGGACATCCGCGGGCGTCGGGGTGTACATGACGGGCTCAATCCTCTCGGCGCGGTTTGGCGGACATCAGCCCGGCGCTTGGGCTGGCGGCGGGGAGGGGCGCAGTGAATCCAGTCGGTCGCGCCAACCGAACCAGCTGCCGACAAGCGCCGCGCCGATCCGCCGCAGCGGCGCGAGGGGCAGCGCCGCCATGGGCGTGACCGGCAGCGGCAGCGCCTCGGGCCCGGTCACGCCGAGTGCACGGTCCGCGAGCGCGCCGCCGAGGCCGATCATCATGGCAATGCCGCGGCCGTTGCAGCCGTGCAGTGCGAAGATGCCCGGCAGCGGTTCGTGCAGTCGTGGCAGCGCATCGGCCGTCATCACCACGCGGCCCGACCAGGCATGGCTGAAGCCGATGGTGGCGACGTCCGGGTGCAGGGCGACCGCGATGCGGCGCAGCCGCGCGAAATGCGCGTCCGCCGTGCGACGGGCGATGCCGCCACGCCCGCCCACGACCAGACGGCCGTCCGGCGACAGGCGCCAGTAGATCAGGGACCGCCGGCTGTCAGACACGCTGCCGCCGCACGGCAGAATCCGAGCGCGAAGCGCCTCTGGCAGCGGATGCGTGGCGACCTGCGCGCTGTCCAACGATACGGCTCCGGCGTCCAGCTCCGGCAGCGGCGCCGGCCCGGCATGCGTCGCGACGACCACCTTGGTAACGTGCCAGGATCGGCCGTCGCCATGCAGTTCATAGCCGTTTGTGGCCGACGCAATGTCGCTGATCCGGACATGCGGCAGCAGCGTCACCCCTGCGGCCAGGCAGGCTTCGGCCATACCATGGACAAGCGCTGCAGGTTGCACCGTGGCGGCGCGCGGATCGGTCCACCCACAAAGATAGGCCGTCGTGCCGAGCGCCTCTGCCATTCTCGCCCGGTCCAGCCATCGGACCGGCGCGCCACTCGCGGCCGCGGTTTCGTAGCGCGCGCGGATGGCATCCATGCGCGACGGCGCGTGCACGGGCTGGTACCAGCCCGCGCGCGTAAAGGCGCAGGCGATGTGATGGTCCTCGACCAGCGCTTCGACGCGATCGACGACGCTGTCGGCGAAGCGGACAAGGCGGTTTGCTGCGACCTCGCCGAAGCGTTGCCGCAACGCCGGCAGTCCTACCTTCAGCCCAGGCAGCACCTGCCCGCCATTGCGGCCTGCCGCGCCGCCTCCGATCGGACCGGCATCGACGACCAACACGGAGGCCCCTTGCCGCGCCGCCTGGAGAGCTGCCGCTAGACCACCCAGGCCGCCTCCGATGATTCCGATGTCATGCCGCGCAGCCCCGTTTCGGGGCTCGGGTAGGTTGGGCGCTGTCCAGAGGCATCCATCCTGGTCGGACTGCAAGAAGCGACCCTCTCTCCAAGTGTATCGCTTGACAATACAAGCATATTGCCAGACGAGTGAGGCGCCTGTCAATCGTCTGCAGAACTCGGCCAGGGCACCGACTCGGGCCGCAAGCTCTGGCCGATCGCTTGCGCGGCCTCCCGCAGCGCGGGGCCCGCTTGATCGAGCAGATCGGCGACGTTCCAACGGCTCTCGGGGCCAGAGAGTGACACTGCCCCCAGGCAGCGATCGCCGACCATGACCGGTGTGGCGATCGTGCGATCGCCGGGGAAGAACTCGCCATCCGCACAGGCAATCCCACTCTGCCGTGCCTCTGCGATTGCAGCCTGCAGCCGGGCGCGATCCGTCAGCGTATGCGGCGTGAAAGCTTGCAGGGGTGCCGCCGCCAGCCAACGCTCGAGCCGTTCGGCCGGCAACGCCGAGAGATAGGCCTTGCCGGATGCGGAAGCATGCATCGGGATGGCGATCCCCTGCGGCATGAACGCCGACAACTGGCCGGTCGCTGCGAAGCGAATGACGAACACCATGTCACGGCCGTACGGCACGGCGAGGTGGCAGCTTTCCCCGAACCGTCCAAACAGGGCGTGCAGGAAAGGGTTCGCGATCCGCACGAGGTCGGATGCCTGCAGATGGCCCGCCGCCAGCGGCAGTACGCCAACACCGATCATGAAGCCGCGTCCGATCGGACCGCGCATCACGAGCCCCAGACGTTCGAAGGTGTGGATGATTCGCTGCGCCGCACTGCGGTTCACGCCGGCGGCGGACGCGATCTCTGCCAGGCTGAGGGGGCGCCCGGCCGCGGCGAGCGCACGCAGCACCTCGACGCCGCGCGCTAGCGCTGTGATGAAAATAGGGGACTCCGCGTCCGCCACTTCAACTTTTGGCATGTTCTGGCGATCCGACCTCCGTACGAGCATCCTCGCATATGTCGGGGGCTTCAGTGTGACTAGGGGCGCTCCCCGCAATGCTGCACGGGTATGAATGAGTCGGCACCCGCCGCGGCCCGGCCCAGGCATCGGACCCACACCGGAGCGGGGCGCGTCCACCAGATCACGGTATCAGCCTCTCCACCACCTGCGCCGCGAGCGCTGCCAGCGACACCAGCTGTGCTGCCCGAGGTGGTTTATGTGGCCGCGCGCGAAGGCCCTGGAGGAGCGCGGCTGATTGCTCGCGTGTATTCCCGGGTTTCGGGAAGGCGGGATGGGGCGCTCGACCGGCGGCTGCAGTCAACCGAACAACGCGAAGCGCATGTCGAGATACTCCTGAATGCCGTGCCGCGAGCCCTCGCGCCCGAAGCCGGATTCCTTCACCCCTCCGAACGGCGCGACCGCTGTCGAGATGACGCCGGAGTTCATGCCCACCATGCCCACCGCGAGGCGCTCCAGTAACCGGAAGCTGCGGTCGAGATCGCGCGTGAAGGCATAGGCGGCGAGGCCCGAGGCGGTGGCGTTGGCCAACGCGATCGCCTGCTCCTCGCCACGGAACCGGAAGACCGGCGCCACGGGCCCGAAGGTCTCCTCGGTGGCAAGGCGCATCGCCGGCGTCGCGTCCAGCAGCAGCGTGGGCTCCCAGAAGCGCCCGCCGAGGCGGTGCGGACGGCCACCGAGCGCGAGGCGTGCGCCGTGCCGGACCGCGTCCTCCACATGGTCGCAGACCTTGGCCACCGCAGCATCGTTGATCAGCGGGCCTTGGTCGGTCTCGCTGGCCAGCCCGTGCCCGACCCGTAGCGCGGCGATCCGCGCGGCCAACCGCTCGACGAAGGCATCGTGGACGGACTCCTCCACCAGGATGCGGTTCGCGCAAACGCAAGTCTGTCCGGTGTTGCGGAACTTGCTCGCCATCGCGCCGTCTACCGCCTGATCGAGATCGGCATCGGCGAAGACGATCAACGGCGCGTTGCCGCCGAGCTCGAGGGAGACGCGCTTTACCGTCCCCGCAGCTTCGGCTGCGAGGCGCTTGCCGACGGCGGTCGAGCCGGTGAAGCTGAGCTTCCGCACCCGAGGATCGCCGAGCAGCACGGCACCGATCGGCGCCGGCGCGCCGGTGACGACGTTAAGCACGCCAGGCGGGATCCCGGCTTCGAGGGCAAGCCGGGCGAGCGCCAGCGCGGTCAGCGGCGTGAGCTCGGACGGCTTCAGGACCACCGTGCAGCCCGCGGCGAGCGCCGGCGCGAGCTTGCGTGTCACCATCGCGGCGGGGAAGTTCCACGGCGTCACCGCCGCGACGATGCCGACCGGACGCCGTATCACGAGCAGGCGCTGCCCGACCGACGGCGGTGCGAGCACCTCGCCCTCGATCCGCGGCGCCTCTTCGGCGAACCATTCTACGAAGCTCGCGGCGTAGGCGATCTCCGCCCGCGCCTCGGCAAGCGGCTTGCCCTGCTCGGCCGTCAGTAGCCTCGCGAGCGGCTCGGCCTCCGCCAGCATCGCATCATGCCAGCGCCGCAGCATCCTGGCGCGGTCGCGCCCGGTTCGGGCAGCCCAGTCCGTCGCGGCGGCTTCGGCCGCGTCGATCGCGGCACGCGCCGCATCCGCACCGAGATCCGGAACGGCGGCGATGGGCCGAAGAGTCGCCGGGTCCTCGACCGCGATGCGGCACGCCGCCTCCTCCGGCGCGATCCAGCGCGCGCCGATCAGGGCGGCGCCGTGGAGGAACTTGGAGGCGACGCCGGGAGAGGGTGAATCCAGCATGCAGCCGCTTCCTCAGGGGCGCAGCGCTTCGTCGAGCCGGGCGAGGCCCACCTCGAGCTCAGCGTCGGCGATCGTGAGCGGGGGCAGCAGGCGGATGGTGTTGCCCTGCGCTCCGCAGCTGAGCAGCAGCAGCCCGGCCTCGACGGCGCGCGCCACCACCTCGCGCGTTGCGGCTGCGTCGGGCTGCGGCTCGGCACCCGGCGTGACGATGTCGAAGCCGACCATAGCGCCGAGGCCGCGGAGGTGGGCGATAGGCCGGCGGTCGTTGCGCCGAGCGATGGCCTCCACCGCCCCGCGCAGCCGCGCACCAAGGCGCTCGGCGCGGGCGCAGAGGCCCTCCGTCTCGATCACGTCGAGCACGGCAAGCGCCGCGGCGCAGGCAAGCGGATTTCCTGCATAGGTGCCACCGAGCGCGCCAGGCTCAGGCAGGTCCATCAGCGCGGCGCGGCCGATCACGCCCGAAAGCGGCAATCCCCCGGCCAGCGACTTGGCGATGGCCACGAGGTCGGGCTCTACGCCGGCGTGCTCTATCGCGAACATGCGGCCTGTGCGCGCGAAACCTGACTGCACCTCGTCCGCGATAAGCAGGATGCCGTGCGCGTCGCACGTCCGGCGCAGTTCAAGGAGAAGCGCCGCAGGCGCTGGGTGGAAGCCGCCCTCGCCCTGGACGGGCTCGATAAGGATGGCCGCGATCCGGTCAGCCGGAACAACCGCCTGCTGCAGCAGCGCCAGCGCGCGCAGCGTCTCCTCAATGGGCACGCCGGGCTGCGGGAAGGGCAGGTGGTAGATATCGCTCGGCAGCCCGGACATTCCCCGCTTGTAGGGCGACACCTTGCCGGTCAGCGCCATGCCGAGATGCGTTCGCCCGTGGAAGCCGCCGCTGAAGGCGACGATCGCCGGACGGCCTGTCGCGACCCGCGCGATCTTCACAGCATTCTCGACGGCCTCGGCCCCGGTTGTGAACAGCGCCGTCTTTGCCGCCCCCCGGAAGGGCGCCAGCGCGTTGAGCCGTTCGGCGAGCGCGACATAGACCTCGTACGGCGTGACCTGAAACGCCGCATGGGTGAAGGCATCGAGCTGCGCCCGCACCGCTTCGACGACGCGCGGATGTCCGTGCCCGGTGTTTAGCACGGCGATTCCAGCCGCGAAGTCGATGTATCGGCGCCCCTGGGTGTCCCACAACTCGGCATTGCGCGCCCGCGCAGCGAAGATGGCAGTTGCGTGTGCGATGCCTCGCGGCACCGCCGTGGCGCGTCGCTCGGGCAGATCGGCTATGCCTGTCATGGCGCGGCCTGCCAGATCACGTAGGTCTTCCGCAGCGTCTCGTGCACCGTCCATGTTCCATGGGTGGCCGGCGGGAAGAACGCGGCGTCGCCGGCTTCGAAGTCGAAGTGGTGTCCGTCATCGGTGACGAAGCTGGCACTTCCGGCGATAAAGTGGCTGAACTCGGCGTCCATTACCGCTCGGCGAAAGCGGCCCGGCGTCGCCTCCCATGTGCCGGCCTTGAGGCTGCCGTTCGGCGCCGCGAAAGCTTCAAGCTTGCGCAGCATTGGCGGTGTACCGCCATCAATAGCGTTAGGGCGACCAACCTCAGCTACGGCGGCCGCGATGGGACGCCGGATGTGGATGATGGTCATCGGTTGGCCTCGCGACGGATGATGCGTGAGCCGAGGGCGACACAGGCAAGCCTGAAGCCTTGAGATACCCGGCTGCTGCCGTGTCTCGCCGCGCCGTCGGCAATCCGGCCCGACTCCAGGAGCACCTCGGCGGCGCTGGCCTCGGCAGCCAAGCTGCGCAGTCCCGTAACGACGCTCCCGACATCGTTCCGTCGGTCTACGTCGGGCCGCGATGTGGCGACCGATGGCATGGTCCAGAGACAGGTCAGGTTGGGTTGCACGCCTCAGCCTCTCTGCATCGTTTAACGATGCAGAGATATTGCGATGCGATGCAGATGCTCGTCAAGCTGTCGGGCGGTCGGCACTCCTTTTTCGCCCTACACGACGGCATCAGGCGGCCTTGGCCATGGTTGAGCGGTTCACACACGGGCACCCAAAGGGCCGGGTACAGAATGAAAGGCCTGAGATAGGGCCTGATACTTGCTGGTGACGCAGCACCTCAAGGAATCCGCCGTTTTGCCACCTGGACCGACAGCACCGCCGCAGCGAGGTCCACGGTCGACGCGCTGACGTACCTGGCGGTCACACGCACGCTGTTGTTCGACCACACATGGCAGTCGACCACGAACGCGATGCTGCTGCTGTCGAGCGACGCGTCGGCGAAGTGGCCGCGCCGCGCGACGCACCTTGAAGGCGACATCGCCGGTTGCCCTGGCGCTGATTCGCGATGCATCGCCAGATCACTGCGTTCGCAGTCAAATGCCCCATAGGCTCCCTGGTAGCCGGCCGCGCCGCCGCAGCAATCAGCGCCCCGTTTGGCCCACTTCCATCGCGCCCGGAGGTTCGTCGCCGGTGATTGCCTCACGCCTGGCCAGAGCGCGCGGCGAGACGCTTCAGCGCTTCGGCCGCCGCCAGGTAGCCGACGACCAGGGCGGCGATCACGCCAAGCAGCGCACCCGGTAACGGTGCGAAGCCCAGCAACGGCGCCATAGGGCCGAGCGCCAGCGCGAAGGCCACCGCCAGCGCCGACAGCGAGGTCGCGATCAGCGCCGGATGCGGCGCCGTCGCCTTCCAGGCACGGCCATGGGTGCGGATCAGGAAGATCACCAATACCTGCGTGGCCATGCTCTCGATGAACCAGGCGGTGCGGAACTCCTCAGGTGTCGCGCCGAAGCCCCAGAGCAGGATGCCGAAGGTCGCGAGGTCGAAGACGGAGGAGAGCGGCCCCATCACCACCGTGAAGCGCAGCACCGCCCCCATGTCCCAGCCATGCGGCTTCGCCACGTCCCCGGCGTCCACGGCATCGAAGGGGATGCCCACCGTCTTGCCCTGGCCCGTCAGCACCTCAAGATGCGGTATTGGCATCGTCGGTTGCGCGGCACCGACTTGAGCCTTGTAGCCAGTTCCACTCTCAAGGCCGCAGCGAATAGTTTCTCGGGGTGACCGCCGTTCGGTACAGGCGGCTCCAGGCTCCCTGGACCCACCCTTGCCGAACACTGCTGAGGCAAGCGATGGACAGAACGGGATACGAACACCTTCCGGTCCGGTTCGGACGTTCCCCGCTGGCACCGCGCTCGGCGGCGGCTTTGCCTGAGTTGGTCTCCCAGTTCTGTCTCCCCGCTAGGCGCGTGCAACGGAGCGCCAGTCGATCGCGCGCTGTCCGGCATCGCGGGCAAAGCGTGACGTGCGAAGTACGTTCCGGCACCCTCGGGGGAAAGGGGGCGCGCCATGGTGGGAACGAATCGGCCGAACTGGGCCACGCTCGGGCTCGACCTCGTCACGCTGCGTATCTTCGTCGCAGCGGCCGAGGAACGTAGCCTCGCCCGCGCGGCGGAGCGCGAGCATATCGCGCAATCCGCCGTCAGCCGGCGAATCGCTGAGCTTGAAGGCCGAACCGGCGTGCAGCTGCTGCGCCGGCACGACCGCGGCGTGGAACCCACGGCGGCGGGTGGGATGCTGCTGGCGCGGCTATCCGACCTCTTCGGGCTGCTGGAGCGCATCGCTGCCGACCTCGATGCCCATGCTGGCGGCGCGCTCGGCAATGTGGTGCTGCACGCGAACATCTCGGCCATCAGCGGCCCTCTCCCCTGCGCGCTCTCGGGCTTCCTCGACGCCCATCCCGGCCTCCGCGTCTCGCTCGAGGAGCGCACCAGCGTCGAGGTCCTGCATGCTGTGCAGACCGGCCTTGCTGAGCTCGGCATCTTCTCGGCCACCATGCCGGTGCCGGATGGCCTGACGGTGCTGCCCTGGTGCGAGGACCGGCTGGTCGTGCTGATGCCCGCCGGCCATGCACTGGCCGGGCAGCCCTCCTTGCGCCTCGCGGATCTGCTGCCGGAGCCCTTCGTCGGTCTCCAGGACCCCAGCGCGCTGCAACGCCTCTATCGCGACCAAGCCGAGCGGCTTGGCGCCACCCTGCGCGAGCGCGTGCTTGTGGCGAGCTTCGACGGTGTGCGGCGCCTGGTCGAGGCGGGGCTCGGGGTCTCCATCCTGCCGGCGGCCGCGCTTGCGGAGCCGGAGGCCGCACTCGTCACACGGCCGCTCGCGGAGCCCTGGGCCTTGCGGCCGCTCGCGCTCTGCCTGCGCCAGACCGCGGGGCTGTCCGCCGCGGCGCGGCTGCTGGTGCAACACTTCACGGGACAGGCGCTTCCCGTCGCCCAGGGGTGAGGGGCGGCGCCGCGGCGCGCCTTGCCGATCCGCGAAGCCTGCCGTGCCGAATGACGACTGGAGCGGCGCCACACCGGCCGGCAGGTTGCGCGCGCCGTGGGCTCCCGGTGCGAGGCGTCCGAGGCAGACGTCCAGGACACCCAGTCAAACGGAGCCAACCGTGCGCCATCACCTCAGCCGCCGTGCCTTGCTCGCGGCGGCCGCCGCGACCGCTGCCCTGCCGGCGGGCGCCCAAGACATCACGCCGGGGCGTCCGGTCACCCTGATCGTGCCCAGCGCGCCTGGTGGCACGACGGATTTCGCAGCCCGGCTGCTGGCCGAGCCGCTCAGCCAGCGCCTGGGTGTGCCGGTCCTGGTGGACAATCGCGGCGGGGCGAACGGCGCGATCGGCGCCCAGGCGGTCGCTCGCGCAAGGCCCGATGGCCACACCTTGCT
>JBIIRI010000103.1:0-12602 GCA_044341625.1 Roseomonas sp.
CCCTCCCCGACCCTCCACCGCTTCGCGGGAGAGGGAGGTTGGGTGCGCCCTTGATCCCTCTCCCGCGAAGCGGGGGAGGGTGGCTGCGCGTAGCGCAGCCGGGTGGGGGCGCGACCGAACCCAGCACCGGATCGCGCACCCCAGGCGCGCCGATCCGCCGCCCATGCTACACCACCCTCCCCCATGGCCCTGCCCCCCGCCTTTCTCGACGAGCTCCGGCTCCGCACCCCGCTGCCCTCCCTGATCGGGCGGAAGACGCGGGTGGTGCGCTCGGGGCGGAACTGGAAGGCGTGCTGCCCCTTCCATGGGGAAAAGACGCCCTCCTTCTACGTCTATGACGATCATTTCCATTGCTTCGGCTGCGGCGCGCATGGCGATGCCATCAGCTTCGTCATGCGGGCCGAAGGGGCGAGCTTTCCCGAAGCCGTCGAACGCCTCGCGGCCGAAGCCGGGCTCGATGTCCCGAAGCCGACGCCCGAGGCCGCGGCGCGGGAGAAGCGGGCCCGCGACCTGCATGGCGTGCTGGACGCCGCCAGCGCCGCCTTCGAACGCCGGCTGCGACTGCCGGAAGGGGCGGAGGGGCTGTCCTATCTGAAACGGCGGGGCCTGTCGGAGGAGACGATCCGCGCCTTCGGCATCGGCTGGTCCGGCGCCGGGCGCGGGACGCTGGTGGCCGACCTGAAGGCAGACGGCATCACCCCCGACCAGTTGCTGGAAGCCGGTCTGCTGCGCGAACGCGAGGACGGGCCGCCGACGGAGCTGTTCTTCAACCGCGTGATGTTTCCCATCCGCGACCGGCGCGGGCGGATGATCAGCTTCGGCGGCCGAATCCTCGGCGATGGCGTGCCGAAATACGTCAACGGGCCAGAGACGGTGCTGTTCAAGAAGCGCACCAGCCTCTACGGCCTCGATCTGGCGAAGGAGGGCGCGTTCCGCGGCGGCGCCGTGGTGGCGGTCGAAGGCTATATGGACGTCATCGCCCTGCACCAAGCGGGCTTCGCAGGTGCCGTGGCCCCCCTCGGCACGGCCCTGACCACCGAACAGATGGAGGAGCTCTGGCGCCTGACGCCGGAGCCGGTTCTTTGCTTCGATGGCGACGCGGCCGGGGCGCGCGCCGCCGCCCGCGCGGCGGAAGCGGCGCTGCCCCTGATGTCGCCCGAACGCAGCCTGAAGCTCGCCACCCTGCCGCCTGGCGAGGATCCCGATACGCTGATCGTCAAGGGCGGCCCCGGCGCCTTCCAGGCGGTGCTGGATGGGGCGCGCGGCCTGGGCGATGCGCTGTTCGGCCTGATCGCGGAAGGGCGGCCGATGGCCACCCCCGAACAGCGCGCGGCGCTGCGGAACCGGCTGATGGAAGCGGCCGATGCCATCAAGGACCGGTCGCTGGCCGGCGAATACCGCCGCCTGCTGCTGGATCGCTTCTTCCAGGCCACCCGCCCCGCCCCGTCCCGCCAGATGGGCGGCCGCGGGGGGCCGGGCGGCGCCCGCAAGCCGATGGCCCCCGCCCGCCCCCGGCCAGCCATCACCCCAACCCGCACCCGCACCACCCAGGCCGCCACACTGATGGCCATCACGCTGCGCCATCCCTGGCTGCTGCCGGAGGTGGAGGAGAGCCTGGGCGGGCTCGATCTCGGCCCCGGGCCGGCCGCGCACTGCAGAAACCTGGCCCTCGCATGGCTCTCGGGGGGCCATGCGCTTGACTCGGCGGGGCTCATGGACCACCTCGCCCAGGCTGGGATGGGGGAGTTCGTCGCAACACTGTTGCGCGATCCGTCCCTGCCCGCCGCGGCGCAGCCTGACGCCCAGCCGAAAGACGCGCTGGACGGTTGGTGGCATTTCTTCGGGCTGCTGCGCGGTGAGGCCGATCTGCTGGAAGACCGGGCCGCGGCATTGCGGGCCTGGACGGAAAGCACCGATCCGGCCGGGCAGGAACGGGCGTCCCTTCGCCTGGTGCGCCTCGGCACCGCCATTGCCGCGCTTCGGCGCGGGGAATGGGACGAGGAGACGGACGGGCCGGCGGAAGCTTCCACCGGCGTCGGGGAGGATCCCTCGCGGGACACCCCATAAGTATAGAGGGGCTTCGCATCACCGGCGGGGTGGTGGCGAGCCTTCACGACGGAGCAGGTCACGCATGGCAACCAAGGCCGCGAACGGCACCGAGACAGCCGAAGGTCGCGACGAGGTGGTGGAGGGCGTGCTGCTCGACATCCAGTCCGCCGCGGTGAAGAAGCTGGTCGCCCGCGGCAAGGAGCGCGGCTACGTCACCTATGACGAGCTGAACGCCGCGCTGCCCTCAGAGCAGGTGTCCTCCGAGACGATCGAGGACACGATGGCGATGCTGTCCGACCTCGGCATCAATGTCGTCGAGAACGAGGAAAGCGAAGACGGCGAAGCCGCCCCCCCCAAGCCGGTCGCGAAGGCCGAGGAGGAGGAGGAGGACGAGGAGTCGGGCGGCAATGTCGATGAGGCGACCCTAGGCCGCACCGACGACCCGGTCCGCATGTATCTGCGCGAGATGGGCAGCGTCGAGCTGCTGTCGCGCGAGGGCGAGATCGCGATCGCGAAGCGGATCGAGGCCGGGCGCGACATGATGATCGGCGGGCTCTGCGAGAGCCCGCTGACCTTCAAGGCCATCGTCGCCTGGCATGACGCGGTCAAGGAAGGCCGCATCCTGCTGCGCGACGTGATCGACCTGGAAGCGACCGCCGGCGCGAACAACCCCGAAGCCGTCCCCGGCGCCCCGGCCGAGGCCGAGGAGTTCGAGGAAGGCGAAGAAGGCGAAGGCGGGCTCGGCCTGTCGCTCTCGGCGCTCGAGGAGAAGCTGAAGCCCGAGGCGCTGGCCGCCTTCGAGGCGATCGAGGCCAACTACACCAAGCTGCACAAGCTCTCGTCCAAGCGGATGGACGCCTACACTTCGGGCGGCGAGACCTCCCAGCGGTCCGAGAAGACCTATGAAAAGCAGCGCAGCGAGCTGGTCGCGCTGGTGCAGAAGGTGCAGCTGCACAACAACCGCATCGAGGAGCTGGTGGACCAGCTCAAGGGCCTGAACCGCCGCCTGATGGGTCTCGAAGGCCAGATCGTGCGGCTGGCGGAAGGCCAGAAGGTCAAGCGCGAGGAATTCGTCGCGAATTGGCGCGGGCATGAGCTGGACCCGGCCTGGTTCGACGGCCTCGCGAAGCTGAAGGGCAAGGGTTGGCAGAACTTCGTCACGAAGGCGAAGGACGAGGTCGAGCTGCTGCGCGCCGAGATCGGCAAGGTCGCCGGCGATACCGGCCTGCCGGTCGATGAGTTCAAGCGCGTCTATTCCACCGTCAGCCGCGGCGAGCGCGACATGACGCAGGCGAAGAAGGAGATGATCGAGGCAAACCTGCGCCTCGTGATCTCCATCGCCAAGAAGTACACCAATCGCGGCCTGCAGTTCCTGGACCTGATCCAGGAAGGGAATATCGGCCTGATGAAGGCGGTCGATAAGTTCGAATATCGCCGCGGCTACAAGTTCAGCACCTATGCGACCTGGTGGATCCGCCAGGCGATCACGCGGTCCATCGCCGACCAGGCGCGCACGATCCGCATCCCCGTGCACATGATCGAGACGATCAACAAGCTGGTCCGCACCAGCCGCCAGATGCTGCACGAGATCGGGCGGGAACCGACGCCGGAGGAGCTGGCCGAGAAGCTCGGCATGCCGCTCGAAAAAGTGCGGAAGGTGCTGAAGATCGCGAAGGAGCCGATCAGCCTCGAGACGCCGATCGGTGACGAGGAGGACAGCCACCTCGGCGACTTCATCGAGGACAAGAACGCGATCATCCCGCTGGATGCCGCGATCCAGTCCAACCTGCGCGAGGCGACCACCCGCGTGCTGTCCAGCCTGACGCCGCGCGAGGAACGCGTGCTGCGCATGCGCTTCGGCATCGGGATGAACACCGACCACACGCTGGAAGAAGTGGGCCAGCAGTTCAACGTGACGCGCGAGCGAATCCGCCAGATCGAGGCGAAGGCTCTTCGCAAGCTGAAGCACCCCAGCCGGTCGCGGAAGCTGCGCTCCTTCCTGGATAACTGACATGCAGGGCGCGGCAACCCAGCGTGAGCCGGTGACGCGCATCGCGGTGGATGTCACCTTCCTCCGCATGGATGCCCCGCCCGACGGCCCCGCGCCGCCGATGCCGCAGGGTGCGACCGTGCTGCGCCTGCCGCGCTGCTCGGTGCCGTTCTACCGGTATCTCTATGACACCGTCGGGCGCGACTGGGTGTGGTGGCTGCGGCGGACCTTACCCGATGCCGAGATCGCGGGGCTGCTGGCCCGGCCCGACATCTCGATCCATGTGCTCTACCAGAATGGCGAACCGGCTGGATTCTACGAGATCGAGCGACGGAGTGGGGAGACGGGGACGAACCTCGCCTATTTCGGCCTGATGCCGCATGCGATCGGGCATGGCATCGGGCGCAGCCTGCTGCGGCATGCGATCGACGACGCCTGGGCGGAGAAGCCGCGCGTGCTGACGGTGAACACCTGCACCGCCGACCATCCGCGCGCGCTGCCCAACTACATCGCGGCGGGGTTCCGGGTGATCCGGACGATGCGGGAGGTCTGGCCGGTGCCGAACCGGCTGGGGCTGCCCATTCCGGACCGGCTGCGCGCATGACCGCGGGCGGGATCGCGGCGCGATCCCGCGGTTGATTGCAGCGCCTACGCCGCCTTCGCAGCGGGTGTCTCGCCGCAGGCTTCCAGCACGTGATCGGCCAGCGCGAGCGACGCCGTCAGCCCGGGGCTCTCGATTCCGAACATGTTGACCAGCCCGGCGACGCCATGGACGCCCGGCCCTTGCACGCAAAAATCCTGGGCCGGGGCGCCGGGGGGTACGATCTTCGGGCGGATGCCGGAATAGCCGGGCGAGAGCGCGCCATCGGGCAGCTCGGGCCAGTAACGGCGGATCGCGGCGTAAAAGCTGTCGCCGCGCTTCGGGTCCACTGCATAGTCGATGCTGTCCACCCATTCGACATCCGGCCCGAAGCGCGCCTGGCCGCCGAGATCGATGGTCAGATGCGTGCCGAGCCCGCCCGGCACTGGCACCGGGTAGATCAGCCGCGAAAAGGGCGAACGCCCCGCCAGGGTGAAGTAGTTGCCCTTCGCGTAATAGGCTTGCGGCACCATCGCCTCCGGCATGCCGGCGATGGCGCGCGCAAGGCGTGGCGCATGCAGCCCGGCCGCATTCACCAGCAGCCTTGCGCGCAGCGCCATCGGCTCGGCGCCGCCGACCTCGATCTCGATGCCGTCTTCCGTCGCGCGGCCGCGCGTGACGGGGGCGTGGAAGGCGAAGACGGCGCCGGCATTCTCGGCATCGCCCTGCAGCGCCAGCATGTAGGCGTGGCTGTCCACGATGCCGGTGGTGGTGGAATGCAGCGCCGCCGTGCAGTGCAGCGCGGGCTCCATCGCGCAGGCTTCCGCGCGGCTGAGCAGGCGCAACTCCGGCACGCCATTGGCGGCGGCGCGCTGGCGGATGCCTTCGAGCTTGCCGGCCTCTTCCTCGGTCGTCGCGACGATCAGCTTGCCGCAATTGCTGTGCGGCACGCCGCGTTCGGCGCAGTAGCGGTACAGGCGGTGCTTCCCCTCCACGCAGGCCCGCGCCATCAGGCTGCCGGCGGGGTAGTAGATGCCGGCGTGGATGACCTCACTGTTGCGGGACGAGGTCTCGGTGCCGATGCCCTCGGCTGCGTCGAGCACCAGGACCTCGCGTCCGGCCAGCGCCAGCGCACGGGCGACGGCGAGCCCCACCACACCGGCCCCGACGACGACGGCATCCACCTGCTCCACGGCGGGGCTCCCCTTCATCCCGAACGTTCTTGCGGTTGGATGTAGCGCAGCGTGGGGCGGGCTGCGAGATCGCGGCCACGAAAAGAAAAGGGCCGGCGGATCGCTCCGCCGGCCCTCCTCGGTTCAGGGCTGCCGCATCAATGCGCCAGCATGGCCAGCAGCAGCAGGGCGACGATGTTGGTGATCTTGATCATCGGGTTCACCGCCGGGCCCGCCGTATCCTTGTACGGGTCGCCGACCGTGTCGCCGGTCACCGCGGCCTTGTGGGCCTCGCTGCCCTTGCCGCCGTAATGGCCTTCCTCGATGTACTTCTTCGCATTGTCCCACGCGCCACCACCGGTGGTCATGGACACCGCGACGAAGAAGCCCGTGACGATCACGCCCAGCAACATCGCGCCCACGGCCGAGAAGGCCGCGGCCTTGCCGCCGATCATCAGGATCACCACGAACACCACGATCGGCGACAGCACCGGCAGCAGCGAGGGGATGATCATCTCCTTGATCGCCGCCTTGGTCAGCATGTCGACCGCCCGCCCGTAATCGGGCTTGTCGGCGCCGGTCATGATGCCCGGCTTCTCGCGGAACTGGCGGCGCACTTCCTCCACCACCGCGAAGGCCGCGCGGCCCACCGCCGTCATGGACATGCCGCCGAACAGATAGGGCAGCAGGCCGCCGAACAGCAGGCCAACCACGACATAGGGGTTCGACAGGCTGAAGGTCAGTTCACCGATCCCCGCGAAGTATGGGTAGAGCGTCGGGTTGGCGATGAAGTACGCCAGATCCTGCGTATAGGCCGCGAACAGCACCAGCGCGCCGAGGCCCGCCGAGCCGATCGCATAGCCCTTCGTCACCGCCTTGGTGGTGTTGCCGACCGCGTCCAGCGCATCGGTGGACACGCGCACTTCCTTCGGCAGGCCCGCCATCTCCGCGATGCCGCCGGCATTGTCGGTGACGGGCCCGAAGGCATCGAGCGCGACCACCATGCCGGCCAGGGCCAGCATCGTCGTCGTCGCGATCGCGATGCCGTAGAGGCCCGCGAGACCGTAGGACGACAGCACGCCCGCGATGATGATCAGCGCCGGCAGCGCCGTGCTTTCCATGCTCACCGCGAGGCCACGGATCACATTGGTGCCGTGGCCGGTCTGGGACGCTTCCGCGATGGACTTGACCGGGCGGAAATCGGTGCCGGTGTAGTATTCCGTCACCCAGACGATGGCCGCCGTCACCGCCAGCCCCACCGCGCCGCAGAGGAACAGGCTGAAGGCGCCGAAGCTGCTGCCGCCGACCGTCACTGTGCCGGTGCCGAAGGCGATGTAGCAGAGCGGCAGCAACACCCCGAGCGACAAGGCGCCGGTGACGATGAAGCCGCGATACATCGCGCCCATGATGCTGTTGTTCGCCGGCAGCTTCACGAAGTAGGTGCCCGCGATGGAGGTCACGACGCAGACCGCGCCGATCGCCAGCGGGAACAGCATCCCCGCCACGCGCCATTCCGCGGGGAAGGAGATGGCGGCGAGCACCATGGTGGCGACCATGGTCACCGCATAGGTCTCGAACAGATCCGCCGCCATGCCGGCGCAGTCGCCGACATTATCGCCGACGTTGTCGGCGATAGTGGCGGGGTTGCGGGGGTCATCCTCGGGGATACCGGCTTCGACCTTGCCGACCATGTCGCCGCCGACATCGGCACCCTTGGTGAAGATCCCCCCCCCGAGGCGGGCGAAGATCGAGATCAGGGACGCGCCGAAGCCCAGCGCGACCAGCGCGTCGATCACCAGGCGGCTGTTCGGCGCGAAGCCGCCGATCACCACCAGCACCAGGAAATAAACCGCGACGCCGAGCAGCGCGAGGCCTGCGACCAGCATGCCCGTGATAGCGCCCGACTTGAACGCGACGTCGAGGCCGGAAGCCAGCGACTGCGTCGCCGCCTGAGCGGTGCGGACATTCGCGCGGACCGACACGTTCATGCCGATAAAGCCCGCCGCCCCCGACAGGACGGCGCCGATCAGGAAGCCGATGGCCACCGCGAAGGCGTGGCCGCCGAAGCCGAAGGCGGCCAGGATCAGCACGAACAGCG
Organism: Roseomonas sp.; assembly: GCA_044341625.1. Lineage (GTDB taxonomy): Bacteria > Pseudomonadota > Alphaproteobacteria > Acetobacterales > Acetobacteraceae > Falsiroseomonas. Next base: position 7,890 of record JBIIRI010000103.1, read on the forward strand.
CCGCGCCCACGATGCCGATGGTGGTGTATTGCCGCTTCAGATAGGCGTTGGCGCCTTCCGCGATCGCCGCCGCGATCTCCTGCATGCGGGCGGTGCCCGCATCGCGGCTCAGCACCTCTTTCGCGGTCACCACGCCATAGGCGATGGACAAGGCGCCCAACGCGATGATCAGCAAGACGGATAACGTTATCAAGATCGCATACCCCCCCATTTCTTTGTGGGTGCGGGGGGACAGGCTCGGGGTCCGCGTGCGGGAGGGCGCGCGTTGTCGGCCCGGCCCGGCCCGCGGGCCCGGAGGAAGCTTGCGCGAAGCCCAGGCGGCTTGCAACGCCACAAATCAGGCGATTGCCCGGGAATAAGGTCGCAAAACCAAGGCATCGGGCCGCCAGCAAGCCCGCCCACCCCCCTGGCTACCGGGGGGCTTCGTTCCGGGGGCCCTCGCGGCGGGCGCCGTTTTGTGGTTCATCCCCCGCCGACCGCCACCAGGAGCCCAGGCTGCATGCGCATTGAACATATCGCCATCGGCAAGAACCCGCCGGACGACGTGAACGTGATCGTCGAGGTCGGGGTGGGTGGCGAGCCCATCAAGTACGAGATGGACAAGGCGTCCGGCACGCTGTTCGTGGACCGCTTCCTGCACACGCCGATGCGCTACCCCGGCAATTACGGCTTCGTGCCGCACACGCTCTGCGGCGATGGCGATCCGCTCGATGTGCTGGTGGCCAACACCCGCCCCATCGCGCCGGGCGCGGTCATCAATGTCCGCCCCGTCGGCGTGCTGCTGATGGAGGATGATGGCGGGCAGGACGAGAAGATCATCGCCGTGCCGTCCCCGAAGCTCACCAAGCGGTATGAGCATGTGACGGACTACACCCATCTGCCGCAGATCACGCTGGACCAGATCCAGCACTTCTTCGCCCACTACAAGGATCTCGAGCCCGGCAAGTGGGTGAAGATCCTGGGCTGGGGGGATGCGGCGCAGGCCCGGCGCTATGTGATCGAGTCGATCGAGCGCGCCAAGGCGGCCGGATAAGCAGGACCTGGCCGGCCCCGGGCTTGCGCCCGGCGGCCGGTTTCGCCAACAGGGGAAGGGTCTCTGGGCCTGTAGCTCAATGGTCAGAGCGGGCCGCTCATAACGGCTTGGTTGGGGGTTCGAGTCCCTCCGGGCCCATCCCACCCCTTCCCCTTCGCCCCGGCGACGTGGCCGCATGGCCGGCAAGGCTGGAAACGGCGCCCCCGGCGGGATAGAAGGCGGCACTCCCCTTTCCCCCGGAAGTCCCGCACCATGCCCGCCTGGCAGTATGTCTATGTGATGAAGGATCTCACGAAGTCCTACCCGGGCGGCCGTGAGGTGTTCAAAGGCATCACCCTTTCCTTCCTCCCCGATGTGAAGATCGGCGTGCTCGGCCCGAACGGCGCCGGCAAGTCCACGCTGATGCGGATCATGGCCGGCCAGGACAAGGAATTCGGCGGCGAGGCCTGGGCGGCGGAAGGCGCGCGGGTCGGCTACCTGTCGCAGGAGCCGCAGCTGAACCCCGACAAGACGGTCGGCGAAAACGTGATGGAGGCCTTCACCGAGCTGTCGGCCCAGCTCCGCCGCTTCAACGAGATCTCCGAGAAATTCGCCGAGGAGATGTCGGAGGAGGAGATGAACGCCCTGCTCGCCGAACAGGCCGAGCTGCAGGAGAAGATCGACGCCGCCGAGGGCTGGGAGATCGACCGCCGCATCGAGATCGCGCTCGATGCCCTGCGCTGCCCGCCTTTCGACAGCCCGGTGGGGCACCTCTCGGGCGGTGAGCGCCGGCGCGTGGCGCTGTGCAAGCTGCTGCTGGAGAAGCCCGACCTGCTGCTACTGGACGAGCCGACGAACCACCTCGACGCCGAAAGCGTCGCCTGGCTGGAACAGACGCTGAAGGATTATCGCGGCGCCGTGCTGATCGTGACGCATGACCGCTACTTCCTCGACAACGTGACCAACTGGATTCTCGAGGTCGATCGCGGCCGCGGCTTCCCCTACCAGGGCAACTACTCGGCGTATCTGGACCAGAAGCGCAAGCGCCTGCAGCAGGAGGAGCGGGAGGAAAGCACCCGCCAGCGCCAGCTTGCGCGCGAACAGGAATGGATGGGCCGCAGCCCCGCCGCGCGGATGGCGAAGTCCAAGGCGCGTATCGCGGCCTATGAGGAATTGCTCGCCAAGAGCCAGGAAAAGGGCCCGGGCGAGGCCGAGATCGTCATCCCCCCCGCGCCCCGCCTCGGCAACCTGGTCATCCAGGCGGAGCACCTGCGAAAGGGCTATGGCAACCGCCTGCTGATCGACGACCTGAACTTCAAGCTGCCGCCGGGCGGCATCGTCGGCATCATCGGGCCGAACGGCGCGGGCAAGTCCACGCTGTTCAAGATGATCACCAACGTCGAACAGCCCGATGGCGGCAAGCTGACGATCGGCGACAGCGTGAAGCTCGGCTATGTCGACCAGTCGCGCGACAGCCTGGATGACAACAAGACCGTCTGGCAGGAAATCTCCGACGGGATGGACCAGATCACCATCGGCAAGAAGACCATCCCCTCGCGCGCCTATGTCGCGGCCTTCAACTTCAAGGGCGCGGATCAGCAGAAGCGGGTCGGCGTGCTGTCGGGCGGCGAGCGCAACCGCGTCCACCTCGCGAAGATGCTGAAGCGCGAGCACAATGTGCTGCTGCTGGACGAACCGACCAACGACCTCGACATCGACACGCTGCGCGCGCTGGAAGACGCGCTGGAGGATTTCGCGGGCTGCGCGGTGGTGATCAGCCACGACCGCTGGTTCCTCGACCGCCTGGCCACGCATATCCTGGCCTTCGAAGGCGACAGCCATGTCGAATGGTTTGAGGGTAACTTCGAGGCCTATGAGGCCGATAAGCGCCGGCGCCTGGGTGCCGCGGCGGACCAGCCGCACCGCATCAAGTACCGGCCTCTCGCCCGGTAGGCTGCCATGCAGCTGGCTGGGGTATCGGCGCCGGGCTCGCACCCGGCGCTCACCTTCCTGCGCGTCGGCGCGACCGAGATCGGCATCGCCTGCCGCTACAAGGCCGGCCCCGACATCCGCAGCACGGATGAAGGCGGGCACGCGGATGCGATCCTGCCGGGCGGCGTGCCGGTGGGCTACTACGCCCGCACCCGCCGCGACCGGCGCCTGGCCATCATCGCGCCGGGGATGGTGCGCGATGCGCGGGCGCTGCTGAACGACCGGCCCGAATACATGCTGGCGGAGGAAGCCCGCGCCCGCCGCTGCCCGACCACCTTCTGCATCGTGGAAGTCGGCCGCGACGCGGCGGAAGGCTTCGTGCGCGCCTGGGCCGAGATCGCCGCCCGCCCGCCGCGCTTCTTCGCCGTCGGCGGCAACTGCGCCCAGGTGATCGCCCGCGCGCTGGTCGAGGTCGGGGCCATGAAGCGGCGCTTTCCCGCGCCTGGCAGTCCGGACGCGCTGTTCCGCGCGCTGCACCGCGCGCGCCCCGATGCGCGGATCGCCACCGGCTTCGCCGAATTCCTCCCCGAAGGCGCCGGCTTCGCCATCCGGCTGGAGCCCGCTTGATCTCCGCCCTGCACAGCGCCCCGCGCACGCTGACGACCGCGCGGCTATCGCTGCTGCCGCCGGGCCGGGAGCACCTGCCGGACCTGATCCGCCTGAAGGCCGATGAGCGCGTCTTCGGCTTCATGCTGCACGGCACCCGCAGCCCCGAGCGCACGAAGGAAGAGCTCGAGGACGACATGGAGTTCTGGCTGGTGCGCGGCTACGGCACCTGGAGCGTCTTCGAACGCGCGACGGGCGAGTTCCTCGGCATCGCCGGGCTCATGGAACGCCCCGACGGGCGCGGCGTCGCGCTCCGTTTCGCGTTGTGGCCGGAATGCCGGGGCAAGGGCTATGCGCGGGAAGCCGCGGCGGCGGCCCTGGAATTCGGCCACCGCGCGGGCCTCAAGCGCATCATCGCCGTGGCGCGGGAGAGCAACATGGCGTCGCGCGGCGTGCTGGCCGATATCGGCATGCGCGAGGCGGGCGAGTTCCGCCACCAGGGCCACCGCATGGTGCTGTTCGAGAGCGTGGCGTAGGGTCCAGACTCAATCATCTGCCGGGCGCCTGGCCGGTCCCGCGTGGCATCCGCCTGGGGTCTGATTGGGTTTGGACCCTAGGTTCTGTGGACACTTATCTGAGCCACAGGACGGTGGCGGCGAGAGTGACGACGGCGAGGTAGTTGCGTGCGGTCTTCTCGAAGCGCGTGGCGACGCGACGGAACTGCTTGAGCTTGCTGAAGCAGCACTCGATCAGATGGCGCTGGGCGTAGAGGTGCTTGTCGAGCGGGTACTTGCGAGCACGGGAGGGATTGTTGGGGATGACCGCGACGGCCCCCTTGGCGGCGATCGCCTTTCGCAGCGGGTCGGCATCGTAGGCGGCATCGGCCATGACCACCTCGGCAGGCAGGCCGTCGATCAGGGCGTAGGCTTGCGGACAGTCGCCGCGCTGTCCGCCAGTCAGGGCGAAGCGCACCGGGGCGCCCAGGCCTCGGACGGCCAGGTGGATCTTGGTGCTCAGGCCACCGCGGGAGCGACCAAGGGCCTGATCTTCAGGCCCCCCTTTTTGGCGCCGGCAGCGTGCTGGTGGGCGCGGATGATGGTGCTGTCGACGATCAGGTATTCGAAGTCGGGGTCATCCGACATCGCTTCGAAGATGCGCCGCCA
>JBIIRI010000104.1:0-12591 GCA_044341625.1 Roseomonas sp.
GGCCCGACCAGGACAATGGCTTCATCCTGGACGATTACGACGATGCCGAGCACGACCGCATCGACGCCTGGTTCCGCCGCGTCGCGGAACGCTTCTGCCTCGGCCTGGCGGAGGCCGGCTTCACGCTGTGCCCCGGCGGGGTGATGGCGATGAACCCGCTGTGGCGGAAGACGCGCCGGCAATGGCGCGACCAGCTTGGCATCTGGGCGCGCAAGCGGACCGGGGCGGCGCTGCTGTTCACGGACATCTTCCTCGACCTCCGCGCAGGCTGGGGGGAGGCAGCGCCGGCCGAGGCGTTGCGGGCCGAGGCGATCGCGCTGCTCGCCGCACAGCCGGCCTGGGGGGCGATGCTGGCGGCGCAGGGCGCGCGGCTGGGAGTGGGGCTCACCCTCTGGGGCGGCTTCGCGGATGACGAGCCCGGGCCAGGTACGCGCACCGACCTGAAGCTGCACGGGCTGATGCCGCTGGTCGCCGCGGCGCGGCTTTCGGCGCTGCGCGCGGGCGTCGCGGCCCCCGCCACCCCGGCACGGCTGGCAGGGCTGGCGGCGAAGGGCGTGCTTTCGGCCGGCGAGGCCGCGCGGCTCCAGGCCGCCTTCGCCACGCTGCTGGATGCGGTGCTGCGCCAGCAACTGGCCGATCTCGCGGCCGGGCTGCGGCCGGGCAACCTGGTGGATACCGGCGCCATGCCGCAAGCGGCGCGCGTGGCGCTGAAGGACGCGCTGAAGGCGGTGCGAAGCTTCGCGAAAGCAACTCAGGCGGAGCTGACCGGCTCGCTTTGGTGAAGGCGCTAAAAGTGCTGCGCGGCGTCTTCCATCCGTTCGGCCATGCGGCTGCGCGCGGCCAGGTCCGCCAGCCCCGTCACGCCGCTGGCGGAAGCCCGCGCCAGCAGCCGCATCCACAGCGCCGCCGTGGCGCGCGCATCGCCCAGCGCCTGGTGGCGCGCATCGATCACCAGCCCCATCCGCCCACACAACCCATCGAGCGACAGGTCTGGCTCCCGCGGTTCCAGCCAGCGGGCCAGTAGCATCGAGCATAGGGCGGGATTGGCCAAAGGCGGCGCGCCGTCCCGCCGCGCGGCGGCCCGCAGCGCCGTCAGGTCGAAAGCGGCATTGTGCGCGACCAGCACCGCGCCCGCCGCGAAATCGCGGAACGCCGCCACGGCCTCCGCCACGCCAGGCGCGCGGGCGACCATCGCATCGGTGATGCCGTGGTAGCGCGTGGAGGCGGGCGGGATGGGGCGGCCGGGATTGACCAGCATGTCGAAGCGCGCGGCCTCCGCGCCCGCTTCCAGCAGCACGGCGCCGATCTGCACGATCGCGTCATCGCGGCTGGGCTTGAGCCCGGTGGTCTCGAGGTCGAAGACGACATAGCGCTGCGCATCGAGAGGACCCTCGGGCATCGCCATGGGCGCCGGGTCCGCCGCCCGCGTGACGGAGACCGAAACGAAGATCGCGCGCCAGGACTGCCAGAGACCTCCCGCCATGGCGCGGAGGATGGCACAGTGTGGCGCGCGGTTGGAAGCAGACCGCGAAGCAACCGTGAGCGAGGAGGGGGCGACATGGACGGCATCACCAGCCCTGATCGACATGGGCAGCCCTGAGCCCGCCCCGCCGCTTCTGCTGCGCGGGGACCTGGACGGCGTCGCGACGCTGACGCTCAACCGCCCGGCCGCGCGCAATGCGCTGTCCTTCGCGATGCTCGGCGCACTGGGCGATGCGCTGGCGGGGATCGCGGCGGATGACAGCGTGCGGGTGGTGATCCTGGCCGCGGAAGGCCCCGTCTTCTGCGCCGGCCACGATCTGCGGGAGATCACGGCGCATCGCGACGATGCCGATGGCGGGCGCGGCTTCTTCGACGCGACGATGCGGCGCTGCGCGCAGGTGATGCGGGCGATCGTCGCGCTGCCGCAGCCGGTGATCGCGCAGGTGCAGGGCGTGGCGACCGCGGCGGGCTGCCAGCTGGTCGCCACCTGCGACCTGGCGGTGGCGTCTGATCAGGCGCGGTTCTGCACGCCGGGCGTCGATATCGGCCTGTTCTGCTCGACGCCCGCCGTCGCGCTGTCCCGCGCGGTGGCCGCCAAGCCTGCGATGGAGATGCTGCTGACCGGCGGGATGATCGGCGCCGATCATGCCGAACGGATCGCGCTGGTGAACCGCGTGGTGCCGCATGACGACCTCGCCACGGCCACGATGGACCTCGCGCGCGGGATCGCTTCGCGCAGCGCCCATACGGTCCGGCTGGGCAAGGCCGCCTTCCATCGCCAGCGCGGCTTGCCGCTGGACCAGGCCTATGAACACTGTGCCGCCGTGATGACCGAAAACCTGCTGGCCGAGGACGCGATCGAAGGGATCGGCGCGTTCCTGGCCAAGCGCCCGCCCGTCTGGAGAGATCGCTAGACCATGGCCGCCGCCGATTACGACGCCCTGCCCCGCCACCCGGCCAACCACCAGCCGCTGACACCGCTGCTGTTCCTGGAACGCGCCGCGCAGGTCTATCCCGACAACACCGCCGTGGTGCATGGCGCGCTGCGCCGGACCTACCGCGCATTGCGCGACCGCTGCGTGAAGCTGGCGCATGCGCTGGCGCAAGCCGGCATCGCGCGCGGCGACACGGTGGCCGCGCTGCTGCCGAATACGCCGGCCATGCTGGAATGCCATTACGGCGTGCCGATGACGGGCGGTGTGCTCAACACGCTCAACACGCGGCTCGATGCCGGGACCATCGCCTATTGCCTGGACCATGGGGAAGCGAAGGTGGTCATCGTGGACCGGGAATTGGTGCCGCTGCTGCGAATGGCCCTGACCCAATCCGCCGCGAAGCCGCTGGTGATCGAGGTGGACGACCCGGAGGCCAGCGAGGCCGCGCGCGCGAACCGGCTGGACGGCGCCACCGACTACGAGGCGTTCCTGGCCACCGGCGACGCCGCCTGGCCCTGGGTGATGCCCGGCGACGAATGGGACGCGATCGCGCTGAACTACACATCGGGCACCACGGGACGGCCGAAGGGCGTGGTCTATCACCATCGCGGCGCGCAGCTGCTGGCGATCGGCAATGTGCTGAGCGCGGGGATGGGCAAGCATCCCGTCTATCTCTGGACGCTGCCGATGTTCCATTGCAACGGCTGGTGCTTCCCCTGGACCGTCACCGCGCAGGCCGGCGTGCATGTGTGCCTCCGGGCCGTGCGCGGCGCCGACATGTGGCGACTGATGGCGACGGAGGGTGTGACGCATATGTGCGGCGCGCCCATCGTGATGTCGACGCTGCTCGCGACGCCGGAGGCCGAGAAGCACGCCCTGCCGCACCAGGTGCAATTCGTCGTCGCCGGCGCGCCGCCGCCCGAAGCCGTGCTCGCCGCGATGAAATCCGCCGGCTTCGCCGTGTGCCATGTCTATGGGCTGACGGAATGCTACGGCCCCTCCGTCGTCAATGAATGGCACGCGGCCTGGAATACGAAGCCCGCGCCGGAACAGGCCGGGCTCATGGCGCGCCAGGGCGTGCGCTACATCGCGCTGGAATCGCTCGCCGTGATGGACCCGGAGACGATGACCACGCTCCCCGCCGATGGCGCGACGATGGGCGAGGTGATGATGCGCGGCAATGTCGTGATGAAGGGCTATCTGAAGGACGCGGAGGCGACCCGAAAAGCCTTCGACGGCGGCTGGTTCCACACCGGCGACCTCGCCGTGACCTATCCGGATGGCTACATCCAGCTGAAGGACCGCTCGAAGGACATCATCATCTCGGGCGGGGAGAACATCTCCTCCATCGAGGTGGAGGATGCGCTCTACAAGCATCCCGCCGTCGCCGTCGCGGCGGTGGTCGCGCGCCCGGACGAGAAATGGGGCGAGACGCCCTGCGCCTTCATCGAGCTTCGCCCTGGCATGAGCGCGACGGCGGAGGAGCTGATCGCCTGGTGCAAGCAGCATCTGGCCAGCTACAAGGTGCCGCGCCATGTGATGTTCGAGGAATTGCCGAAGACCAGCACCGGCAAGATCCAGAAGCATGTGCTGCGCGGCAAGGCCAAGGGCGGCTGACCGCCAGCTGAAGGAGATCAGGCGATGGATGACGGGCAGGCGATCCGCGCGGCGGTGCAGACCTATCTGGACGGTCTGTACGAAGGCGATGCCGACAAGCTCGCCGCCGTCTTCCACCCGACCAGCGCGCTGACGCAATGGCAGGATGGGGAGCTGAAGATCGTCCCGCGCGACGCCTGGCTGGACGCGGTGCGGAACCGGCCCTCGCCGCAAGCGCGCGGGTTGGCGCGGGCGGATGAGATCCTCGCCATCGAGCAGATCGGGCCAGCCATGGCGCATGTGAAGCTGCGCTGCGCCATCCCGCCGCGCTTCTTCACCGACCTGCTGTCGCTGCTGAAGATCGAGGGACGGTGGCAGGTGGCGCAGAAGGTCTTCATGACCGAAATGCGCGACTGACAGCGCGCCGCGCGCCGGCGAATTCCCTTGCGCCCGGCCCGCGATCCCGCCACCCTTCCACCAGTCTTCAACAACCGAAAGGAGGTGATCCAGTGTCTCATTGCAGTTCGGCCGATGCCGCATCGGCGGCCTGGATCATCGCCACCGCCACAGCGGCGGCGAGTCACTAGGCCAGCTACGGCGCAAGCCACCGGCAATGCGGAAGGCCCGGCGGAGCGATCCGCCGGGCCTTCTTCTTTCGTCCCTATCGGGGAAGTCCGGTCAGCTCGGCTCGATCCCGGCGGCGCGGATCAGCGGCTGCCACTTCGCGGCATCGGCGGCGAGCTGCGTGGCCATCGCCTGCGACGTGGTCGGCCAGGCCTCCAGCCCCCGTCGCTTGAAGGCGGTGACGACCTCCGGATCGGCCAGCGTCGCGCGCACCACCTCTCCGATCCGGGCGACGATGGGCGCGGGGGTGGCGCGGGGGAGAATGATGCCGTCCCAGTTCAGCACCTCGAAACCCGCGAGCCCGGCCTGGGCCATGGTGGGCACATCGGGCAGTTCCGCCGCGCGGGTCGTCGTCGCGACGCCCAGCGCGCGCAGCGTGCCAGCCTGGATGTGGCCGAGCACGGTGCCCAGCGGCGAGAAGCCGAAATCATGCTCGCCGGCCAGCGCCGCCAGGATCTGCGGCCCGCCGCCGCGATAGGGCACCGCGACCGTCTTGGTGCCCGCCAGGTGGTCGAACAGGATGCCGCAGAGATGACCGGGCGAGCCGACGCCGCCGGTGCCATAGGTGATGGTCTCGGGCCGCGCCTTGGCGGCGGCGGCGATGTCGGCCACCGACCGGAAGGGCCGGTTGGCCGGGCAGACCAGCACATTGACCGCGTTGAAGATCATGGAGACGGGGGCAAGATCGACCATCGGGTCGAAGCCCATGTTCCGCACCAGGGACGGGTTCACCGCCAGCGTGCCCATATTGGCCGAGCCGATCGTCGTCCCATCCGCCACCGCGCGCGCGACGGCCTGGGCGCCGAGATTACCGCCCGCGCCGGCGCGGTTGTCCACCACCACGCTCTGGCCCAGCGCTGCCTGCAAATAAGGCTGAATGATCCGAACCGCGGCATCCGAGGCGCCACCCGGCGGGAAGCCGAGCACGAGCGTGACAGGCCGGGACGGCGCCCAGGCCTGCGCGAAGGCCAGGGAGGGACGAGCGAGGGCGCCGGCGGCAAGGCCGGCCAGCAGGGTGCGTCTTTGCATGGGAAGAAAGGTAAGCACTTGCCGTGCCAAGCGCGAGGATGTCGACCCCAGCCCTATGCCTTGCCCGCCGGGGCGCCTCCGGATAAAAGGGTAGTCGGTTATGCGGGCGTAGTTCAGAGGTAGAACGTCAGCTTCCCAAGCTGAATGTCGGGGGTTCGATTCCCCCCGCCCGCTCCAATCCTTTCAAGCTCTTGCGCGCGATTCCAGCCCGGCCATTGGCCGGGCGGGGACGTCGCGCGCCCCGGCCGGTCACACGCGCCGGAAGCGGGCCTTCACCTTCTCCCGCAGCGTCTGGAACACGACATAGAGCATCGGGATCATGAAGATGCCGATCAGCGACGCCGCCAGCATGCCGCCGAAGACCGGCGTGCCCACCGCCCGGCGGGACGCCGAGGCCGCGCCCGTCGCGATGATGAGCGGCACCAGGCCCAGGATGAAGGCGACGGAGGTCATCATCACCGCGCGGAAGCGTAAGCGCGCGCCCAGCACCGCAGCTTCCCGGATCGGCACCCCGGCTTCCCGCTGCTCCTTCGCGAATTCGACGATGAGAATGCCGTTCTTAGCCGCCAGCGCGATCAGTACCACCAGCCCGACCTGCGCATAGACATCCAGCGCCAACCCCGTGGCCACCAGCGCCACGAAGGCGCCCAGCACGCCCACCGCGATGGACAGCAGCACAGGCACCGGGATCACCCAGCTTTCATACAGCGCGACCAGGAACAGGTAGGCGAACAGGATCGCCAGCGCGAGGATCATCGCGGTCTGCCCGCTCGCCTGCTTTTCCTGGAAGGCAGTGCCGGTCCATTCAAAGTCATAGCCCTGCGGCAGCACGCGATCCGACAAGGCCTCCATCGCCGCCAGCGCATCGCCCGAGGAAATGCCGGGCGCCGGCGCGCCGCTGATCGAGACGGAGCGGACATTGTTGTAGCGATTGATCGTCTGCGGCCCCAGCACGATGCGGATCTCGGCGATGGAGCGCAGCGGCACCATCTCTCCGCGGCTGCTGCGGACATGGATGCGCCAGAGGTCGGGGATATCGTCGCGGTCCCGCGCCTCGCCCTGGATGTTCACCTGCCAGGACCGGCCATAGATGTTGAAGTCGTTGACATAGAAGCCGCCCAGCGTGGTCTGCAGCGCGGTGAAGATGTCGCTGATGCGGATGCCGAGCGCCTGCGCCTTGTCGCGATCCACATCCAGAAACAGCGATGGCGTATTCGCCGCGAAGGTCGAGAAGACGCGCGCCAGGCGCGGGTCCTGGTTGGCGGCGACGACCATGCCGAGCATGGCGCTCGCCATCTCCTCCGGCGGGCGGCCTTCCAGATTCTGCAGCTGGTACTGGAAGCCGGCGCCAGTGCCCAAGCCGATGATGGGCGGGATGTTAAAGGCGAAGGTGTTCGCCGCCAGCACCTGCTGCGTAGCGCCGAAGACTGTGCGGATCGCGGCGAAGACGCTCTCCTGCGCCGTCGTCCGGTCCTCGAAAGGCTTCATGCGGACGACGAGGAAGGCGGCGTTGGATTGCGCGCCATTGTCCATCAGGCTGAAGCCAACGATGGACAGCACGCTGGCGACGCCGGGCGTCGGCGCAACGATCTGCTCCACCTGCTCCACCGCCGCGCGGGTGCGCGACAGGCTGGCGCCCTGGGGCAGCTGCATCTGCACGAAGAAGGCGCCCTGGTCTTCCTCGGGCAGGAATCCCTGCGGCGTCTTGGCCGAAAGCCACCAGGTCCCGCCCGCGAAGACCGCCGTCAGCACCAGCGAGACAGAGGAGATGCGGACCAGCCGCGCGACGATGTCGCCATAGCGGTCGCGCACCCAGTCGATGCCCCGCATCACGGTGGCCAGCACGCCCTTGCGCGGCCCGTGATGCGGCTTGAGGAACACCGCACAGAGCGCCGGCGACAGCGTCAGCGCATTGATCGCGGAGATGATCATGGCGACCGAGACCGTGACCGCGAATTGCGCGAACAGAACGCCCGACAGGCCGGGGATGAAGCCCACCGGCACGAAGACCGATAGCAGCACCAGCGTGATCGCAACGATCGGGCCGGTGATCTGCCCCATCGCCTTCTTGGTCGCCTCGGCGGGGGTGAGGTGGGGTTCCTCCTCCATCACGCGCTCGACATTCTCGACCACCACGATGGCGTCGTCCACGACGATGCCGATGGCCAGCACCATCGCCAGCAGGCTGACGGTGTTGGCCGAGAAGCCGGCGGCCAGCAGCACCGCGAAGGTGCCGATCAGGCTGACCGGCACGGCGATCACGGGGATGATCGTCGCCCGGACATTGCCCAGGAACAGCAGCACCACGATGACCACCAGCACGAAGGCCTCGAGCAGGGTCTTGATGACCTCATGCATCGTGTCCACGACGAAGGTGGAGGTGTCGTAGAAGACCGTGGTCCGCATCCCTTCCGGGAAGCGGCGCGACAGATCGTCCAGCGTGCGCGACAGGGCGCCCGCCGTCGTCACCGCATTGGCGCCGGGCGAGAGATAGGTGCCGAGCGTGACGGCAGGCTTGCCGTTCAGCCGGCTTTCCGTGTCCATCCGCGCCGCGCCGAGTTCGATCCGCGCGACGTCCCGCACGCGCAGCAGCGACCCGTCGGGGCTGGCGCGGACCACGATGTTGCCGAATTCCTCCGCCGTCGCCAGCCGCCCCTGGGTCTGGAGGTTGATCTGGTACTGCTGGTCGTCGGAGATCGGCTGCGCGCCGATGCGCCCGACGGCGGCCTGCACATTCTGCGCCTGGATCGCCTGGATCACGTCGGATGGCGTCAGGTTCATGCTGATCAGCCGGTCCACCTCGAACCAGATCCGCATGGAGTAATCCATGGCGCCGAAGATCGAGACCTGGCCGATGCCCGGCACGCGCGCCAGGCGGTCCAGCATGTTGATGGTGATGTAGTTCGACAGGAACAGCCCGTCATGCTGCGGGTTCTCGCTCGTCACCGCGATGAATTGCAGCACGGCGGAGGATTGCTTCCGCACCGTCACCCCGGCGCGCTGCACTTCCTGCGGCAATCGCGCCAGCGCCGATTGCACGCGGTTGTTGACGTTCACCGTCGCGATGTCGGGATTGGTGCCCAGCGCGAAGGAGACGGACAGGGTGTAGGTGCCGTCATTGGCGCTGTTCGACGACATATAGATCATGCCCTCGACGCCGTTCACCGCGCTTTCGATCACCTGCGCGACGGTCGATTCCACCACCGCCGCCGAGGCGCCGGGATAGACCGTGGTGACCGAAACCTGGGGCGGCACGATATCCGGGAACTGCGCGACGGGAATCCGCAGCAGCGCCAGCGCCCCGGCCAAAGTGAGCACGATGGAGATGACGATCGCCAGCCGCGGGCGATCGACGAAGACGGCGGAGATCATGGCGCCTTAACCCCTGGGCGCGCTGGGCGTGCCGCGCACCGTGGGGCCGGCGGCGGGGTTGGGCTGCACCGGCTGGTTGGGGCGCACGCGCTGCACGCCTTCGGTCACCACCGTCTCCCCACCCTCCAGCCCGCGCTCGATCACCACCTGGTCGGCGATGCTGCGGCCGAGTGTCACGCCGCGCCGTTCCGCGCGGTTGCCCTGCCCAACAACGAGCACGAAATTGCCCTGCTGGTCCTGCAACACGGCAGAGCGCGGGATCACCACCTGCGGCACCGGCTCCGCCCCTTCGACGAAGACATTCACGAACATGCCGTCGATCAGCTGACGCTCGGGGTCGCCGGTCGGGCCGGCCACGCGGCGCGGCGGGTTGGGCAGGACGGCGCGGATCAGCAGCGTGTCGGTGTCGCGATTCACCTGGGTGTCGATGAATTCGATCCGGCCGGGCTGGTCGAAGATCTGTCCGTTCACCAGGCGGATGCGGACCACAACGGCCTGCGCACCGCCACGCCCTTCGAAGCGGTCGCGCAGCTCCACGCCCAGCCGCAGGCTGACGGGGAAGGCCACGCGCATCGGGTCCTGGCTGACCAGCGTCGCCAGCGGCCCCGAATCCGGCCCCACCACCGCGCCGGGAGAGAAGTTGGATCGCCCGATCTTGCCGGCGAAGGGCGCCGCGATCTCGGTGTAGCCGAGGTTGATGTTCGCCACCCGCAGCTGCGCCTGGGCGCCGAGCAGGGCGGCCTGGGCTGCGCGTTGCGCGGCGGTCGCGTCATCCACCCGGGCCTGGGTGCCGGCCTGGGTCCGCACCAATTCGCGCGCGCGGGCCAGCTGGATATTGGCGTTGCTCAACTCCGCCTCGGCCGAGGCCACCTGCGCGCCGGCCTGGGCCACCTGCGCCTCGAAGGGGGGGCGTTCCATGCGGAACAGCGGCGCCCCGGCGGCCACTTCCTGGCCTTCGCGGAAGCTGCGTTCATCGAGGAAGCCGGTGATGCGCGCGCGGAGATCGACGCGGTCGATCGCCTCGACGCGGCCGACGAATTCGGTGCTTTCGGTCACCGGCCGCCTTTCGGCGGTGATGACGCCGACGGCCGGCGGCCCCTGCGGCCCCGGCTGCGCCAGGAGGGGCGCCGGGGCGAGGATCAGTGCCGGCAGGGTGGCAAGGAAGGCGCGGACCGTTCGCATCATTCTCATCTCGGCATTATTGCCACCGCAGCCCATGCAGCGGGAGAGGTCAAGTTAAGGATCGCGGGCGTCGCCCGGCGCCTCGAAGGCCTCGATCTCCGGCAGCAGGGTCAGCGTCAGGCCGATCTCATCCAACCCGCGCAGCAGGCAGTCACGCGAAAAGGGCGGGATCACGAAATCATGTGCGGTCCCGTCCGGTGCGCTCAGCCGGTTGCGGGGCAAGTCCACGGTCAGCGCGGTGCCCGGCACGGCCAGGATCAGGTCGCGCAGCGCCGTCACCGCCGGCTCCGGCAGCCGGACCGGCAGCAGCCCGTTCTTCAGCGCGTTGGAGAAGAAGATGTCGCCGAAGCTCTCCGCCACCACGCAGCGTATGCCAAGCGCGAGCAGCGCATAGACCGCCGCTTCCCGCGACGACCCGACGCCGAAATTCCGTGCCGCGACCAGGATCCCGGCCCGGTCGAAGGGCGCCCGGTTCAGGATGAAGCCGGGCTGCGGCGTGCCGTCCGGGTTGAAGCGCAGATCGTGGAAGCCATAGGTCGCGTAGCGTTCGTCCCGCGGCCGGCGCAGGAAACGCGCGGGCAGGATCTGGTCGGTATCGACATTCGGCATCTCGAGCGGCGCCGCGATGGCGGTCAGGGTGGTGAAGGGCTCAGACATCACACGCCCTCCGCCGCCACAAGCCGCCCGGCGAGTGCCGAGGCCGCGGCCGAAGCCGGGGAGACCAGATGCGTCCGCGCCCCCCGCCCCTGCCGCCCCACGAAATTCCGGTTGGAGGTCGAGGCGCAGCGCTCCCCTTCCCCCACGCTGTCGCCATTCATCGAGACGCAGAGCGAACAGGCGCTCTCCTCCCACGCCGCGCCGGCGTCCTTGAAGATGCTGTCGAGCCCCTCGGCCTCCGCCGCGCGCTTGACGGCCGAGGATCCCGGCGAGACCAGCATCGGCACCGCGATGCGACGCCCCCGCAGCACGGCGGCGGCCGCGCGCAGATCCTCCAGCCGCGAATTGGTGCAGGAGCCGAGGAAGACGCGGTCCAGCGTCACATCCGCCATCCGCTCCCCACCCGTGAGGCCCATATACTCCAGGCTCCGCCGCCAGGCCTTGGCGCGGGCTTCGTCAGGCGCGTCCTCGGGCTTCGGGACGCGGCCGGCCAGCGCCACCGCTTCCTCCGGGCTCGTGCCCCAGGTGGCCATCGGCGCGATGCGCGCGGCATCCAGCGTCACTTCCGCATCGAAGCTGGCGGCAGCGTCGGAATGGAGTGGCGCGAGGTCCACCGGGCGGGCGAAGGGGCGGCCGGCCAGCCAGGCTTCCGTGATCGCATCCGGGGCGACCATGCCGGTGCGGGCCCCGGCCTCGATCGCCATGTTGCAGAGCGTCAGCCGCGCTTCCACCGACAGCGCGCGCACCGCCGGGCCCGCGAATTCGATCGCCCCCCCCAGCGCGCCGCCCGTGCCGATGGCTGCGATCAGCGCCAGCGCCATGTCCTTCGCCGTGCTGGCCGCCGGCAGCTGGCCATCGAAGGTCACGCGGATCTGGCGCGGCTTCGACTGCCAGATGGTCTGGGTCGCCAGCACATGCGCGACCTCGGACGCGCCGATGCCGAAGGCCAGCGCGCCGAGCGCGCCGTGGCTCGATGTGTGGCTGTCGCCGCAGACCACCGTCATCCCCGGCAGGGTCAGGCCGAGCTCCGGCCCCGCCACATGCACGATCCCCTGCATCGGGTCCGCCAGATCGAAGGCGCGGATGCCGGCGGCCTTCGCATTGGCTTCGAAGGTCTCGATGATGCCGCGGATCTCGGGGTCGGCGATGGCGCTCGTCGTGCGGGCGCGGGTGGGGGCGTAGTGATCGCCGAAGCCGAAGGTGAGGTCCGGCCGCCGCACCTTGAGCCCCCGCGCGCGGAGCATGTTGAAGGCGTGGAAGCTGCCCTCGTGGAAGTAGTGCCTGTCGACATACAGCAGACAGAGTCCATCGTCGCGCCGATGGACCACATGGGCGTCCCAGATCTTGTCGAACAGCGTGCGTGCCATGGGGGCGAAGCTGCGTCGGCGCCGCCTGGACCGCAAGGGGCGGGAGCCGTGGGGGAAGGTCGGTGGTGCCCCGCCGCCTTGCGGGAGAGGGGATTGGCGCGACCTGCTCCCTCCCCCGCTTGCGGGGGAGGGGTGGGGAGGGGGCGCGACTGCGTTTCGGGATACAGGCGCTGTTCTGGCCCGGTCGGTCGCGCCCCCACCCGCCCTCGCTGCGCCTGCCCCCCTCCCCCGCAAGCGGGAGAGGGGGGCAGGCGCAGCAGATTGGGGTGGGGGCACGAGCAGCCTGCTCGCAGACCCGCCCCCCTTCCACCCGCGTCCCCACCACGGCACCTTCCCGCCCATGTGGT
>JBIIRI010000013.1:0-34577 GCA_044341625.1 Roseomonas sp.
GCCCATGGCTCTCGCCTGTGCCGCGGAGGGCTAAGCAGGCTGCGCTGATGTCCCTCTCCCGCGAAGCGCGGGAGGGAGGGGGCGCGACCGGCTGCCCGCCCGGTTCCCCTTCGCGCCCCGCCGTCCTACTCTCCGCCCCACCGCGAGGAGGATAACGCATGTACCAGGACACGCAGCTTTTCATCGCCGGCACGTGGCGCCCGGCGCGCTCCGGCCGCACCATCCCGGTCCTGAACCCGGCGACCGAGGAGGTCATCGGCACCGTCGCCCATGCCAGCAAGGACGATCTGGACGAAGCGCTGGACGCGGCCGCGAAGGGCTTCGCCCTGTGGAAGAAGGTCTCGGCCTTCGATCGCGCCAAGCTGATGCGGAAGGCCGCCGACATCTTCCGCTCCCGCGCGGATGAGACGGCGCGGCTGATGACGCTGGAACAGGGCAAGCCGCTGCCAGAGGCGAAGGTCGAGGTGATGGCGGCCGCCGACATCATCGACTGGTTCGCCGAGGAAGCCCGCCGCGCCTATGGCCGCGTCGTGCCCGCGCGCGCCGAAGGCGTCTACCAGCTGGTGGTGAAGGAACCGGTGGGCCCGGTCGCGGCCTTCACGCCGTGGAACTTTCCGATCAACCAGGTGGTCCGCAAGCTCTCGGCCGCGCTTGCCACCGGCTGCTCCATCATCGTGAAGGGGCCGGAGGACACGCCCGCCTCTCCGGCCGCTCTGATCCGCGCCTTTGCCGATGCCGGACTGCCGGCCGGCGTTGCGAACCTGGTCTATGGCTCGCCGGCCGAGATCAGCGAATACCTCATCCCGCATCCGGTGATCCGCAAGATCACCTTCACCGGCTCGACGCCCATCGGCAAGCACCTGGCGGCGCTGGCCGGGCAGCACATGAAGCGCGCGACGATGGAGCTTGGCGGCCATGCGCCGGCCATTGTCTTCGACGATGCCGACCTGGAGCACGCCGCGAAGACGCTGGCGGCGGCGAAGTTCCGCAATGCCGGCCAGGTCTGCGTCTCTCCCACCCGCTTCCTGGTGCAGGAAAAGCTCTACGCCCCCTTCGTCGAGGCGTTCACGAAGCTGGCCCAGGGCGTGAAGGTGGGCGACGGCATGGCCGCCGATACGCAGATGGGCCCGCTGGCGCATGACCGGCGCGTTCCCTGGGTCGAAGGGCTGGTGGCCGATGCCCGCCAGAAGGGCGCGCAAGTCCACACCGGCGGCGAGCGGATCGGCAACAAGGGCTATTTCTACCAGCCCACGGTGCTGACCGGGGTCGGCAAGGATGCCCGCATGATGAATGAGGAGCCCTTCGGCCCGCTCGCCATGATCGCGCCCTTCCGCGACCTGGATGAGGTGGTGGAGGAAGCGAACCGCCTTCCCTTCGGCCTTGCCTCCTACGCCTTCACGCGCAGCGCCAAGACGGCAAATGCCATCGCATCGCGCGTGGAGACGGGGATGATGACCATCAACCATCTCGGCCTGGCGCTGCCGGAAGTGCCCTTCGGCGGGGTGAAGGACAGCGGCTACGGGTCCGAAGGCGGGTCCGAGGCGATCGAGGCGTATCTGAACACGAAGTTCGTGTCCCAGGCCGGTCTGTAGCCACCGGCCCGCTGCCTCCCCCCAAGAGTGGGGGGAGGCAGCGCAGGGCACAGCGATCCGCGGGCAGGCTGCGCCGCGCCCTGCCCCAGACTAGGTTCGCATCAGCCCCCCGTGACGCACGAAAGCGCATAGAGGCAGGGCAGCCTGCCTCTTTTTTATGCCACATCTGCCGAAATGCCATGCCGGGACGCACCCAGCGGGTGGTCCGGACCTTGCTTGTCCCCCAGGGCCTTGCCACTGAGGCGCGCCTAACGCTTTCCCGGAAGGACCACCATGCGCCGCCGTCACGCCCTTGCCCTGTTCGGGGCCTCCGCCGCCGGCCTCGCCGCCCCGGCTGTCCATGCCCAAGCGCTGCTGGATGTGCGCTTCAGCCTGGACTGGGCCTTCCAGGGGCCGCAGGCGGCCTTCCTGCTCGCGCTCGACCGCGGCTATTTCCGCGAGGCCGGGCTGAACGTCACCATGGACCGCGGCTTCGGCTCGGGCGACGTGCCGGTGAAGATCTCCTCCGGCGCCTATGATGTGGGCGTGGCGGACCTGAACCCGACCATCCGGCTGCGCCTGGAACGGCCGGAGATCGACCTGTTCACGCCCTTCATCATCTATGACGCGACCGCGCTGGCCGTGATGTCGCTGCGGCGCGAAAACATCCGCACGCCGAAGGACCTGGAAGGCAAGCTCATCGCCTCGCCGGAAAGCGACGCGGGACGGCAGCTTTTCCCCGCCTTCGCGAAGGGCGCGGGCATCAACGCGGCGTCCATCCGCTGGCAGACCGTGACGCCGCAGCTGCGGGAGCCGATGCTGGCGCAGGGACGGGTGAACGCCATCACGGGCTTCATCACCTCCGGCATCTTCTCGCTGCGCGGCCTCGGCATTCCGGAACAGGACATCGTGACGATGCTGTTCAGCGATGTCGGCGCCGATTTCTACTCGACCTCGCTGATCACCACGCGACGCTGGGCGCAGGCCAATCCGCGCGCCGTCACGGGGCTGATCCGCGGCCTGATCCGCGCGCAATACGACAGCCTGGCCGACACGCAGGGCGCCATCATGAACATGCGCCGGCGCGAGCCGCTGACCGATGTCGCGCTGGAGACCGAGCGGCTTCGCATGTCGCTGGAACGCCTCACCTTCACCCAGCATGTCCGCCAGAACGGCTTCGGGCGCGTGGACATGACAAGGTTGCAACGCTCGGTCGATTCCGTGCGGGAGGCCTTCGGCATCTCGCGCCCGATGGCGGCATCCGATATCTACGATCCGTCCTTCCTGCCCCCGGCCTCCGACCTGAAGCTGGCCTGAGGCTTCCCCCCGAGAGGTGCCGATGCTCCCCACCCGCTACTGGCAGGACCTGCCCTGGCCTGCCTTCCGCGACCTGCCCCCCAACACGGTCGCGGTGCTGCCGGTGGCGAGCATCGAGCAGCACGGGCCGCATCTGCCCGTCTCGGTGGACACCACGATCAACCAGGGGGTCGTGGCGCGCACCCTTTCGGTGATCCCGAAGGACCTGCCGGTGCTGGTGTTGCCGACGCAATCCGTCGCCCTCTCGGTCGAGCATCTGCGCTTCCCGGGCACGATCACCACCAGTGCCGAGACACTGATCGCACTGGTGACCGATATCGGCGCGGCTGTTGCGCGCGCCGGCGTGAGGCGGCTGGTCTTCGTGAACAGCCATGGCGGAAATGTCGCAGCACTCGACATCGCGGCGCGGCGCATCCGCATCCAGTCGAACCTGTTCGTCGTGAACGCGATGTGGGCGCGGATGGGCAAGCCCGAGAGCCAGAAGGACCCGATCGAGGGCACCTTCGGCATCCATGCCGGCCGCGACGAGACCGCCGTGATGCTGGCGCTGACGCCGCAGCTGGTGAACATGGACAAGGCCAGGAACTTCGTCAGCCGCTGGCAGGGCGCGAGCAACGCGGCCCCGCGCATGGCCCCGCCCGCCGGCGCGCCGCTGGCCTGGCAGGCGCACGACCTCAACCCCGCCGGCGCCGTCGGCGATGCCTCCCGCGCCACCGCCGCGCAGGGCGAGGAGATCCTGGATTTCGCCGCCGCCCGCATGAGCGAGCTGTGGCAGCAGGTCTCCGCCTTCGACGTCGATGGCTGGTTGTCGAACGAGCCCAACCCCGATGCATGACATTCCTGCCCTTGCCGCCGAGCTCGATGGGATCGAGCTCGCGACCGATCGCGCCCTGCTGCGGCAGAAAAGCCGCGACTTCTACTGGTACAGCCCGATCCTGAAGCAGCGCCTGGACGGCAAGTCGGCCGAATTGCTGGCGCGGCCGAAGAACGAGGATGAGGTTCTGCGGATCCTCGCCGCCTGCCGCGCGCGGCGCGTGCCCGTCACGGTGCGTGGCGGCGGGACGGGCAATTACGGGCAATGCGTGCCGCTGGATGGCGGCGTCGTGCTCGACATGACGGCGATGTCCGCCCCCATCGCGCTGAAGGATGGCGTGGTGGAGGTGGAGACCGGGGCGAAGATGATCGACCTCGACCTCTGGTGCCGCGAGCGCGGGTGGGAGCTGAAGCTCTGGCCCAGCACGAAGCGCACCGCGACCATCGGCGGCTTCGTCGCTGGCGGCGGCGCGGGGGTGGGCGGTATCAGCCACGGCACGATGCGCGAGCGCGGCAATCTGATCGGCGCGCGCGTCGCCACGATGCAGGATCCGCCGCGCGTGCTGGACCTGGAAGGGCTGGCGGCGAACCCGGTCAACCGCACCTATGGCACCACGGGCGTGCTGACGCGCATCCGCGTGCCGCTGGCCCCGGCGCAAGCCTGGCGCGATGTCGCCATTGCCTTCCCGGATTTCGTCCCCGCTTCGCGCTTCGCGCTCGACCTGTCCTTCTCCGACGGCATCGCGAAGAAGATGTGCGCCGTCTTCGACAGCCAGCTGCCGCCCTTCTTCAAGGGTCTGGCGGATGCCGTGCCGGCCGGCCATGCGCTGGTGCTGGCGATGGTGACGCCCGCCGGCCTCGGCCCGCTCGCGGAACTGGCCGCCGAGCATGGCGGGCGCATCGTCGCGGAACAGGATGCGGTCGCGGCCGAACGCGACCCGGACGCGACGCCCTTCTACGAATATTGCTGGAACCACACCACGCTGCAGGTGCTGAAGAAGGATCGCGGCGTCAGCTACCTGCAATGCCGCTTCCCCTTCGAGGATACGCTGAAGGCCGTGGAGGCGGTGCGCATCCCCTTCCGTGACGAGGTCTGGATGCACACCGAATGCGTCCGCTTCGGCGGGCGGCTGACGATGTCCGCCCTGCCCGTCATCCGCTGGACCAGTGCCGAACGGCTGTATGAGATCATCGCGGCCTTCGAGGCGCAGGGCATCGGCATCGCCAACCCGCATGTGCTGACCATCGAGGAAGGCAGCGGCTATCGCCGCGTGCCGGGCGACCAGCTGGGCTTCAAGCGCATGGCCGACCCCCTCGGCCTGCTCAACCCCGGCAAGATGCGCGACTTCACCACCGAGGATGCTGCCGCATGACCGTCTCGGCCGTCATGGAGGCCCTGCCGGGCCTCGCCTGGACCACGGATGCCGCGCTGGTGCGCCAGAAGTCGAGGGACTTCTTCTGGTACTCGCCCGTCCTCAAGCGGCAGCTCAACAAGGTGACCGGCGAGGCGGTGGTGACGCCGCGCAACGAGGCGGAGCTGCGCGCGCTACTGGCCGCGGCGCATGCGCATGGCGTGCCCGTGACGCCGCGCGGCGCGGGCACGGGCAATTACGGCCAGGCCATGCCGCTGCGCGGCGGTATCGTGCTGGAGATGACGGAATTCAACCGCGTGCTCTGGGCCAAGCCCGGGGTCGTGCGCGCGGAAGCCGGCATCAAGCTGATCGACCTCGATGCGCAGCTGAAGCGGACGGTGGGCGGGGAGCTGCGCTTCCATCCCTCCACCAAGCGCACCGCGACGCTCGGCGGCTTCATCGCCGGCGGGTCGTCGGGCATCGGCAGCACCACCTTCGGCATCTTGCGCGAACCGGGGAACATCCTCGGCCTCAAGGTGATGACAATGGAAGCCGAGCCGCGCGTTCTGGAATTGCGCGGGCCCGACCTCCAGAAGGTCAACCACGCCTATGGCACCAACGGCATCATCACCGAGCTTGAGATGCCGCTCGCACCCGCCTGGGACTGGGTGGATGTGGTCGTCGCCTTCCCGACGCTGATGGGGGCCGCGCGCTTCACGGACAGCTTCTGCCGGATGGATGGCGTGGCGAAGAAGCTCGCCTGCGTCATCCCCGCGCCGCTGCCGCAGGATCACTTCAAGTCATGGGGCGCGAAGGTACCGCCCGGGCATTCGGTGGCCTGCATCATGGTCGCGCCGCCCTTCCTCGACATCCTGCCCGCGCTGATCGCATCCCATGGCGGGTCGGAGATCCTGCGCGAAGCATCCGATGCGGCGGAGTTGCCGCTCTATGAGCACAGCTGGAACCACACCACGCTACAGGTGCTGAAGACCGACAAGCAGATCACCTATCTCCAGACGCTGTTCCCCGCGCCGAACCATCTCGATCTGATCGCGAAGATGGAGCGGATGTTCGGCGACGAGGTGCTGCTGCATCTGGAATTCGTGCGCTTCGGCGGCACGGTCTGCGCCTTCGGCCTGCAGGTGGTGCGCTTCACCACGGAAGAACGCCTGGCCGAGATCATCCGCCTGCACGAGGAAAATGGCGCGCCGATCTTCAACCCGCACACCTTCACGCTGGAGGATGGCGGCATGAAGCGCGTGGACCAGGACCAGCTGGACTTCAAGCGGCTGGCCGACCCGAAGGGCTTGCTCAATCCCGGCAAGATGGCGGCCTGGGACGATCCGGATTGGAAGCCGGGCAAGTCGCAATCCGTGCATCTGTATGAGACGGATTACGAAGCGCCTGCGGAGATGCTGGAATAGCACATAGCCGCTTCCCCGCCCGCGCGGGGAAGCGGATCAGCCGTTCAGGTAAAGGGCCTGGATGGCGTTGCCCAGTTCGATGTTGCGGTCGATCTGCGCCGTCAGCCAGTCATGCAGGCCATGCGCCATCACATCCTCGATCCGGCCCTTCGCCAGGCGGTCATGGATCTCGGCGGCGATGCGCTGCGGCTCGCCGCGCCGGCCGCCCGTGGCCTCCGCGATCCCTTCCAGCGCGCTCCGCAAGCGGCCATGGCAAGACACTAGGCTGCGCGGCAACTCCTGGCGGAACAGCAGCAGATCCGCCACCAGATCGGGCTGCAGCCGCGTGTGATAGACCCATTGGAAGGCGCGCAGCGCGGAGACGCTGCGGAGCAGCGCCTGCCATTCGGCATAGGCCACCGCGCCATCGGCGCGCGGCCCCGCCAGTGCGGGATGCTTCGCATCCAGCAGCCGCGCCGTGTTGTCCGCGCGTTCCAGCATCACGCCGAGATGCACGAACAGCCAGCCCTCGTTCCGCAGCATCGTGTCGGCTGCCGCACCGTTGAACAGCAGCGTCCGTGCCCGCACCCAGTCGAGGAAGCCGGGCAGCGCGTCCCGCTCAGTGGCGGAACCGGCGCGGCCGCGCATCTCGCGCCATGTGTCGTTGAGCGCTTCCCACATATCCACGGTCAATGCGGTGCGCACGGCACGCCCATTGCGCCGCGCCGCCTCGATGCAATTGGCGATGGAAGACGGGTTCTCGGCATCGAGCGCCAACCAGCGGATCACCGCATCGGCCGTCACGGCGCGGCCGGTGTCGCGGAAACCGTGCTCGGCGCCGGCCGAGACCAGCAGGCCGCGCCATTCATCCTGCGCACCGCCCAGGCTGCCGGCGAGACCCGCCATGCGCAGCGCCACCTGCATGCCGCGCGCGATATTGCCGGCGCGTTCGGTGTAGCGGCCCATCCAGAACAGGCTGTCCGCGGTGCGGGAGAGCATGGCCTCAGCCCCCCTGCCGCTGGAACTGGGCCATCACAGCCGGGCCGTCATCGACCACCCAGGTGTCCTTCGTCCCGCCGCCCTGGGACGAATTCACCACCAGCGATCCTTCGCGCAGCGCGACGCGCGTCAGACCGCCCGGCACGATCCGCACATCCTTCCCCATCAGAACGTAGGGGCGCAGATCCACATGGCGCGGCGCGATGCCGGCCTCCACCAGCGTCGGCACGGTGGACAGCGCCAGCGTCGGCTGCGCGATGTAATCCTGCGGCCTGGCAGTGATGCGCTGCGCGAACTCCGCGCGCTGCGCGGCGGTGGCATGCGGCCCGACCAGCATGCCGTAGCCGCCGGAACCGCGCGCCAGCTTCACCACCAGCTTGTCGAGGTTGTCGAGGACATAGGCGCGGTCCTCATCCCGTTCGCACAGGAAGGTCGGCACGTTCTGCAGCAGCGGCTCCTCGCCCAGGTAGAAGCGGATCATCTCCGGCACGAAGGGATAGATCGCCTTGTCATCCGCGATCCCCGCCCCCGGCGCATTGGCCAGCGTCACATTCCCTGCGCGATAGGCGGCGAAGATCCCCGGCACGCCGAGCATGCTTTCGGGCTTGAAGACGCGGGGGTCCAGGTAGTCGTCATCCACCCGCCGATAGAGCACATCCACCCGCTTCGGCCCGGCGGTGGTACGCATGAAGACAATGTCGTCCTCCACGAACAGGTCGGCGCCTTCCACCACCTCCACGCCCATCTCATCGGCCAGGAAGCAATGCTCGTAATAGGCGCTGTTGAAATGGCCGGGCGTCAGGATCGCGACGCGGGGGGCGCCCTTGCAGTTGGGTGGGGCCGCTTCCTTCAGCGTCTCCAGCAATTCCTCGGGGTAATGGCCGACCGGCGCCAGGCGATGATCCGAACAGAG
This sequence comes from Roseomonas sp., assembly GCA_044341625.1. GTDB lineage: Bacteria > Pseudomonadota > Alphaproteobacteria > Acetobacterales > Acetobacteraceae > Falsiroseomonas. The sequence continues at coordinate 8,369 of JBIIRI010000013.1, forward strand.
GCCGGGGAACAGGCGCAGCATCGCTTCCCGGTTCTCCAGCATGTAGGAGACGCCCGACGGCGTGCGGCAGTTATCCTCCAGCACATAGAAGTCGTCGGCGCCGGTGCGGACCAGGTCAATGCCGGAGATATGGGTGAACACGCCGGCCGGCGGCCGGAAGCCTTCCATCGGACGGCAATAGGCCTCGTTCTGGGCGATCAGGGCGGCGGGGATGCGGCCGGCGCGCACGATCTCCTGCCCGCCATAGACATCGCCGATGAAGGCGTTCAGCGCCTTCACGCGCTGGGTCAGGCCGCGCGCCAGCCGGTCCCATTCGCTTTTCGCCAGGATGCGAGGGATGACATCGAAGGGGATCAGCCGTTCCGGATCGCCACCCTCCCCATAGACGGCGAAGGTGATGCCAACGCGGCGGAACAGCGCCTCCGCCTCGCCGCGCTTGGTCGCGAGGGCCTTAAGGCCGTGCTGCGCGATCCAGGCGGAGATGCCCTGATAGGCCGGCCGCACGCCGGCCTCGGCATTCATTTCGTCAAAGGCACGGCTCGGCCTGGTGGCGTGCATCTCGTTCACGGTTGTAGCCCGGCTTCCCTTTTCCCCGTTGTCGCGGAATCAATCTCGTAAGGGAAGGGGAGCCTTGGGCGAGACCGCAAGCCGTTTCGGCCCTGTGCCCAGCCGCTGGGCGCGGCCTGCCCGCACCTTGGGCAATGCGCGCCAGGGCTTCGGCGGCCGGGGCCTCCTACCCCTTCGCCAGCGCCTTCACGCAGGCCTCGAAGGCCAGAAGGTCGGTCCAGCGCGCGGCCTCCGGCACGTCGCGACGCACCAGCAGGCCGCCGGCTTCATGGATCCCGCCATCGATCATCAGGTTGTCGGCGAGGCCGAAATCCTCCACCGCCATATCCTCCGCGTCGCGCCAGCGTCCCTCCGCGTCGCGATGCGCCGCGGGGCCGATGAAGCCCAGTGTGCGCGGGACCAGGTCCGCGGCGACATTGCTGTAGCCCAGCACCTTGCGCCCCAGGGCGCGCATGAAGCCGAGCTCATAGACCGTGCCCGCATCGGCCGAGGGGCCGCGAAACGGGGTGAGGTTGGCGATCACCGCATCGGCATCGCGCATATGCGCCTCGTTCCGGCGATAGATCCAGAGCCAGCTGGGGATGCCGGCCTCCTCGGGATGCTGCGGATGGTTGTCGACCGGGAAGATGCCGGTCAGGCCATGGGCGGCGCAGATGGCGCGCTTCTGGGCGGCCATGCCGAGCGGGTCGGGCAGGAAGACATCGGGGCCGGCGAGATAGACCTTCATGCGCCTTTCCTGCCCGAGCCGTGCCGCTTGCGGAAGCCGCTTGATGCGACGGTCCAAGGCACTCCGCATCACGCACACCCATCGCGCGCAAACGATCCATCGCGCACCCGCCCAGGATGTGCGGCCAGACAGACCGCGCCCCGGGCCATCACGCTTCCCGGCACTTGCCGACGAGGCTACCGCAAGGCCCAATACGGCCATGAATCTGGAAGCCGAGTACAACAACCGCGCCCGCGTGCCGGACCACCCCCGCCATATCGAAGGCTGGGCGCGTGACGCCGCCGCCTGGCGCGCCGCCTGCCCGCAGGCCGAACTCGGGCTGGCCTATGGGCCGGGCGAGAGGGAGAAGCTGGACCTGTTCCTGCCCGGCGACGCGCCGGATGCGCCACTCGCGCTGTTCATCCATGGCGGCTACTGGAAGGCGCTGGACCGCAGCTTCGCCAGCCACTGCGCGCGCGGCCCGAACGGGCACGGGATCGCGGTTGCGGTGCCGAGCTACGACCTCTGCCCCGCTGTCTCCATCGCGACGATCGTGGACCAGATGCGCGCGGCCGCGCTGTTCCTGTGGCGACGGCGCCGGCAGCGCATGCTGGCCATCGGCCATTCGGCGGGGGGGCAGCTGGCGGCCATCCTGCTGGCCACGGACTGGGCCGCGCTGGACCCGAAGGCGCCGGCCGATCTGGTGCATGCGGCGCTGCCCATCTCCGGCGTGTTCGAACTGGCGCCGCTGCTGTCCACCAGCGTGGCGGAGGGGCTGCACCTGACGGCGGAGACCGCCCACGCGCTGTCGCCACGCTTCCTGCCCTCCCCCGCGCGGCCCTTGCATTGCCTGGTGGGCGGGGATGAGAGCGGCGAGTATCTGCGCCAGAGCCGCGACATGGCAGCCGCCTGGGGTGGCCGCTTCGAGGCGGCGCCGGGGGCCGACCATTTCACCGTCATCGCGCCCCTGGCCGAGCCGGAAAGCGGGCTGACCCGGACGGCGGAACAGCTTGCGCGCGGATGATCTTCCAAGCTTAAAGCAGTCCAGGGACAAGGAGGAACTCCAGAATGACCACGCAAGGGACGCATTTCGGCCGGCGCACGCTGCTGGGCGCATCGGCGCTCGGCGCCACCGCCCTGGCGCTGCCGGGCATCGGCCGCGCGCAGGCCGCGCCGGTGAAGATCGGGCTCGTCGCCGTGCTGACCGGCCCACAGGCCGCGCTGGGCACGCATCTGCGCGACGGCTTCCAGCTTGGCATGCGCCACCTGGAGAACCGCCTGGGCGGACGCGCGGCGGAAGTGCTGGTGATCGATGACGAGCTGCGCCCGGATGCCGCCGTGACGAAGGTGCGCGCGGCGCTGGAACGCGACCGCTGCGACTTCATCGTGGGCGTCGTCTTCTCCAACATCCTGGCGGCGATCATGCGCCCGGTGACGGAGACGCAGACCTTCCTGATCAGCACCAATGCCGGCCCATCGCCGATCGCTGGCCGCGGCTGCAGCCCGTTCTTCTTCGCGACCTCCTACAACAACGACCAGAACCATGCGGTGATGGGCGCGGCGGCCAATGACGGCATCGAGTTCGGCGGCGCGACCCGCCAGATCCGCCGCGCGATGCTGATCACGCCGAACTACCAGGCCGGGCGCGATGCCATGGCAGGCTTCAAATCCACCTTCCGCGGCGAGGTTCTGGACGAGATCTACGTGCCGCTCACCATCACCGATTTCTCGGCCGAGCTCGCGCAGATCGCAGCCCGCCGGCCGGACGGCATCTACACCTTCATGCCGGGCGGGCTTGGCGTGCAGTTCGTCCGCCAGTTCCGGCAGGCGGGCATGAACATCCCCGTCCTGTCCGCCTTCACGGTGGATGAGGCGGTGCTGCCCGCGCAGGGCGAATCGGCGCTCGGCCTCTTCACCGGCACGACCTGGACGCCGACCCTGCCGAACGCGCAGAATGCGCGCTTCGTCAACGACTTCATCGGCCAGTTCAACTACGTCCCCGCGAGCTATGCCGCGCATGCCTATGACGCGGCGATGCTGCTCGACAGCGCGATCCGGCGGACCGGGGGGAACCTGGCCGACAAGGCGGCGCTCCGCACCGCGATCAGGGCGGCGGATTTCCAATCCGTGCGCGGCGGCTTCCGCTTCGGGGCGAATCACTTCCCGGTGCAGGATTTCTGGCTGGCACGCGTCGGTCGCCGCGCCGATGGGCGCTTCCAGACGGAGCATGTCCGCAAGGTGTTCGAGAATGCGGTGGACGGCTTCGCGGCCGAATGCCGGATGCCGGCCGCCTGAGCACCCGGGGCCCCGCAACGCCGGGGCCCCTTCCCTGCCGCCGGGGCGCGCATGACAACCCAGTTGCTGCTGATCCAGGGCCTCAACGGCCTGCAGCTCGGCATCCTTTTGTTCCTGATCGCCGCCGGGCTCACGCTCGTCTTCGGGGTGATGGACTTCATCAACCTCGCCCATGGCGTGCAGTACATGATCGGCGCCTACCTCGCCGCCTGGATCGCCGCGGCGACGGGTAGCTTCTGGCTGGCGCTGCTGCTCGCGCTACCCCTGGCGCTGGCGCTCGGGCTGGTGCTGGAGTTCCTGGTCTTCCGACACCTGTATGACCGCGATCATCTGCAGCAGGTGCTGGCGACCTTCGGCGTCATCCTGGTGCTGAACCAGGGGGTGAAGCTGCTGTTCGGCGCCGCCCCGCTGCAGGTGCCCACCCCCGCGCTGCTCTCGGGCGGCATCGTGCTGATGGAAGGGCTTCTGTATCCCACCTATCGCATCGCCATCATCGTCGGCGGCCTGGCGACGGCCGGGCTGCTGTGGTGGCTGGTGGAGCGGACGAAGGTGGGGATGCTGGTGCGGGCGGGGGCGACCAACGCGCCTATGGTCGCAGCGCTCGGCATCGATATCCGGCGGCTGTTCATGATCGTCTTCGGCTTCGGCGCGATGCTGGCCGGCTTCGCCGGCGTGCTGGCTGCGCCGATCCTGTCGGTGGAGCCGGGCATGGGCGACAACCTGCTGATCCTCGCCTTCGTCGTCATCGTGATCGGCGGCATCGGCTCTGTGCGCGGCGCCTTCATCGCGGCGATCCTGGTCGGGCTGGTGGAAACGCTCGGCCGTTCGCTGGTGCCCGACCTGCTGCGCCTTTTCCTCTCGGCGTCGGAGGCGCGGCAGGTCGGCGCGGCGGTCGCCTCCATGCTGGTCTATATCGCAATGGCGGCGATCCTCGCCGTCCGGCCCGCAGGGCTCTTTCCGGTGCGCGCCGGCTGATGGGGCCCGCATTGCGCGCCGAGGCGCCCGCCATCCTCCTGCTCCTCCTGCTGGCCGCCGCGCCCTTCATCGGCTTCGGCGATGGCTGGATCCTGACCCTGCTGGCGCGTGCGATGATCCTGGCCATGGCGGCCGTGGCGCTGTCGCTGCTGGTCGGCGGGGCCGGGCTTGTTTCCATGGGCCATGCCGCGATGCTGGGCTTTGGCGCCTATGCGGTGGTGATCCTGGACGATGCGCGGATCGTCGACGCAGCCATCGTACTGCCGGCCGCGATCGGGGCCGGGGCGCTGTTCGCGCTGGTGACCGGCGCGGTCGCCATCCGCACATCCGGCGTGCATTTCATCATGATCACCCTCGCCTTCGGCCAGATGGCCTTCTTCACGGCCAGTTCGCTGGCCGGATACGGGGGCGACGACGGCTACACGCTATATGCGCGGACCGAGATCGGGGGCTCCCGCTTCCTCGAAGACCGGCTGAACTTCCACTTCGTCTGCGTGGGCACGCTGGCGGCGACCTGGCTGCTCTGCCGTCTGTTGCTGGCATCCCGCTTCGGCCGCGTGCTGCGCGCGGCGAAGGGCAATCCCTTGCGGGTGCAGGCACTGGGCTTCGATCCCTACCCCTATCGCCTGGTCGCCTATGTGATCGCGGGCGCCATCGGCGGGGCGTCCGGCTTCCTCTTCGCCAACGCCACGGAATTCGTGGCGCCGGCCTATTTCTCCTGGCAGCGCTCAGGCGAGCTGCTGTTCATGGTCATCCTGGGCGGGGTGGCGGGGCTGCATGGCGCGCTGGTCGGCGCGCTCGGCTTCGTGCTGCTGGAGGAATGGCTGAGCCACCAATGGGAGCATTGGCGGATCATCTTCGGCGTGTTGCTGATCCTGGCCGTGCTGTACCTGCCCAACGGCCTGTCTGGCGTCCCGGCCCAGATCATGAAGGCCACGCGCCGCGCAGGAGGCCGGCATGAGTGAGGCCCTGCTGTCGCTTCGTAACCTCCGCAAGCGCTTCGGCGGGCTGGCGGTGACGGATGACGTCTCGCTCGATGTCCGCCCGGGCGAGATCCATGCCGTGATCGGCCCGAACGGCGCGGGCAAGACCACGCTGATCAACGAGATCGGCGGCGTGCTGCCGCTGGATTCCGGGCAGATCCTGTTCGAGGGGCGCGACATCACCGCGCTGTCGATGCCGCGGCGGGCGCGGCTCGGCCTCGCGCGGTCGTTCCAGATCACCTCGGTCATCCCGGCCTTCACGGCGCTGGAGAATGTCGCGCTGGCCGTGCAGGCCGGTGCGGGATCCTCCTTCCGCTTCCTGCGACCGGCGGCATCGGAGGACAAGCTGAACGCGCCGGCGATGGTGGCGCTCGACCAGGTCGGCATCGCGGGGCGCGCGCATACGCCGGCGGGCGCGATGAGCCATGGCGAGAAGCGTCAGTTGGAACTCGCCATCGCGCTGGCCACGCAGCCGCGCCTGCTGCTGCTGGATGAGCCCCTGGCCGGCGCCGGGCCGGAGGAGACCGAACGGCTGGTGGGCATCCTGCGCGGCCTGAAGCAACGCTACACGATCGTGCTGGTCGAACACGACATGCAGGCGGTGTTCGCCATGGCGGACCGCATCTCTGTCCTCGTCTATGGCCGCGTCATCGCGACCGGGACGCCCGAGGCGATCCGCAGCAATGCCGAGGTTCGCGCCGCCTATCTCGGCGAGGACGACATCCCCCTGCCGGAGGTCGCGTGATGCTGCGCCTCGATCGCCTGCAGGCCGGCTATGGCGGCAGCCAGGTGCTGTTCGATGTCTCGCTCGACGTCGGCCCCGGCGAGGTGGTGACCCTGCTGGGCCGCAACGGCATGGGCAAGACCACCACGATCCGCGCCATCATGGGGCTGCTGCCCGCGGTCGGCGGCCGGATCTGGGGCGGCGATGTGCGGCTGGACGGCGCCGTCGTCTCCGGCCAGGCGCCGCATCTGATTGCCCAGCGCGGATTGGGGCTGGTGCCGGAAGGCCGGCAGGTCTTCCCGACCCTGACGGTCGAGGAGAACCTGCTCGCCACCGCCGCCAATCGCAGCGGCCTTACCGCGCCGCGCTGGACACTGGATGCCGTCTACGCCTTCTTTCCCCGCCTGAAGGAACGGCGCGGCAATGCCGGTGGCAAGCTGTCGGGCGGCGAACAGCAGATGGTCGCGATCGGCCGCGCCCTGATGACCAATCCGCGCCTACTGATCCTGGACGAAGCGACCGAAGGCCTCGCGCCGCTCATACGCGCGGAGATCTGGTCGGTGCTGGCGAAGCTGAAGGCGGAAGGGCAGGCGATCCTGCTGATCGACAAGAACCTCTCCGCCGTGCTGAAGCTCGCCGATCGCCATAGCCTGATCGAGAAGGGCCGCATCGTCTGGAGCGGCACGAGCGCGGAGCTGGAAGCGTCCCCCGAGGTCCGGGACAAACACCTGCATCTGTGACGGACTTCGTGGCACGTCGTATGACCTTCACGATCTTGACAGCGCGCCATCGCCCCTTCTCAGTATGGTGCAAGATCCTTCCAACGAGACGGGTCACGAGGGGAACTCCGGGACCGGCGCGCGCAGTGCCGCACTATGCCCTTCGTGTGCCTCGACGGAGCCGCGAGCCGCATGAGCCAGACCGTCACGGGTGTCGAACACTGGACGCATAAGGGCGATGTGCGCCTGTTCATGTGGGAAAAATGCGTCGGCGATCCGCAGGGCGCACGCGGGACGATCCTGTTCATCCATGGCTCCTCGATGGCGTCGCAACCCACCTTCGACCTGCATGTGCCGGGGGTGGAGGACAGCTCGGTCATGGATGTCTTCGCCCGCGCCGGCTACGATTGCTGGTGCCTGGACAATGAGGGCTATGGGCGGTCGGACAAGCACCGCGACATTCCCTGCGACATCTCGAACGGCGCGGACGACATCACGGTCGCGGCCGACTACATCCAGAAGACTCGCGGCGCGGGACCGCTGCTGGTCTACGGGATCTCCTCCGGCGCGCTGAAGGCGGCGCTGTTCGCGCAGCGCAATCCGGGGGCGGTGAAGCGCCTCGCGCTCGACGCCTTCGTCTGGACCGGCCAGGGCAGCCCGACGCTGGAAGATCGGCGGAAAAAGCTGCCGGCCTACATAGCCGCCGGGAACCGTCGTCCGATCGACCGCGCCTTCGTGCATTCGATCTTCACGCGCGACCATCCCGGCACGGCCGACGACAATTTCGTGAACGCCTTCGCGGATGGGATCCTCTCCCTCGACGACAGCGTGCCGATCGGCACCTACATCGACATGTGCCTGCACCTCCCAGTGGTGGACCCAGCGAAGATCGACTGCCCGACCATCGTCATGCGTGGGCAGTATGACGGGATCGCCGGCTTCGACGACCTGATCGAGTTCTTCAAGCGCCTGCCGAACCCGGACAAGCAGTTCGCGGTGATGCCGGGCATCGCGCATGCCAGCTTCCAGCAGAAGAACCGCGTGACGGTACGCCACATCCTGGCGTCCTTCTTCGCGCAGCCCGACCCCGTCTATGTCGGGCCGGCGGAGCACTGACGGGCATCGCTGCGCGGCGGCCGGCACGGACCGGCGCCACCAGAAGACAGGGAGAACGACCATGGCCGATCCGACCGCCCCGATCACTCGCCGCAGCCTGGCTGCGGGCGCAGCCGCGCTCGGGCTCGGCGCCACGCTGCCGCGCGATGCCGGCGCGCAGTCCGGCTTCCCAACGCGCAACTTCCGCGTGCTGATCCCAACCGGCCAGGGCGGTGGCGCGGACCGCCTGGCACGCAGCTTCGACGACGGCTGGACGAAGATGCTGAACGGCCGCCAGTTCGAGTACGAGTTCTACGCCGGCGCCGCCGGGCAGGTCGGCTACGAGCTCTACGTCCAACGCCGCGACCCTGACGCCTACAATCTGCTCTTCGGCAATATGGGGCCGGAGATGATCATGTACGCGCTGCAGCGGCCGCGCTTCCGCTTCCCGGAAGACCTGACCTATTTCTGCCGCATCGATATCGACGACAGCGCCATCTATGTCGCGGAGAATTCGCGCTTCCGCAGGGTGGAGGATGTGATCGCCGAGGCGAAGCGCCGGCCGGTGAATGTGGCGGTCAGCCGCATTCCGCATCCGGCCTCGATCGGCATGCTGGCGCTCGGCGCGGCGCAGGGCGCGCGCTTCAACCTGATCCCCTATGGCGGCGGCAGCCCGACCATGGTCGCGGTGATGAACGGAGAGGCGGAGGTCGGCGCGCTGCCGGTCTCGGGCCTCACCGCGCAGCGCGGCAGGCTCCGCGTGCTCGCGGTCTTCGCGAAGGAGAACATCGTCGCCGACCTGACAGGCAATGCGCCAACGGTGAACCAGGTGTTCGGAACGAACATCCCGGACCTCTATTCATCCCGCTCCTGGGCGATCCACACGCGGGCGATCGAGCGCTTCCCCGATCGCTTCCGGACCCTGGAGAGCACGGCGGAGCGCGTATTCCAGGACGAGGCATTCCTGACCGCGCTTGAACGTGCCGGGCAACCGCGCCAGACCGTTCGCTTCGGCGACCGCGCGCTGTGCACGCAATATGCGCTCGACATGATCGAGTTGGCGAACCGCTTCCGCCAGCAACTCTCGGCACAGCGCTGAACCCAACGCAACAGGCAGCTGTGGGCCGGCCTGCGGGCCGGCCGCAGGGAGGAATCGGCCGCATGGATGGCCCGCAACAGAGAAAGCCGGTCGGCCAGGAGCTGATCATACCGGGCCTCGCCGTCGCATTCACCGCCTACTATTTCTGGACCGTGCAGGAGCTGGCCTGGGAAGCGAAAGCCAACGGCATCGTCATCGGTACGATACTGCTGGCGCTTGTGGTCATCCTGCTGGTCCGTCTGGGTTGGCAACTCTCAAGCGGGCAGGCTTCGGCGCGCGTGACCCTCGGCGGCGACCGTGAGACCAACCGGACGCGCATCCTGCTGATGGCGCTCATGGCGGTCTTCCTGCTCGCACTCCCCTTCCTCGGCACCTCCATCGCGCTTGCGTTCATGCTGTTCGCGGCGATGTGGCTCCTGGGCGGTCGGCACTGGCCGACGCTGGTAGGCGTGTCCGTCGTCACGCCGCTGCTCGTCTGGTTCGCGCTGATCTGGCTTCTCGGCACCCGCTTCCCGGCCGGTCCCTTCGAGCACCTGATGGCCGCGCTGCTGGGGATCGCCGACTGATGGAACTCGACCTCGGGACGCTTGCGGACCTGTTCGGCCGGTCCTTCTCGCTGTGGTGGGCCATCATTCCAGGTATCGCGCTGGGCCTCGCGGTCGGCGTGCTGCCCGGGTTCTCGCCGCAGAACACGCTGATCATCCTGCTGCCGCTGACGCTTGCGATGGATGTGGAGGCGGCGCTCGCCTTCATGATCTCGCTCTATTGCGCCAACCACCTCTCGGGCGGCATTCCCGCGATCCTGGTGAACATCCCGGGCAGCGCAGGCGCGGCGGCCACCTGCATCGACGGCTACCAGATGACGAAGAACGGCCAGGCGCAACAGGCGCTGGTGCTGTCCTTCGTCGCCTCCGTCGCGGGCGGGCTGATCACCTCGGTCGCGGTGCTGGCGGTCCTGCCCTACCTTGCGCAGGTGGGCCTTCTGCTGCGCTCGGTCGAGATGGTGGTGATCATCCTGTTCGGGCTGACGCTGATCGCGGTGCTTGCGGCGAAGGACATGTTGAAGGGCCTGATCGGCGGCGCCTTCGGGTTGATGCTCGGCGCGATCGGCACCGACCAGGTCTATTCCACGCCCCGCGCGACCTTCGGCTTCCTCGAACTCTATGACGGGTTGCCGCTGGTGCCGGTCCTGATCGGCCTGTTCGCGATCAGCGAATGCCTAGTGATGCTCGAGGAGAAGTTCGGCTCGGGCACCAAGCCGACCACGGCGCAGCGGCCCCAATGGGTGGATACGCTGGACGGGCTCCGGATGAGTGTGAAGTACTGGTGGCAGATCGTCTGGACTGCCTTCCTCGGCCTTGTGATCGGCGTGATCCCTGGTGCTGGCGCCTACATCGCCTCCTTCGTCGCCTACCAGCAGTCGAGGCTCTTCTCGAAGACGCCGGAGAAGTACGGCACCGGCTTCCCGCCCGGCGTGATCGCACCCGAGAGCGCCAATAACGGCGTCACCTCCGGCACGCTGGTGCCGACCATGGCCATCGGCATCCCCGGCGGCTCCACCGCGGCGGTGATGATGATCGTGCTGCAATACCAGGGCATCACGCTGGGTCCGCGGCTGTTCCAGGACAATCCGAACATCGCCTATGGCGTGTTCATCATGATGACGGTCGCGTACATCCTGATGATCCCACTGATACTGCCGCTGGCCCGCTACGCGTCAAAGGTCGTGGCGGTGCCGGCGCATGTCATCGTACCCCTGATCATGGGGCTGACCGTGGTCGGGGCCTTCGCGGACCGCGAATACCTGTTCGACATGGGGCTGGCGCTGGCCTTCGGCGTGATCGGCTACATCGCGGTCAAGACCAATTATCACGTCACATCGATCCTGATCGGCGTGCTGCTCGGCCCGATCTTCGAACGCTACCTGCTGCGCTCGCTGCGGATCGGCCAGGGCGACATCATGGTGCTGTTCTCCTCGCCCATCGCGAATGTGCTTTGGGCGCTGCTGGTGATCTCCGTGGTCCTGCCGCTGTGGCGGGAACGTCGGCTCGCAAGGCGGGCGGCGGCGCAGGCCTGACGAAGAAGGAATTCCGGATGACCGATGGCGCAGTCTCCGCGCGGAACATGCGGCGTGTCGCGTGGCTCGACATGCCGGGGGGTGGGCAGGTCGCGGTGCACGGCCGCTACGCCTATGTCGGCCACATGAAGCCACCTTTCGGGACGACCATCGTCGACATCGCGGATCCACGGAATCCGCGCATCGTGGCGCAGATCCCCGCGATCTCGTCCCAGTCGCACACGCACAAAGTGCGGGTCGCCGGGGACATCATGGTGACGAATGTCGAGCAGGATGAACGCCACGCGCTTCGCCGCGCACGCCGCATTCCGGAGATCGAGGCAGCCTGGCTCGCGAAGCATGGCAAACCGATCCCCGACGCCGATCTCGCCGCCGCCATCAAGATCAAGCCGGACTTCCTCCCGCGGGCGCGGGCCAGCCTGACCGCGCCGCCCTATGCCGAGGGCGGCTTTCAGGTCTGGGACATCCGCGATCGCACCAACCCGAAGCTGCTGAAGCACCAAAGAACGGGCGGCATCGGCGTGCACCGCTTCGACCTGGATGAGAACTACGCCTACATCTCGACCGAGATGGAGGGGTATGTCGGGAACATCCTGGTCATCTACGACATGGCCGACCCTGCCAATCCGCGCGAAGTGTCGCGCTGGCACATGCCCGGCCAGCACATCGCGGCCGGCGAGGTGCCGAGTTGGGAAGGCCAGCAACATCGCCTGCATCATACAACGCGGCACGGCGACCTGCTCTACGCCGCAGTCTGGTACGCCGGCTGCCGGATCATCGACGTCTCCGACATCTCGAACCCGCGCACTGTCGGCGCCTACAGCTACCACCCGCCCTTCCCCGAGCCGACCCACACCTTCATGCGCGTGCCCTTCAAGATCGACGGCCGCAGCCTGGCGGTGGCGGTGGACGAGGAGCATGAGCATGTGCCCGGCCAGTTGCATGGCGGGCTCTGGGTCTTCGATGTCGAAAACCCGGCCGATATCCGGCCGGTCTCCATGTGGCACCTGACGGAACGCGACAATCCCTTCATCGCGGCCGGCGGTCGCTTTGGGGCGCACCAGTTCCAGGAACGTATGCACGACACCTGCCTCTACACCGCCTGGTTCGGCGGCGGCCTGCGCGTCGTGGACATCGCCGCCCCGACCAACCCGACGGAAGTGGCCCATTGGCTGGCAGAACCGCCGCCCGGCCAGTCGAGTCCGCAGGCGAATGACGTGGACACGACGAAGGGCGGCCTCGTCTACGTGATCGACCGCAACCGCGGGCTCGATATCCTGGAGCGCATCGGCTGATGGTTGGCACGCTGTTTTTCTGCGGCGCCGTGAAGACGGCCTTCGAGAAGCTGGACTGGCCCGGCGCCCCCGACATCGCCTGGGGCACGGTTGGGGCACTACGAGACCGCGTACTGGCGGGCGAGCGTCCGGCTGTCGTCATCGTCTCCGATGCGGCCATCGCCCAACTCGCCGAGAAGGGCCTGGTGCGTCGCCACTGCGTGCTGCCCATCGGCCGCACCGGAACAGGCCTCGCGATCCGCGATGGCGTGCCGCGGCCGAAGATCGCGACAGCCGAGCAATTCAAGGCGGCGCTGCTCGACGCGGCGAGCATTGCCTGGGCCGATGCCTCGAGCGGTGCGACGGCCGGCAAGCATTTCGAGGGGGTGATCGCCGCCCTCGGCATCGAAGGCCCCGTGCGCGCCAAGGCCAGGCTGGTGCGCTTCGGCGTCGAGGCGGTGGAGGCCTGTGGCCGCGGCGAGGTGGACCTCGCCGTCAGCCAGACGACCGAGATCGTGAACCGCCCGGGCCTGTCGCTGCTCGGCGAGTTCCCGGCCCCCTTCGCGTTGTCCACAGGCTATGCCGCCGCCCCCGTCGAGGAGGGTGACCTTGCCCTGGCTACCATGGCGCGCCTCGCCTCGCCCGAGGCGCGCGCCGCGCTCGACGCCATCGGCTTCCGACCCGCCTGACCTCCGGAGACGCCCACCATGTCTGCACACCTGGCGCTGCCACGTCGGAAACTGGGCGGCCATGACGCCCTGGTCTCGGCCATCGGTCTCGGTTGCATGTCGCTGTCGGGCGTCTATGGCGATGCGGAGGACGTCGCCTCCGAAGCGCTGATACATCGGGCGCTGGATGCGGGTGTGAACCATCTCGACAGTTCAGACGCCTATGGCTGGGGCCACAATGAGACGCTGCTCGGCCGCGCCATCAAGGGACGCCGGGGCGAGGTGTTCCTCGCCACCAAATTCGGCCAGGTGAAGCGCGAAGGCGGCGGTAATGCGGTGGACGGCAGCCCCGCCTATGTCCAGCAGGCCTGCGAGGCCAGCCTGAAGCGGCTGGGCGTGGAGGTCATCGATCTCTACTACCAGCATCGCGTGGACCCGAACGTGCCGGTGGAGGAGACGGTCGGCGCGATGGCGCGGCTGGTCGAACAGGGCAAGGTACGATTCCTGGGCCTGTCGGAAGCCGCGCCGGCGCGCATCCGCCGCGCCCATGCCATCCACCCGATCGCCGCCGTGCAGACGGAGTATTCCCTGCTGTACCGCGTGGAGGCGGAGGAAACGAGGCGCACAACGCGTGAGCTCGGCATTTCCTTCGTTGCCTATGCGCCACTCGGCCGTGGCTTCCTGACGGGCGCGATCCGCAGCCTGGAGGATGTGGGCGGACGGCGCGCCCAGCATCCACGCTTCCAGCCCGACCATTTCGCGCATAACCTGTCGCTTGCGCAGAAGCTCGCGGCCTTTGCCGCGCGCAAGGGCTGCACGCCGGCCCAGCTCTGCCTCGCATGGCTTCTCGCGCAGGGCGATGACGTGCTGCCGATCGCCGGCACTCGCAGCCCCGAACGCCTGGCGGAGAATCTCGGCGGCGCGGCGCTCCGGCTGTCCGAGACGGAGCTCGCGGAGATCTCGACCGCCATCCCGCCCGGTGCCGCCGCCGGCACGCGCTATCCGGCCGGCAACATGAAGGCGGTCTATATCTGACGACAACGCCCAGGGACGAAAGCCGGGGACGAAGCCATGTGCGACGCTTGCGAAGACTGGGACGCGCGCGAACCGCGACAGGGCGTCCATCCGCGCCTCGCCCAGCGGGCGCAGGAGATCGAGCGGCGGATGGAAGGCCCGCGCGTGCCGGACGCGGCCTGGCAGATCGCGCTGGGGCAGCAGAGCGGGGCGATCCCCTGGGCCGATCACCTCCGGATCGTCACCGCCTTCCAGGCGGCGGCAAACGCCCAGCGCCCATCCTTCGCCGGGAAGCGGGGCCGCGCGCGACTGGCCTGCGAAGCGACAGCCTGACGCGACCCGGATCAGGCGCTGATCGCCTGCGCGCGCCGCGCCGGATCGAGCAGCCTGGCAACCGGCCCATCGGGCGTCATGTCGATGCGCGCGCCCACCGCCGCAGCCGCCTGCCGGAACACCCTTTCCGCAACGGCCCGATCCGCGGGATCGGCGAAGATCGCGCGCAATCCCCGAAGCGCCGCCGCGCGATCCGTCCGCAGCAGAAGCGCTTCGCGCCGGACCACGTCGCGCATCTCCGCCTGCGTGCCGCGGAAGCGCTCCGGCAGCCCGGCCCAGGCGGCCCGCATGGCGCGATGGCCGCGCTCATCGATCACGCCGTCACTCAGCAGCATCATCACAAGGCGCACGATGCCGTCCCGCACGCTGCCCTCCGCGGCGCGCGCTAGCACCTCCCGCGCTTCCCGCCGTGCCAGCTCCCGCCGCGCGGGATCGGCGCCAAGGGGCTGCGGCGGCGGAACATTCCGCAATCCGACGGCGGCGCGCGTCACCGGATTGTCGTAAACTGCGTGGAAGATCTGTTCCGCCGCCCCGTCCCGCGCCTTTGCCATCGTGTCGAGCCCCTGCTCCACGGCGGCGGCGACAGCGCGCTCCATCACGCGGAAGGCGTTGTCCTCGGCGCAAGCGCGCCGATCCGCCTTCACCATGCCGGCCAGCCCGCCGAAGGGCCACATCATCGGATTGAGGTCAGACAGCGCCCAGCGCTGGACCCTGAGCGGATGAAGCATCCGCCGCGCGGCCGCGGCCTGAGCATTCGCGCCGGCCCGCACCAAGGGCGCGACAAGCTCCTGGTAGAGTCCCGCATTCACCTCCGACACGCGCTTCACCACTTCGAAGGGCCGCTCGCCTTCGCGGTCGCCACAAAGCGCCGCGAGGGCTTCAAGGCTCCGCCGCTCGAAGCGCGTCACATAGCGATCGGGCACGAGCGCCGCGGCCCGCATCTCGGGCATCTTGTCCTCGATCAGCATCTCATAGAGCCCGGGCGGCAACCTCTCGATCAGGTCGAGCAGTTCGACGAAGCCGGCGTGCTCCTTCTGCGCCACGGCGCCGGAGACGAAGATGCCGAGATGCCCGACCTTCGGATGCACGCTGTAGACGATGGTCTGCCCCTGGGCGATGAGGTCGTCATCCGATGCGTAGAGATCGAGGATCCAGTTCAGCGCCTGCTGCGGCGGCGTGATGTCGTCGCCCCAGGAACACAGGACGCAGATGGGTGAGCGGATGTTGCGGAGGTCCAGGCGGAGCTTCCCATCCGCTGACGTTACCTCGCCACGGGCGAGCTTGTTGCCGACGAAGAGCTGGTCGACGATCGCGGTGATCTCTTCCCGGTTCATCAGGAAGTAGCCGCCCCACCAGCGCTCGAACTCCAGGAACCTGGGCGGCTCCGTATCGGCCTTGTCGAAGAGGTTGGTGTACTTCGACCACCAGGTGTTGCCCGGATTCAGCCCTTCGAAATTCAGGACCAGGTTGGCCCCGTCGAATGTCCCGGCGCCGAGGTCGCTCATCAGATGCGTCATCCAGCTGCCGCCCAGCAGGCCGCCCGTGTAGCGCATTGGATTGAGCCCCGGCGCACCGGCCCAATAGGAAAGGGGCGAGCCGGCAACCAGGATGGGCCCTGGCAGATCAGGGCGCAGCGCGGCGAGGCCCATGATGGCCCAACCCGCCTGGCAATTGCCGATGACGCAGGGGCCGCCCGGCGCCCCCGGATGGCGGGCACGGATCAGCTCGAGGAAGCGGGCTTCCGCGCGCATGATGTCGATCAGCTTCTGGCCCGGCACGGGCTCGGGGAAGAAGGTCACGAAGTAGACCGGATGACCGACCTTCAGCGCATTGCCGACCTCGCTGTCCTCTTTGAAGCCGCCGATACCGGGGCCGTGGCCCGCCCGTGGGTCCACGATGACGAAGGGACGCAGCGCAATGTCGGTTGCCGCATCGTCGGGGCGGGGCAGGATGCGAAGCAGCGCGTAGTTGCAGGGATGCTCGGCGAAGTCGCGGGCATCGAGCAGAACTTCATGCTCGAACTTCAGCAGCGGCGGCTTGCCCGCCTGCGTATGCTCGAGATACGCGTTCCCGCGCTGGCGCAGCGTGTCCCAGAACAGGATGGATCGCTGCGTCGCATCGATCGTGTAGTCCAGTATGCCGAAGGGGTCGGGCAGCAGGCGATTCATGCCAGTTCCTCCGGCCGCTTCCAGGTGATGAAGAACCCGACATCGCCCGGCATCCCGCCCGGCCAATCGAGGATCTCCGCCTTGATCTGGAAGCCGCGCGGCGCGAGTTCCTTCTCGAAGAAATCATGGGCGCGCTTCGGGAATCCCTCCAGCTTCAGATGCCAGTTGGGATCCCGGTTGGTCACGCCGCGTCCCTGGTCGGGCAGCCAGTCGGACGGGAATTGCAGCACAAGCGCCTGCTTCTCGCCGCGCTCGATCTGCTTGTGCACCAGCGCCGCGATCCGCTCCAGCGCCTCCGGCTGCACCTCTCGCTCGTGGAAGGATGCTTTCAGCTTCTCCCGCTCGGCCTTCTGCGCGTCCTCATAGGCGCGCTTCTCTGCCAGTTCGGCGGCCTTCCTGCCATCGATGAAGTCGCGCACGGCATCCGCGCTGAACTCCTGGCCGAAGATGCTCATCTGCCGTCTCCGCTGCGTGCCACGCCGTCCGTCAGGCGAGGATGTGGAAACCCCCATCGATATAGAGCGTCTCGCCGGTCATGGCGGCGCCATAGTCGCTGGCGAGGAAAACCGAAGCCGCCCCAACCTCCTCGATCGTGACAAGACGCCGGGCCGGTGCGCGGGTGGCCACACGCGCCATCAATTCGTCGAAGTCGCGGATGCCGGACGCAGCGCGGGTGGCGAGCGGCCCAGGGCTCAACGCATGGACGCGGATGCCCTTCGGCCCAAGCTCGGTCGCGACATAGCGCACGGCCGATTCCAGCGCGGCCTTCACCGGCCCCATGATGCCGTAGTTCTCCACCACCTCGTTCGCGCCGAGATAGGACATGGTGAGCATCGTGCCGCCTTCCGTCATCAGCGGCTCCGCGCGTCGCGCCATGTCGATGAAGGACCAGCAGGACACATCCATCGCCGCCAGGAAGCCCTCGCGCGGGCAGTCCACCACACGGCCCTGCAGCGCTTCCTTCGGCGCGAAGGCGATCGAGTGCACCAGGATATCGAGCCTGCCCCAGAGCTGCCCGACGGCCGCGAACACCGCCTCCACCTGCGCCGTATCGCGCACTTCGAGAGGCAGGAAGATCGGTGCGGCGACGCGCTGCGCCAGGCCCTCGACATGCGGCTTCGCGCGCTCGTTCAGGTAGGTCATGGCGATCTCAGCGCCGGCGCGGTGCATCGCCTCGGCGCAGCCCCAGGCGATGGAATTCTCGTTGGCGACCCCGACGATCAGCGCCTTCTTGCCGGCCAGCACCCGCGGCAAAGCTTCGGTCCCGGTCATGCGTCGCTCCTCAACCGACCAGCGCGCGTGTCTGACGGGCGATCATCAGGTTCTCGTCAGTCGGAATCACATAGGCCGCCACGCGGCTTCCGGGCTTGGTGATGCGCGGGCCGCGCGCGTGATTCGCCACCGTGTCGAGTTCCACGCCCAGCCACGCGCAGGCGGCGCAGATGGCGGCACGGATCGGCGCCGCATTCTCTCCGACGCCGGCTGTGAAGACGATGCCATCGAGCCCGCCCAGCGCCCCGGCCAGCGAGGCGATGTTGCGCGCCACCTGGTAGACGAAGACATCGATCGCGAAGCGCGCGCGCGGCTCCTCGCTCGCCAGCAGCTCACGGAAATCGGACGAGACGCCGGACAGGCCGAGCATCCCCGACTTACGGTACAGCAGCGCCTCGACCGTTACGATGTCCATGCCTTCCGTCGTCAACAGGTGAAGCACCACCGCAGGGTCCAGCTGCCCGCAACGCGTGCCCATCGGCAGGCCGTCCAGCGCCGAGAAACCCATGGTCGTCGCCACGCTGCGTCCATCATGTAACGCGCAAAGCGAGGCACCGTTGCCAAGATGCGCCACGACCACACGCCCATGCGCGATGTCCGGGGCAGTCCTCGGGAGGACCGAGGCGATGTAGTCGTATGACAAGCCATGGAAGCCGTAGCGGCGGATGCCGCGCGCGGCCATCTCCTGCGGCAGGGCGAAGACCTGCGCCACTTCCGGGATGGTGCGGTGAAAGGCGGTGTCGAAACAGGCGACCTGCGGCAGGTCCGGCGAGCGCTGCATCGCGGCGCGGATCGGCGCCAGATTGTGCGGCTGATGCAGCGGCGCGAGCGGCGACAGCGTGTCGAGTTCCGCAAGCAATGCCGGTGTCACCAGGCACGGCGCGGCATGGTTTGGCCCGCCATGCACCACGCGATGACCGAGGGCCGCGAAGCGCCGTCCACCAAGCCGGTCATTGAGCCAGGGCATGATGGCGACCAACGCATCCGCCGGCGTCGCAGGCGGCGATCCCCCGAGTTCCGGCGGAGGCAGCGCAGCCCCCTTCGCATCGCGCGCCTTGGCCGCGGGACGCACGCCGATCCCATCTACCTGACCGTCCAGAAGACGTTCATCCGCCGCATAGACGGAGAATTTCAACGATGACGATCCGGCATTGATGACGCCGATCAACTGGTCCGTCATGCGCCCCCCCGCCCCGTTGCCGACGCCAGAAGCCGCGCCAGCGCAATCGAGGCAAGACGCGAGGCCACGCTGTCCGCCCGGCTGGTCAGGATCACCGGCACCCTCGCGCCCAGCACGATGCCCGCACTGTCCGCACCCGCGAGGTAACTGAGCTGTTTTGCCAGCATGTTGCCGGCCTCGAGGTCGGGCACGACGAGCACATCCGCATCCCCTGCGACCGGGGAGGTGATCTTCTTGATCTGGGCCGCCGCCCGGCTGATCGCGTTGTCGAAGGCCAGCGGCCCATCCAGCAGCGCACCCGTGATCTGGCCCCGATCCGCCATCTTGCACAGCAGCGCGGCATCCAGCGTGCCCGGGATCTTCGGGTTCACCGTCTCCACCGCCGACAGGATCGCAACTTTTGGCAGGGAGTTGCCGAGCGCATGCAGCATATCGACGGCGTTCTGGACGATATCGGCCTTGGTCATCAGGTCGGGCGCGATATTGATCGCGGCATCGGTGACGAACAACGGCTTGTGGTAGGATGGCACATCCATCGCGAAGACATGGCTGATACGCCGGGTCGTTCGCAGACCCGCTTCACGGGCCACGACCGCCGCCATCAGCTCATCGGTATGGAGGCTGCCCTTCATCAGGGCCTGTGCCGCCCCGTCGCGGCAAAGCCGGGCGGCGGCAGCGGCGGCTTCGGCGGGCGTCGCGGCCTCCATCATCTCGCAGCCATCGAGCGAAATGCCCGCCGCCTTGGCAGCCTTCTCCATCTCGATGCGCGGGCCGACCAGGATGGGGTGGAAGCCGCCCGCTTGCATCGCCTGCCACGGGCCGAGCAGGCTGTCCCGGTCACAGGGCCAGGCAACGGCGGCGGATGTCGGCGGGGCCGCCGCCGCGCGCGACATCAACCGTTCGAGGTGGCGGTGGCGGTGCAGGATGATGTCGGGCCGCGCCTCGGGGCGCAGCGTCACGGGTTCGGCGGGCAGGCGGACCTCGACGGCGCCCTCCGCCAGCATGCCGCGCGCGCACTCCACCGTGATCGTGACGGTCGCCGTCTCAGCACTTGGGCGCGCGGCGATCTTCCCGGTGATGACGACCCGGTCGCCCACCGCCGGATCCGCCACGAAGCGGATCCGCTCCTCCAGCACATCGCAGCCCGGTCCCGGCAAGCGGCGCGCGACGAAATCGAGGATAATGCCATGCATCAGCAACGCGAGCGCGGCATCCGGCAGCCTGCCAGGTGCCGCATCCGGCGTGCCGAACAACGCGGCCACGACGTCGAAGCCGCGTTCCTGCAAGTCATGTTCGGAAGTGGCGGCGAGGCCCAGCGTCGCGTTGGCGCGCGACAGCCCCACCAGAGCGGCGTTGCCTTCCATCCCGTCCTCAACCCCTGCGGCTGCTTCCTCGAAGACGCATCCCAGACTACCGCAAAGCGACCCCTGCCGGATCGCTCAGATCACCCCGGATCGCTCACGTCACAGCGAGGCCGCCGCATCACCCCTCTGGCAGGGATACCGGCGCATCGGCGGACGGCGCGTGGCTCCGCGGCCGGGCCTTCAGGCGGAGTTCGCGAAGGTCGGCCTGCTCGCGCGATGCGTTGCGAAGCAGCGCATCCTTGCCCCAGAGATATTGCGGCGGGCAGGCGATATCCCGCACGCCATACTGCGCCGCGGCGTGCAGGGTGAAGGATGGGTTGGTCAGATGCGGCCGCGCCAGCGCGACCAGATCCGCGCGACCGGCGCCGAGGATCGTGTTGACCTGATCGGCCGTGGTGATGTTGCCCACGCACATCGTCGCCACACCCGCCTCGTTGCGGATCATGTCCGACCACGGCACCTGGAACATGCGCCCATAGACGGGTTCCGCATCCTGTACGGTCTGGCCGGTGGAGACATCGACCAGATCCACCCCGGCCACGGCGAAGGCCCGCGCGATCGCGAGGCAATCCTCATCCGTCAGCCCGCCCTCCTTCCAATCCGTCGCCGAGATCCGAACCGACATCGGCTTCGCGGCCGGCCAGGCCGCGCGCATGGCGGCGAAGACCTCGAGCGGGTAGCGCAGGCGGTTCTCGATGCTGCCGCCATACTCATCGTCACGAATATTGGTCAGCGGCGAGAGAAAGGAGGCCAGCAGGTAGCCGTGCGCGCAATGCAGTTCCAGCATGTCGAAGCCGCAGCGTTCGGCGCGGCGCGTCGCGGCGACGAAGTCGTCGCGCACCCTGTCCATGTCGGCGCGCATCATCGCGCGCGGCACCTGGCTGTGCGGGAAATAGGGCACCGCGCTGGCCGATAGGATCGGCCAAGCGCTGTCCTCCAGTGGCTGGTCGATCCCATCCCACATCAGCTTCGTCGCGCCCTTGCGCCCGGCATGGCCGAGTTGGAGGCAGAGCTTCGCCTGGGTGTGCCGGTGGATGAAATCCACCAGCCGCGCCCAGGCCGCTTCCTGCGCGTCGTCCCACAGACCGGCGCAACCCGGCGTGATGCGCGCATCCTCCGCGACGCAGGTCATCTCGGTGAAGACGAGGCCCGCGCCCCCCATCGCGCGCGCCGCATAGTGCTGGAAGTGGAAATCGCCCGGCACACCCGCTTCCGCACTGTACAGGCACATGGGCGAGACGACGACGCGGTTGGCCAGCGCCATGTCGCGCAGCGCGAAGGGCTGGAACATGGGCGGCTTGGCGAGGCTTGCCGGCAGGCCCTGTGCCCTCGCCTGCTCCGCGAAGACCTGCTGGGTCTGCGCGACGAAGTCGGGCGCGCGCAATGCCAGATTGTCCCAGGTAATCGCCTTGGACCGCGTCATGACGCCGAAGGCGAATTGCTGCGGGTGGAAGTGCCAGAACCGCTTCACATGCTCGAACCACACCAGCGACACATCGGCCGCGTGCTGGGTCTTCTCGACATCCTCGCGCCGCGACGTCTCGAACCGCGCGAGGCAGTCGCGCACGGCACCACCCGTCTGGAAGGCCGCATGCAGCGCGATCGCATCCTCCATCGCCAGCTTGGTGCCGGACCCGATGGAGAAATGCGCGCTCGCCTTGGCATCGCCGAGCAGGACCACATTGTCCTTCGTCCAACGCGCGCAGCGGATCATCGGGAAGCGCCGCCAGAGGCTGCGGTTCGTGACAAGGCGGTGGCCCTGCAATTCCTCGACGAAGACGGATTCCAGGAAGCGGGCGCTGTCCACCTCCTCCATCCCATCCAGGCCCGCGCGCGCGAAGGTGGCCGGGTCGGTCTCCAGCACCCAGGTGCTGGCGCCGGCCTCATACTGGTAGCAATGGGCGATGAAGATGCCCTCCGGGCGCTCCTTGAAGAAGAAGGTGAAGGCGTCGAAGGGGCGCGTGGAACCCATCCAGGCGAAGCGGTTCGGGCGCAGGTCGAGCTCGGGCTGGAAATGGTCCTGCCAGCGGGTGCGGATCGGTGAATTGATGCCATCCGCCGCGACGATCAGGTCGGCATCGGGGAAATCCTCCGGCACGGCGTCCCGGCCGTATTCCAACTCGACACCGAGCGCGCGGGCCCGTTCCTGCATCAGCAGCAACAGCGTCCGGCGCGAACAGCCGCAAAAGCCATTGCCGCCGATGCGATGCACCGCGCCCCGCGCATGGATCTCGATATCGTCCCAATAGGCGAAGCTGTCGGTGATGGCGCGGTAGGATGGCTCGTCCGCGGCACGGAAGGTGTCGAGCGTCGCGTCGCTGAACACCACGCCGAAGCCGAAGGTGTCATCGGGGCGATTGCGTTCCACCACGGTGATGCGCGCCTCCGGCCGGTCGCGCTTCATCAGGATGGCGAAATAGAGCCCCGCCGGGCCGCCGCCGATCACCGCGATCCGCATCGCTCGCGCCCCCATTCCGAACAGGTGATTAGTTTAGGCTTCAAGGATCGGCCGGGCAATGGAGAAGCGCGGTTGCACCGCGCCACCCCGATGTTTTAGGGTTCAAGCATCGGAGGGCGGATGCGAAGCGGAACGCTGCAGGGGCTGGAGGCCTTGGTGACCGGCGGCGGCAGCGGCATCGGCGCCGCCTGCGCCGCCGCCCTGACGGCGGCCGGCGCGCGCGTGACCGTGATGGGACGCCGGGAAGCCCCGCTGCGCGCCATCGTGGAGCGCGGCGATGCGGCGGCCGCCTTGCAAGGCGACGTGACCGCCCCGCCTGCCCTTCCGCCCGTGGCGCTTCTGATCAATGCCGCCGGCGCCGCCGAAAGTGCGCCCTTCCTGCAATCGGATGCGGCGTTGTTCGACCGGATGTGGCGGGTGAACGTGATGGGCGCGGTCGCCATCACGCAGGCCGTGCTGCCGGGGATGCTCGACGCGGGTTTCGGACGGGTGGTGCACATCGCCTCGACCGCCGCCTTGAAGGGCTACCCCTATGTCAGCGCCTATGTCGCCGCGAAGCACGCGCTGCTCGGCCTGACACGGGCCTTGGCGCAGGAGGTGGCGGCGAAGGGCGTCACGGTGAACGCCGTCTGCCCCGGCTTCACCGACACCGACCTCGTCGCCGCCTCCGTCGCGCGCATCGTGGCGAAGACCGGCCGCAGCGAGGCCGAGGCCCGCGCTGAACTCGCGAAGCACAATCCCCAGAAGCGCCTGGTGCGGCCAGCTGAGGTGGCGGAGGCCGTGCTGATGCTCTGCGGCCCTGGTGCGTCCGCCATCAACGGCCAGGCGATCGCGGTGGATGGGGGCGAGACGTGAGCGCCCCCGACACCATCGCGCCGCCGGCGCTGGATGCGGAATCCGCGCTTGCCCACGCCCCACCGGGACACAAGGATGACTTGCGGCTCTGGCTGCGGATGCTCACCTGCACCACACTGGTGGAAGGCGAGGTCCGCGCGCGGCTGCGGCGCGATTTCGGGACGACGCTGCCGCGCTTCGATTTGATGGCCGCGCTGGACCGCGCAGGCGGCGGCATGACGCTCGGCGAGATCTCGCAGCGGATGATGGTCAGCAACGGCAACGTCACGGGCCTCGCCACACGGCTTGAGGCGGAAGGGCTGGTGGAACGCCGCGCACGGCCCGGCGACCGACGCGCGCAGCTGCTGCGCCTGACGCCGCGGGGACGGCGCGAATTCGCGCGCCAATCCGCCGCGCATGAGGCCTGGATCGCCAGCCTGCTGGACGGGCTACAACCCGAGGAACGCGCCACGCTGTTCCGCCTGCTGGGCCGCGCCAAGGCCTCCGTGCGCGGCGCTTTGACACCGGAGGAATTGCCATGATCACGGCCATCGCGGGCCGGCTTGCCGACTACCGCGCGCAGCACCTGAAGCTCGACATCGCCGGCGCCGTCGCGACCCTGACCCTTGACCGGCCGGAGCGGAAGAATCCGCTGACCTTCGACAGCTATGCGGAGATGGCGGCGATCCTGCGCGCGGCGGCGCATGACGATGCGGTGCGCGCCTTCGTCGTGACCGGCGCGGGCGGCAATTTCTGCTCCGGCGGCGATGTGCATGAGATCATCGGACCGCTGCTGGACAGCGACACCAAGGGGCTCATGCGCTTCACCGCCATGACGGGCGAATTGGTGAAGGCGATGCGCGCCTGCCCGCAGCCGATCGTCGCGGCGGTGGATGGCATTGCGGCGGGCGCGGGCGCGATCATCGCGATGGCCGCCGACGTCCGGCTCGGCACGCCCCGTGCCAAGGTCGCCTTCCTGTTCAACCGCGTCGGCCTCGCCGGCTGCGACATGGGGGCCTGCGCCATCCTGCCGCGCCTGATCGGCCAGGGGCGCGCGAGCGAACTGCTCTATCTCGGCCGCAGCCTGGGCGGAGAGGAAGGGCTGGCCTGGGGCTTCTTCAACGCGCTGCATGCGCCGGAGGCGTTGCAGGACGCGGCGTTGGCGATGGCGACCGGGATCGCGGAAGGCCCCTCCTTCGCCCATGCCATGACCAAGCGGATGTTGCAGATGGAATGGGCCATGTCGGTGGACCAGGCCATCGAGGCGGAAGCTGTGGCGCAGGCGCTCTGCATGACCACGCAGGATTTCCGCCGGGCCTACGACGCCTTCGTCGCGAAGGAACGGCCCGTGTTCAGGGGCGATTGATGCCGGATACCTCCTTCCTCGAGTGGCCCTTCCTGGACCAGCGCCACCGCGCCTGGGCTGCGGAGGTGGAAGCCTGGGCCGCGGCGCAGGCCGAGCGCCTGTCGGATGAGCACGACGCCGATGGCAGCGTGATCAACC
The DNA here is from genome assembly GCA_044341625.1 of Roseomonas sp. Lineage (GTDB taxonomy): Bacteria > Pseudomonadota > Alphaproteobacteria > Acetobacterales > Acetobacteraceae > Falsiroseomonas. The sequence goes on from JBIIRI010000013.1 coordinate 33,678, forward strand.
TCGCCCGCGCCATGGGCGAGGCCGGGCTGCTGCGGGTGCCCTGCCCCGAGGATGGCAGGCTGGATGTCCGCTCGCTGTGTCTCGCGCGCGATATCCTGGCGCGGCATGCGGGGCTCGCGGATTTTGCCTTCGCGATGCAGGGGCTCGGCACCGGGCCGGTCACGCTGTTCGGCACGGCGCGGCAGCGCGAGATGGTGCTGCCCGGCGCGCGCGCCGGCACCGCGCTGGCCGCCTTCGCGCTCAGCGAGCCCGAGGCGGGCAGCGATGTGGCGGCGCTGGCGACGGTCGCGGAGAAGGACGGCAACGGCCATTACCGCCTGACCGGCCGCAAGACCTGGATCAGCAATGGCGGCATCGCCGCCACCTACATCGTCTTCGCCCGCACCGGGGAAGCGCCCGGCGCCAAGGGGCTCAGCGCCTTCCTCGTGCCGGCCGATACGCCGGGCTTCGGGATCGAGGCACGGATCGACGTCACCGCGCCGCATCCGCTGGCAACCCTCGCCCTGGATGCGGTGCGCGTGCCGGCAGAGAACATGATCGGCAAGCCGGGCGACGGGTTCCGGGTGGCGATGGGCACGCTCGATGTCTTCCGTGCGACCGTCGGCGCCGCCGCGCTGGGCTTCGCCCGGCGGGCGCTGGACATGACGGTGGGCCACGCGACATCCCGCGCCATCTTCGGCGGAACGCTATTCGACCAGCAGATGTCGCAGGCCGCCATCGCCGACAGCGCGACGGAGGTCGAAGCCTCCGCCCTGCTGGTCTATCGCGCCGCGTGGCTGAAGGATTCCGGCGCGGCGCGCGTGACGCGCGAGGCGTCGATGGCCAAGCTGCACGCGACCGAGACCGCGCAGCGCGCCGCGGATCGCTGCGTCCAGATCCATGGGGGCCTCGGCGTGACGC
>JBIIRI010000014.1:0-34501 GCA_044341625.1 Roseomonas sp.
CGGCATCGCGAACATGAACTACTCGATCTCCAACACCGCCGAATACGGCGAATACGTCACCGGCCCGCGCATCATCACCTCGGAGACCAAGGCCGAGATGAAGCGCGTGCTGGAGGACATCCAGTCGGGCAAGTTCGCCCGCGACTGGATGCTGGAGAACAAGGTGAACCAGGCGTCCTTCAAGGCGACCCGCCGCCGCCTGGCCGAACACCCGATCGAGGAAGTGGGCGAGAAGCTCCGCGGCATGATGCCGTGGATCAAGAAGTCCGCCCTAGTGGACAAGAGCCGGAACTGAGGCCGCGGCGTCCCCTTCCCGCAACGGGAAGGGGCCTGCATTCTGTTCCACGCCACGGGGGCGGCAGGGCAACCTGCCGCCCTTCGTGTTTTCCGAAGGGCGCGCCCCATGAAGACGATCGCCTGCCTGCACACCTCCACTTCCAACATCGCGGTCTTCCAGGGCGCCTGCCCCGCAGGCGCGACGCTGACCCATACGGTGGATGAGGCGCTGCTGCGCGACGCCGAAGCGGCGGGCGGGCTGACGGAGGCCATCGCCGCGCGCACCGCCCGGGCGCTGGAAGCGCTCGCCATGCCCGGCATCGATGCCGTGCTGCTCACCTGCTCCACCGTCGGCCCCGGCGCGGCGCAGGCCCGCGCGGCGATCCCCGTGCTGCGCGTCGATGCGGCGCTGGCCGAGCAGGCAACGCGGGATGGCGGACAGGTCGTCGTGCTCTGCGCCGTCGAGACGACGGTCGAGCCAACTCGCGCGATCTTCGCTGAGGCCGCTTCGCGCCACGGCGCGATGCTGGATGTGCGCCTGGTGCCTAACGCCTGGGCCGCCTATCGCGGCGGCGATCCCGCCCGCTACCAAGCCCTGGTCGCGGCGGCGGCCGAGGCCGCCTTTGCCGAAGGCGCCGCCCAGGTCGCGCTCGCCCAGGCCAGCATGGCCGGCGCCGCCGCGCTCTGCCGGGGCCGGACGCCGCTGGCCAGCCCGCCGGCCGGGCTGGCGGCGGCGCTCTCCGCCGCGGGTTGAGTGGGGCGCCGCGCGCCCCACATGCGGGGCATGCCGCCCCGGAGCGTCCCATGCTGCCTCGTCTCTGCGCCGCCGCGTCCGTCCTATGGCTCGGCGCCTGTTCGGTGGTCGGCGTGAGGTCGGGCACCGAGGAACCGGCCTTCGAGATCCTCGGCACCGAAGCGGGGCTCGAGATCCGGCGCTACGCGGCGCGGCTGGCGGCGGAGACGCACGTCGAGGCCAGTGAAATGGCCGCGCGCAGCGAAGGGTTCTCGCGCCTCGCGGGCTATATCTTCGGGGGGAATGCGGGCGCGTCGCGGATCGCGATGACGGCGCCGGTCGCGCAGGAAGGCACGCGCATCGCCATGACCGCGCCGGTGGCGCAGGCGCAGGGCGCGCAGGGCCAGTCGATCCGCTTCTTCCTGCCCTCCGCGCTGCGCGATCCGCCGGCGCCCAAGGATGCGCGCGTGCGGATCGTGGAGGTGCCGGGGGAGACCGTCGCCGTCTATCGCTTCACCGGCAGCATCGCGCCGGACGCCATCGCCGCCGCCCGCGCGCGGCTGCTGGCCGCGCTGCCCGCCACCCGCTGGGTGGCGGCCGGAGAGCCGGTGACCTGGTTCTACGATCCGCCCTGGACCATCCCCACGCTGCGCCGGAACGAGATCGCGATCCCCGTCACGCCGAAGCCCGGTTGACCGCCGCGCGGGCGGTCCCGCAAGAATGGGCGCATGACCGACACGCCCCGCTTCCCAGATGACGGCTCCGGCTACCCGCGCGACCTGCGCGGCTATGGGGCGACACCCCCCGATCCGCGCTGGCCGGGGGGCGCGAAGCTCGCCCTCTCCTTCGTCGTCAATTACGAGGAGGGCGGTGAGAACACCGTCCTGAACGGCGACCGCGGCAGCGAGTTGTATCTGCACGAAGTGCCGGGCGGTTCACCCGTGATCGGCGAACGCAACCGCAGCGTCGAAAGCCAGTTCGACTACGGCGCGCGTGCCGGCGTGTGGCGCATCATGCGGCTCTTCGCCCAGCAGCGCTTTCATTTCACCGTCTATGGCGTCGGCCGCGCGCTGGAGCTGAACCCGGAGGTCGTCCACGCCTTCGCCGATGGCGGCCATGAGGTCGCGTCCCACGCCTTCCGCTGGTTCGACTACCACGGGATGAGCGAGGCCGAGGAAGCGGCCGACATCGCCCGCTGCGTCGAGGTGATCGAGCGCCTGACCGGCACGCGCCCGGTCGGCTGGTACACCGGCCGCTTCAGCCCGCGCACGCGGCGCCTCGTCGCACGCCATGGCGGCTTTCTCTACGACAGCGATTCCTACGACGACGACCTGCCGCATTACGTGAAGGTCGAGGGGCAGGATGTGCTTGTCATCCCCTACACGCTCGACAACAACGACATGAAGTTCGCCGTGCCCCCGGGCTTCGGCGACCCCGACGGCTTCGAGCGGCACCTGCGCGATGCCTTCGACCTGCTGCTGGAGGAAGGGCGCGCCGGCAGCCCGAAGATGATGTCGGTCGGGCTGCATTGCCGCCTGGTCGGCCGCCCCGGCCGGGCCCGGGCCTTGCAGCGCTTCCTGGCGCATGTCGCCAAGCACCGGGACGATGTCTGGGTCACCACCCGCGCCGACATCGCCCGGCATTGGCGGAAGGAGCATCCGCCCCGCTGATCAGCGGGGCGCTGGACCAGGATCGGCGCCGATGACGGCGCCGATCATGGTCCAGCCATTTGTTTGGTCGCGTGATTCACGCCTCCGGCCGTTACGGCCTACGGCGATCACGCTCCAGGATCTCCGGGTTCACCATCATCGAAGGATCGGGGCGCCCATCCAGCGCATCCAGGATGTTCTGGATGGTGGTGCAGGCCATGCGCTCGATACCCTCGGCCGTGCTGGCCGCGGTGTGCGGGCTGACAACCACATTGGGCAGCGCCAGCAGCGGATTGGCTGCGGTGGAGGGCTCGACCTCCAGCACATCCAGCCCGGCGCCAGCCAGCCGCCCGCTCTGCAGCGCCGCGACCAGGGCGCTTTCCTTCACGATCGGGCCGCGTGCGGTGTTCACCAGCAACGCGCCGGGCTTGAGGGCGGCGAAGGCGGCCTCATCCATCAAATGGCGGGTGTCGGGGCGCAGGGGGCAATGCAGGGTCACGACATCGGCCTGGGCCAGCGCTGCATGCAGGTCGCGCGCGGGGATGAAGCCGTCAGACGCGATGCGGTGCGGCGAATAGAAGGGATCGAGCACCATGACCTTCATGTGGAAGGCGGCGAGATAACGGGCCACCCGCACCCCGATGCGCCCATAGCCGACGACCAGCGCCGTGCGCCCGGCCAGGTCCACCATGGACATCCCCGGCGGCACCCAGCCGCCCGCCTTCACATGGCGGTCCACATCCACCGCCTGCCGCGCGATGGCCAGCAGCAGCATCATCGCGTGTTCCGCCACCGACAGGTCGTTCGACCCATTGGCCACCATCACCGGGATGCCGCGCGCCGTGCAGGCGGCGATGTCCACCGTGTCGAAGCCCACCCCCATGCGAGAGACGACCTTGAGGTCCTGCGCGATGTCCAGCGCTTCGCGGTGCATCAGCTGGGTCCAGGCCAGGACCGCATGCGCGCCCGGCAGGTGGGCGTGCCATTCGGCCTTGGGCGGGTAGAGCAACTGGACGACCTCGACATCCCGGCGGGCATCGAGCAGGGCCATGGCGGCGGGCGGGATGTCCCGGCCCAGGACGATTCGGTGCTTCATGACGCCATGCTTGCACCACCCGCGCCGTCCCGCTAGCTTCCCGGCCGATGTCGTCCCGCGCGCCCCGCTCCGAGCCTGCCGCCGCCCGCAAGGGTGTGCTGGCCGCGCGCGCGCTTCTGCTTCGACTTAGCCGCCCCTGGGCGTGACGCCCGGCTGCGGCCGGCTTCGCTCAGGGGAACCCTGGGGCCCACGCGACCCCATGCGCGGCTGATCCGATTCGAAGGAAATACCCCCCATGGCCATCCAGCACCCGTCCTTCGGGACGCTCGACCCCGACCGCATCATCGTGTTCGATACCACGCTCCGCGACGGCGAACAGTCGCCCGGCTTCTCCATGAACCTGGAGGAGAAGCTGCGGATGGCCGAGGCGCTGTGGGAACTCGGCGTCGATGTGATGGAGGCCGGCTTCCCCATCGCCTCGCCCGGCGACTTCGAAAGCGTGGAGGCCATCGCGCGGAAATTCGCCAAGGATGGCCCCGTGGTCTGCGGCCTGGCGCGCACCGCGCCCGGCGACATCGCCCGCGCGGCGGAAGCCATCAAGCCCGCCGCCCGCGGCCGCATCCACACCTTCGTCTCCACCAGCCCGCTGCATATGCGCGTCAAGCTGCGGATGGAGCCGGAACAGGTGCTGGAACTCGTCACCTCCTCCGTCACGCTGGCGCGCAACGCCACCAACGACGTCGAATGGTCGGCCGAGGACGGCACGCGCACCGAGCACGACTTCCTCTGCCGCTGCGTCGAGGCCGCGATCAAGGCCGGCGCCACGACGATCAACATCCCCGACACCGTCGGCTACGCGGTGCCGGAGGATATCGCCCACATCTTCACCATGCTGCGCGAACGCGTCCCCGGCGCGGACCGCGTGGTCTTCTCGGCGCATAACCACAACGACCTCGGCCTTGCGGTCGCCAACACGCTGGCGGCGATCCGCGCAGGCGTCCGGCAGATCGAATGCACCATCAACGGCATCGGCGAACGCGCGGGCAATGCGAGCCTGGAGGAGATCGTGATGGCGCTGCGCACGCGCCACGATGCCGTGCCGGTGAACAACAGCATCAAGACGGGCAACATCCTGAAGACCTCGCGCCTGCTGGCGACGATCACCGGCTTCGACGTGCAGCCCAACAAGGCGATCGTCGGGCGCAACGCCTTCGCGCATGAATCGGGCATCCACCAGGACGGGATGCTGAAGGACAGCGCGACGTACGAGATCATGACGCCCGAAAGCGTGGGCTGGGCGAAGACCTCCCTCGTGCTCGGCAAGCATTCCGGCCGCGCCGCCTTCAAGGACAAGCTGAAGTCGCTGGGCTACGACATCGGCGACAACGCGATGAACGACGCCTTCAAGCGCTTCAAGGACCTCGCCGACCGCAAGAAGGTCGTCTACGACGAGGATGTCGCGGCGCTGGTCGATGACGAGGTCGTGCGCGGCAACGACCGGATCAAGCTGGTGGGCCTGACGGTCTCCACCGGCATGCACACGCGCCCCATCGCTTCCATCGCGCTCGAAGTGGATGGAGAGGCGCGCGAAGGGGTCGCCGGCGGCGATGGTGGCGTGGACGCGACCTTCGCGGCGCTGCGCCAGGCCTTCCCGCATGATGTGAACCTGAAGCTCTACGCCGTGCAGAGCGTGACCGGCGGCACCGACGCGCAGGCGCGCGTGACCGTGCGGCTCGAGGAAGCGGGCAAGCTGGTCGATGGGCAGGGCGCGGACACGGATACGATCGTCGCCTCCGCCCGCGCCTATGTGCACGCGCTGAACAAGCTGCTGGTGAAGCGCACCCGCACCGCGCCGGACGTGCTGGCGATCCCGGCCGAATAGGCGGCTTCGGGGCCTGATCCGCGAAGGTGGATCAGGCGCCCTGCCCCCTGCCCCGCCGGCGATCCCGTTCGATCAGCCGGCGGAGGTCCGGCGGCACCTTTTCTCGCGCGACAGCGCCGTAGAGCCGCTGCAGGCTTCGCTGCAGCCAGACCTCAAAGGCCCGCGCCGCTTCCGTCCTGCGGTCCTTTGGCGGCGGAAGCGGCTCCTGCTCCATTCCGGGCGCGGCCCCATGCGGAAGCGCGCGGCCTCAGGCGCGGGCGGGGATGCCTGCATGGCGCGGCGCCTTCGGCCCCGCCTCCTCGCGTGCCTCCTCGCCCGGCCGCGCGCGGCCTTCGCCCATCAGCCAGCTCTGCAACTGGCGGCGCGCGCGGAAGACGCGGCTTTTCGCCGTGCCGACCGCGCAGCCGGTGGTGCCCGCCACCTCCTCATAGGACATGCCCTGCAGCACCACCATGAACAGCGCCTCGCGCTGGTCCACCGGCAGGCGGTTCACGGCGCGGCCGAGTTCCTTCAGCACCAGCCGGTCTTCATGGGTGGGGCCGACAGCGAAGGCGCCCGCCGGCAGATCCTCGATATCCGTGGTCTCGCGCTGCTTCCGTAGCGTGGAGATGAAGCGGTTGCGAAGGATGCGGTGCATCCAGGCGGCGAAATTGGTACCGGGCGTGAAGCTATCCTGCGCCGCCAGCGCGTTGGCGACCGCATCCTGCACCAGATCCTCGGCCGCGGCGCGATTGCGCGCCAGGGCCAGCGCCTGCACCCGCAGCCGCGGCAGCAGGGTGATCAGCTGGCTGTGGAATTCGCTGGGTATGGCGCTTGGGTTGGGCGTGACGCTTTGGGCAAACGTGGCGCTTTGCATGATCCGCTCCGGTCCTGACGAAGGGCCTACGGTTGCCGGCACCGCCGGGTTGCATCGCGCCTACGTCAGCCGATCACGGCTGCGGGAGATCCAGGCCGAAGCTGCGCGCCAATTGTCGCCTGGCGCGCGCGACGCGCGCCTTCATCGTGCCGACCGGCACGCCGCAGATGACCGCCGCCTGCTCGTGCCCCAGGCCCTGCGCGCCGACCAGCACCAGCGCCTCTCGCAATGCCGGCGGCAGCGCGGCGATGGCGCGCGCCAGATCGCGCATCCGTGCGAGGCTCTCCTGCCCGCCGCTGCGCCCATCCTCCGCCGGCGGCCGCAGCGCGAGCTGCGCCTGTTCACGCTTTCGTCGGCGCCATCCTTCCCGGAAGGCATTACGCAACACCGCGATCGCCCAGGGACGAAGCGCGGCGCCCACATCGCCGGCATGTTCCGGCGCGACGACGAAGCCCGCCGCGCCGCGCAGCATGCGGACCACCGCATCCTGCACCAGGTCGTCGGCTTCCGCTCGCGTCCCGGTGAGCAGCCGCGCCGCCGCGCGCAGCTCCGGCAAGCAGGCCGCGATGGCATCGCGCAATGCATCGTCCGTGATTTGTCGGTCCACACCGCACTGCATATCAACGCCACGGCTGAACGACAGCGCACGTGCCGCGGGGCGACGATGACAAGGTGAGGAGCAGCGGGGGCAGATGAACGAAGCGGACCATGCCGCGCTGCTGGCCGCGCTTCCCTATGCGCGGCGCTTCGCCCGCGCGCTGGCGGGAACGCAAGCCACGGGCGATGCAATCGTCGCCTCGGCCCTTCGCGCGGGCGCGCCCGCGCTGCCCGGCCCGGATGGGGTGAGGCTCGGGCTCTTCGCGGCGGTCGCGCGCGCCGCCAGCGCTCGGCCCGATCCCCATCGCGGCCCGCTGACGCGGCAGGAACGGATGCTGCTTCTGCTGACCGCGCTCGAGGAAATCGACATCGCGGCGGCGGCGCGGGTGCTCGGCCTGCCGGAAGGCGCGGCGGATGCGATGCTCTCCGCCGCGCGGGACAGGTTGCGCGCATCGCGCGCAGCGCGCGTCCTGATCATCGAGGACGAGCCGATCATCGCCATGGACCTCCGCCAATTGGTCGAGAGCGCGGGCCACCACGTCGTCGGCGTCGCCAGCAGCGAAGCCGAAGCCGTCGCGATGGCGGAGCGCGAAGGGCCGGGGCTGGTGCTCGCGGATGTGAATCTCGGCCAGGGCGGCGACGGCACGGCGGCGGTGGAGCGGATCCTGGCGCGGCACGCGGTGCCGGTGATCTTCGTGACGGCCTATCCCGAGCGCCTGCTGACCGGCCTGCGCGTCGAACCCGCCTTCGTCATCGCCAAGCCCTTCGAACCGGGCACGCTGGCCGTCGCGACCTTCCAGGCCATCACGCGCGGCCCCCCGATGGAAACCGGCTGAGCGTTCTGCAGAACGGGCACGCGGAACCAACCGCCCGTCACCGGGTTTCGGGACGATCGCGCCCGCAGGACAACCGCGTCATGGCCATGCTGCCCGACACCGCCGACCGCGTTCGCCGCCACACGGCCGAGGCCGTGAACCGCCGCATCGCCGAGGACACGACGCACCGCATCGCCGCCCTGGCGAACGATCCTGGCCGGATCGATGCGCGCCTCGCGGAACTCGACGCGGAATGGGACACCGAACGGGTGCTGGAGACGAATGCGGCCGCCCTCGCGCTGGCCGGCACGCTGCTCGGCGCGCTGGTCGACCGGCGCATCCTGGCGCTGCCGGCCGTCGTCGCCGGCTTCCTGCTACAGCACGCCTTGCAGGGCTGGTGCCCGCCGCTGCCCATCATCCGCCGCGCCGGGGTGCGAACCGCGCGCGAGATCGAGGCCGAGCGGACGATCCTGAAGGCGATCCGCGGCGATTTCCAGGAACTGGCCAGCCTGCGGGAGGAGATCATCCGCGCCGAAGCCGCGCTGGCACCGGCGTGACGCGGCGTTGCGTCACCAGATCTCCAGCGCCGCCCCGTCCCGCAGGATTGCCTCCGCCGCCGCGCTTGGCGCGGTGCCGTCATGCAGCGGAAGGCCCGGCAGGATCCGCGCCGGGCCCTTGCCGCCACGCCGCGCGGCCAGCAGGGCGCGCTTCGCCGCCACCCCGGCCCGCGGCCAGAGGGGCATCAGCGCCGGACTGCCGCAGCCTGCACCCAGCAGCGCCGCAAAGCCGTCGGCGAAGCGGGAGGCGGGGAGGATCAGGGTGACCGTGCCCTGATGCCCGACCGCCCCAGCGAGGCATCTGGCCCAGGCCTCGAGCGGCGTCGCATCCGCATGCGTCGCCGCCGCGCGCAACGCGGCGGGCGGGGCCGTGCCGGCGGGCCAGAAGGGCGGGTTCGCGAAGCCATGGGCGCAGCGCGGCAGGGCCCGGCGCAGCGCCGGGTCGGCGATGTCGCCCTCCACCACCGTGACGCGGTCCCCGAGTCCCGCCCGTTCGGCATTGTCGCGGGCGAGCGCGGCCAGCGCCGGCTCCCGCTCCACCGCCACGATGGCGAGGTCCGGCACCCGCGCCGCGAGGCAGAGGAAGGCCGCCCCGCTGCCGCAGCCGAGTTCCAGCACGCGTTCCCCCGGCCGCGCCGGCACCGCCGCCGCCAGCAGCACCGCGTCATGCCCCGCGCGCAGCCCGATCCGTGGCTGGCGCAGGCGTACCCGGCCACCGAGCAGCGTGTCCTCGGTGAGGTCGGGCTTCAGCACAGGCCCTCGGTCTCGCCCGCCTCGCGCAGCACGCGCAGCGCCTGGTCCGCTTCCGCCTCCGCCACGGCGAGGCGGCGGGGGAAGATGCCGATGCCGCCCTCCATGGCGCTGATCGCGGCATCCAGCACAACCGGCCCGAGCCCCGCATCGCGCAGCAAAGCGAGCAGGAAGCTCAGCCGGACGGGATCGGTGGTAACGAGCAGCACGCGCATTGCAGGCCCTTGCAGCCGCCCCATCTCCGTCCCGGCGCGGTCATCCGGCACGCGCCGGCGGCTTGCTCCACCGGGGGGCGAGGTCTAGGTTGCCGGCCCCGGACCAGAGGTCAAGAGAGCGTGGATTTGCCTGTCCAGCCGAGCGCCGAGTTGCCGATCGCCGCGCCTGAAGCGCGGCGGGGCGAGGATGCGCTCGCGACGCTGACCGCGCTGGTGAAGGACGACCTGGAGGTCTGCAACCGCCTGATCGTCGAACGGATGCAGAGCCCGGTCGCGCTGATCCCGCAGCTGGCGGCGCATATCGTGGCCGCCGGCGGCAAGCGGCTGCGCCCGCTGCTGACGCTGGCCGCCGCGCGCATGGCCGGCTACCGGGGCGAACGGCATATCGGCCTCGCGGCCTGTGTCGAATTCATCCACACCGCGACGCTGCTGCATGACGATGTGGTGGATGAAAGCGCGCTGCGGCGCGGCCAGGCCAGCGCGAATGCGCTGTTCGGCAACAAGCCGTCGGTCCTCGTCGGTGACTTCCTGTTCTCCCGCGCCTTCCAGGTGATGGTGGCGGATGGGTCGCTCGAAGTGCTGCGGATCCTGTCGGAAGCCTCCGCCACCATCGCGGAAGGCGAGGTGCTGCAGCTGGTCATCCAGAACGACACCTCCTCGACCGAGGAACAGTATCTGGCGGTGATCGAGGGCAAGACCGCCGCGCTGTTCGCCGCGGCGACCGAGGTCGGCGCGGTGGTCGCCGGCTGCGACGCGGTGCGGCAGGCGGGCTTGCGCGCCTACGGCCATAATCTCGGCGTCGCCTTCCAGCTGATCGACGATGCGCTGGATTACTCGGCGGAGCAGGAGCGGCTGGGCAAGACGGTCGGCGACGATTTCCGGGAAGGCAAGATCACCCTGCCCGTCCTGCTGGCCTTCGCTCGTGGCGACGCGGCGGAGCGCGAATTCTGGCGCCGCACGATCGAAGATCGGGACCAGTCGGATGCCGACCTGACCCAGGCCATCGCGCTGATGGAACGGCACCGGGCCTTCGCCGACACGGTCGGCCGCGCGCGCGACTATGGCGCGAAGGCACTGGCGGCGCTGGACGCCTTCCCCGACAGCGCGGAGAAGCGCGCGCTGGCGAATATCGTCGAGTTCTGCATCAGCCGCGCGCGCTGAAGCGCCGCACCAGGGGCCCTCGCGCCCCTGGCCGGATCTTGGGGGCGGGGCACGAAGCCCCCTGCCCGCTCACACCACCGCGATGCTCTCGCGCCGCAGCTGCACGGTCAGCGCATCCAGCGCGCGGCCCGTCCGCTCCACCATCGCGTCGATCTCGGCCTCATTCATGATCAGCGGCGGGGAGAAGGCGATGGTGTCATTCGCCAGGCCGCGCAGGATCACGCCCTCCGCCTCGCCCAGCTTGGTCAGCCGCGCGCCGAGCTTCAGGCCAGGATCGAAGTTCTTGTGGGTCGCCTTGTCGGCGACCAGCTCTATCGCGGCCACCATGCCGATGCCGCGCACCTCGCCGACCAGCGGGTGGTCCGCGAAGCGTTCGCGCAGCTTCTTCTGCATGTGCGGGCCGGTCTTCCGCACATGGCCGACGATGTCCATCTCGTCGTAGATCTTCAGCGTCTCCAGCGCCACGGCAGCGGCGACCGGGTGGCCGGAATAGGTGAAGCCGTGCCCCCAGGTGCCGATGGTCTGGCTGCCATCGGCCAGCGCCTGGAAGACACGGTCGTTGATGATGATGGCGGAGATCGGCAGGAAGGATGCCGACAGCGCCTTGGCGCAGGTGATGATGTCGGGCGTGATGCCGTAGGTCTGGCAGCCCCAGTAATTGCCGGTGCGCCCGAAGCCGCAGATCACCTCATCGGCCACGAACATCACGTCGTATTTCCGCAGCACCGCCTGGATCTTCTCGAAATAGGTCGCGGGCGGGATCATCACGCCGCCCGCGCCCATCGCGGGCTCCGCGAAGAAGGCGGCGACGGTCTCAGGGCCTTCGCGCAGGATGGTCGCTTCCAGCTCCTCGGCCAGCCGCGTCGCGAAATCCTCCTCGGACTCGCCGGGGTTGGCGCCGTGGTAGTGGTGCGGCGTCGAGACGTGGATGAAGCGGTCCGACAGCGGCAGGTCGAACATCTTGTGGTTCGCCGGCAGGCCGGTGAGCGAGCCGGACGCGATGGTGATGCCGTGATAGGCCTTGAGGCGCGAGATGATCTTTTTCTTGTTCGGCCGCCCCATCGCGTTGTTGGCGTACCAGACCATCTTGATCGCGGTGTCGTTCGCCTCCGACCCGCTATTCGCATAGAACACCTTCGACATCGGGCAGGGCGAACGCTCGATCAGCATCTCCGACAGGTCGATCAGCGGCTCATGCGACTTGGCGGTGAACGCGTGGTAGAAGGGCAGCTTCAGCATCTGGGCATGCGCCGCTTCCACCAGCCGCGCATTGCTGAAGCCGAGCGAGGCGCACCACAGCCCCGCCACCGCCTCGATATACTCCTTGCCCTGGTCGTCGAAGACCCGCACGCCTTCCCCGCGCGTGATCACCAGCGGGCCGTTCTTCGCGTGGGCGCGATGATCGGTGTAGGGGTGCAGGACATTCGCGATGTCGCGCATCGCGTTCGAATTGCGGGGGGGGGTCATGGCGGCTTCCTCGGCGTTCCTCGGGGGGGATGCTAGAATGCTCCGCGCCCATCGTCATCCGCCCTTTACGGCTTTGCGCGCAGGGCGCGCGGGGCACGCAGGGCCGGGCCGCAAGCCTGCCGGCGTTGTTGCGGCCGGCGCGGCGGAAGGCCAGATTGCCGCCCTGAGAGGTATCCCATGACCGAGATCAAGCCGCATTCGTCCCATTGGGGCGCCTTCGAGGCGGTGGTCGAGGGCGGCCAGGTCGTCGCCGCCCGTCCCTTCGCGCGCGACCCCTTCCCCGGCTCGCTGCTCGACAGCGTGCCCGACGCCGTCCACAGCCAGGCCCGCATCGACCAGCCCTATGTGCGCGCGGGCTGGCTGAAGGGCGGGCGGCGGGGTAGCGAACGCGGGGGGGATGCCTTCGTCCCCGTCCCCTGGGACCAGGCGATCCGGCTGGTGGCGGAGGAAACCGCCCGCATCCGCGCCGAACATGGCCATGCCTCGATCCTAGGCGGGTCCTATGGCTGGTCCTCGGCCGGGCGCTACCACCATGCGCGCACGCAGCTGCACCGCTTCCTGGGCCTCGGCGGCGGCTTCACCGCGCAAGTGACGAATTATTCCTATGGCGCGGGCATGACGCTGATGCCCCACATCCTCGGCACCAATGAAGTGATCCAGGGCCCGGTCACCGACTGGGTCGCGATCCGGCAGAATGCGCGGCTGATGCTGTGCTTCGGCGGGTTGCCGCTGAAGAACGGGCTGGTGACCTCGGGCGGGGCGGGCGGGCATGAATATGTGCCGCTGATGAAGGCCGCCGCCGAGGCGGGGGTCCGCTTCGTCAACATCTCCCCCTTCCGCGGCGACACGGCGGCCTTCATGGGCGCCGAATGGGTGCCGATCCGTCCGAACAGCGATGCGGCGATGATGCTGGCGATGGCCCATGTGATCCTGGAAGCCGGGCGCGAGGATCGCGACTTCCTCGCCCGCTGCGCCACCGGCTTCGACCGCTTCGCGGATTATGTGCGCGGCATCCCCGATGGCACGCCCAAGACACCGGAATGGGCCGAGGCGCTGACCGACATCCCCGCCGCCACCATCCGGCGGCTCGCGCTGGAAGCCGCCGGCGCGCCCACCATGCTGACCGCCACCTGGTCGATCCAGCGCGCCGAGAATGGCGAGCAGCCCTGGTGGGCGCTGACGGCGCTGGCGGCGATGCTGGGTGGCATCGGCAAGCCTGGCCAGGGCATCGCCTTCGGCTATGGGTCGATGAATGGCATGGGCACCCCGCGGCATGAGGTGCCGAGTGTCGGTGGCGTCCCGGTTCGCAACCCCTGCGGCGCCTATATCCCCGTCTCCCGCATCACCGAATTGCTCGAACGGCCGGGCGAGATCCTGCAATACAATGGCCGCGACCTGCTGCTGCCCGACACACGGATGATCTGGTGGGCCGGCGGCAATCCCTTCCATCACCACCAGGATCTTGGCCGCCTGCTGCGCGGGTGGAACCGCGCCGACACGGTGGTGGTGCAGGAGCCCTGGTGGACCCCTGTCGCGCGCCATGCCGACATCGTGCTGCCCGCCACCACGACGCTGGAGCGCAACGACATCGCGAGCGCATCGCGCGACCGCTTCGTGCGGGCCATGCACCAGGCGATCCCGCCGGTGGGCCAGGCGCGCAACGACGCGGACATGCTGGCCGACATCGCCGATGCGCTGGGCTACCGCGCCGCCTTCACCGAGCAGCGCGACGAGATGGCCTGGCTCCAGCATCTCTATGGCCTATGGCGCCGCGCCTGCGGGACGCAGGGGATCGAGGTGCCGGACTTCGCCGCCTTCTGGGACCAGGGCTTCGTCGAAATCCCGCCCCCGGCGACCAGCTACACCCAATTCGCCGATTTCCGCGCCGATCCGGACGCGAACCCGCTCAACACGCCCTCCGGCAAGGTCGAGATCTATTCCGAGACCATCGCCGGCTTCGGCTATGAGGAGGTGCCCGGCCATCCGGTCTGGAAGGCGCCGCGCGAATGGCTCGGCAGCGACCTCGCGCAGCGCTTCCCGCTGCACATGCTGTCCTTCCAGCCCTTCACCCGGCTGCATGGGCAGCTCGACACCGGGCGGGTGGCCGAGGCCAATCGTGTGCAGGGGCGGGAGCCGATCCTGATGCACCCGGATGACGCCGCCGCGCGGGGCCTTGCGGATGGGCAGGTGGTGCGCGTCTTCAACGACCGCGGCGCGATCGCCGCGGGGTTGCGCGTGACGGACGAACTCCGCCGCGGCGTCGTCGCCATGGCGACCGGGGCCTGGTGGAACCCCGCCCGCGCGGGCGCGACCGAAGCCCCCTGCCTGCATGGCAATGCCAATGTGCTGACCCAGGATGTGCCAACCTCCCGCCTCGGCCAGGGCTCGGCGGCGCAATCCTGCCTGGTGCAGATCGAGGCTTGGCCGGGCGAGCCGCCGCCGGTGACGGTGCACGCCCCGCCCCCTGGCGCGACGCCCCCTGGCGCCACAGCCGCGCCGTGATCGGCCGCCGCGCCCTTCTGGCCGGGGCCGCGATCGGCGCGCCGGCGCTGATCGGTACCCCGCCGGCCCTGGCGCAGCGCCTGCCGCCGCCCGTCCCCGCTGCCCCGCCCGGCCCGCTTTCGGTGCGGCCGGATGATTGGGTCGCGCCGGGCCATGCGCGGCATGTGCTGATACGCTGGGGCGATCGCGTCACCTTCGATGCCCTGCCCTGGGACCCGCGCAACCCGACCGAGGACGCCGCCGCCGCGCAATTCGGCTGGGATGGGCGGCTGGCAGGCCTCGCCGTGCCGCCGCTGGCGGCGGATGGGATCCCGCGCCTGGTGCTGGCCGTGGTGCATCCGCAGGTCGATCCCGCCATGGCCTGGCCCGGTGGGCGCGACCGGCCGGCGGTCGCCGCCGCGATGCAGGGCGCATCCCTGCTGAACCTGGAGAAAGCCGGCCATGGCTGGGTCGTGGTGGATGGCGGCTTCCAGAGCCGCCGCATTGGCGCCAACACGCTCTGCCGCTGGACCGGGCCGGCCGCGGCCGCGCCGGGCGTGGTGGGGGTGCTTGGCCTCGAAGGCGGCTGCGCCACGCCATGGGGCAGCCTGCTGCTGACCGAAGGCGAGCCTTTCACCTGGCTCAATCGCCTCGGCAGCCTCGATACGCGCTGGCAGGATGCGCGGCGCTTTGGCTGGGTGGTGGAACTCGACCCCTTCGACCCGCAGAGCGTGCCCGCCAAGCGCAGCGCGCTGGGGCGGATCGGCGCGGTGGCGGTGGCGGCGACCCGCGCCGCCGATGGGCGCGCGGTGGTGTTCATGGCGGATGGGCGGGGGATGGGCTTCCTCTACCGCTTCGTCTCGGCCCGCCCGGCGGAGGAGCCGGATGCGCTCGATGCCGGCACGCTCTACGTCGCGCGCGCCGGGGCGGGCGCCCTGCAATGGGCCGCCTTGCCGCCGGACAGCGCGGCCGATCCCGCCCGCGCGGCGGAGAGCGCGGGGGCGACACCCTTCGATACGCCATCCGCCCTCGCGCTCGACCAGGATGGGCGGCGGTTGGTCCTGGCCTGCCGGGCCGGCGTGTCGCGCCAGGCCTCGCAGGTGGATGGGCTGAATCCCCGCCCCTCCCCTCATGCGGGTCATGTCATTGAACTGCTCGGCGACCCCGCGGCCCCCCGGATGGAGGCCAGGCTGCTGTTCGAATCCAGCGCCGCGCCGGACATGCCGCGTTATCCGGCGAGCCTCGCGGTGGATGGGCGATCCCGGCTCTGGATCGGCACGGACCGCGCCGGGCGGCCAGGGCCGGCGGCGGATGCGGTCTTCGTCTGCGACCTGGACGGTCCGGCGCGCGGCGTCCCGCGCCCGGCCTATGCGGCGCCGCGTGCCGCCGGCATCGGCGGCGCCGCGACCACGCCGGGGGAGGATGCCGCGCTGGTCCTGGTCCGCACGCCCGGCGCCGAACCCGGCGCGAGCTTCGACCGCCCCGCGACGCGCTGGCCCGCCTTCGAAGCCCGAACCCCGCCGCGCACGGCGTTGGTGGCTTTGACGCGCCAGGGCGGGGGCGTGATGTTCGGGTAATTCCCGCGGGGGGGGGCGAAAGCGTTCAGCTCCCGTCGAGGCCCAGCACCCGCAATCTGCTCCATCGTGCCTGCCAGCCCTTGGACACCAGCCGAGCCCGAAACGCCGCCGGGTCGGCGGCATGGGCCGGGCCGGGGCGGACTACCATGGCGAAGAGGTCCTCGACGCCCAGCGGTGCCAGCACCTCGATCCGTCCGGCAATGAACCGCACGGCAAGGGCGGTGGCGGTCTCGGGCCAGTGGCTCAGCGCCTCCGCCAGGTCGCGATAGGGCGGGTGGCCGTTGCGCGCATGCATCCGCGCCTGATTCCGGACCGACCAGGGCAGCGGCCGCGCTGCCCGCAACGCCGCCTCGTAACGCGCCTCCGCCAGTGGAGAGGGGTCGGCGGCGGCGTGGTGGACCAGGTCGAGATCGGCGAGGGATGCGATATCCGGGGCGCGACCAGAGAGTGCGTCCCACACGGCGTTGCGCACGAAGCCCGCAGCCAGCCAGCCACCGGCAGGGCCCGCCAAGGCCGCCACCTGCAGCGTATCCATGTGGGCAGGGCTGGCCGCGAGCAGCGACGCGACGCGGTCGAGGGTCACGCCGCCAGGGCCGCGACGGCGTGCAGCCGGGCGAGGGTTTCCGCATCCGCCACGCCATCGACGCGCCCCGGCCGCCAATGGCGCTGGAAGGCGCGGAGCAGCACGGGCAGCGGCAGGTCGGTGCGGTAGCCGATGGCGCCAAGCAGGCGCAGCGCATCGCCATGCCCGCGCCCGGCCGCGCGCGGCCACAGCCCGACACCCTGCGCCGCCAGCCCTTCCCAGTCGAAGAACTCCCCCGGATCGTCCTTGCGGTCGGGGGCGACATCGGAATGCCCGACCACGTTCCAAGCCGGGATCGAGTGGCGCGCGAGGATCGCGCGGCAAAGGTCGCAGAGCGCGGCCATCTGCAAGGCGGCGAAGGGGCGGTAGCCATGCTCGTGGCCGGGATTCACCACCTCGATCCCGATGCTGCGGGCATTGAGCCCGCTCGCGCCGCGCCAATGGGAGATGCCGGCATGCCAGGCGCGGCGCGCCTCCGGCACCAGCCGGAACACCCGCCCATCCTCCTCCACCACATAATGGGCGGACACCTTGGCCACCGGATCGCACAGCCTGTCGATGGCGGCGTCCCCGCTTCGCATGCCGGTGTAGTGCAGGATGAGCATATCCACCGGCGCGCCATCCGGGCGGTCGTCATGATTCGGGCTCGGGGCGTCGGTGACGCGCATGCTACAGCCCGCGCTGCCGCTTGATCCTGTCCCAGGCGGCGTTGATCTCGGCCACCTTGGCCGTCGCGCGCGCCACGAATTCGGGCGGCACGCCGCGCGCGGCCAGCCCATCGGGATGGTTCTCCCGCATCAGCTTGCGGCGCGTGAGGCGGATTTCCTCATCCGTCGCGGCGGGCGTGAGGCCGAGAACGGCATAGGCGTCGTCGGTCTGCTTCTCCTGCTCCACGCGCGATCCCGCCGCGCCGCCACCCTTGGCCCGTTCCCAGGCCTTGGCATCCAGGCCGAAGCGCAGATGGATGCCCTGCAGCACCGGCAATTCGCCCCGCGTGATCGGCCCGTCGGCGCGGGCGATGAAGAAGAAGGCCGCGAGGACATCCTCCAGCATCGCGTGGTTGTCCGCGAAAGTCTGCCCGAGCCGATCGGCGAAGGGTTCCCACCCCTCGGCATCCTCGCGCGCCTTGTCGAACATCTGGCCGACCTCGCGCAGATTCTCGGGCGGGATGCGGAACATGCGCTTGAAGGCGGCGATCTCCGCCCGCGTCACGGGGCCGTCGGACTTCGCCAGCTTGGCCGAGATCACGATGACAGAGATGGCGAAAAGGGTGTCCTTGTTGCCGAGCAGCGCGGCCAGATCGGCCGCGCCCGGCCCGATGCGGCCCGGCACGACGCCCTGGTCGGCCGCATGGCCCAGCGCCGCGCCGACCACCGCGCCGAACGGCCCGCCCGTGAGGAACCCTCCCACCCCGCCGATGATTTTGCCCCAGACGCCCAAAGCGCCGTGTTCCTGCTGCCTGCCGGCGCCGATCTAGCACGAAGGGCGCGCTGGCTACAGGCCATGGATGGCGCCGAAGCCATGGCCAGCACAGGGGGACGTTGACGGAACCGCCACCCCGCCCGCAGAACCGGTCTTCATTCCGAGACGAAGGGGCAGGCCATGGCGGGCTGGCAGTTCTGGATCGACCGCGGCGGCACCTTCACCGATATCGTCGCGCGCGACCCTGCCGGCCGCCTGTCCACCGCGAAGCTGCTGTCGGAGAACCCGGAACGCTACCGCGACGCGGCGGTGGCCGGCATCCGCCAGGTGCTGGGCCTCGCCCCCGGCGCGCCGATTCCGCCCGGCACCATCGATGCGGTGAAGATGGGCACGACGGTCGCCACCAACGCGCTGCTCGAACGCAAGGGCGAACGCGTGCTGCTGCTGGTCAATCGCGGCTTCGCCGACATGCTCCGCATCGGCAACCAGGCCCGCCCGCGGCTGTTCGACCTGCAGGTGAAGCTGCCCGACCTGCTGCATGAACGCGTCGCCGAGATCGGCGGCCGCGTGGCGGTGGACGGGACGGAGCTGGAGAAGCTGGACGAAGCCGCAGCCCGCGCCGCCCTCGCGGCCGCCTTCGCGGATGGTATCCGCGCCGTCGCCATCGTGATGATGCATGCCTGGGCGCATCCGGCGCAGGAATTGCGGCTGGGCGAATTGGCGCGGGAAGCCGGGTTCACGCAGGTGTCGCTGTCCCACCGCGCGAGCCCGCTGCCGCGCATCGTGCCGCGCGGCGACACCACGGTGGTGGACGCCTATCTCTCCCCGATCCTGCGCCGCTATGTGGACCAGGTGGCGCTTGAGCTGAACGCCGTCCGATCGCCCGGAGCCGAAGGCGAAGGGCGTGAATCGGCCGGCCAGCATCAGCCCGTGAAGCTGTATTTCATGCAGTCCTCGGGCGGGCTGACGGATGCGGCGGCGTTCCAGGGCAAGGATGCGATCCTGTCCGGCCCCGCGGGCGGCATCGTGGGTGCGGCGCGCACCGCGGAATCGGGCGGCGTCCAGCGCATCATCGGCTTCGACATGGGCGGCACCTCGACCGATGTCGCGCTCTATGACGGCGCCTTCGAACGCGCCTTCGAGACGATGGTGGCGGGCGTCCGGCTGCGCGCGCCGATGATGGCGATCAACACCGTGGCGGCCGGCGGCGGCTCGATCCTCAGCTTCGACGGCGCCCGCTTCCGCGCCGGGCCGGAAAGCGCGGGCGCGGTGCCGGGGCCGGCCTGCTACCGCCGTGGCGGGCCGCTGACGGTGACGGATGCGAATGTCATGGTCGGCAAGATCCAGCCCGCCCATTTCCCCCCCATCTTCGGCCCCGGCGGCGACCAGAAGCTGGATGCCGACGTGGTGCGGGAGAAGTTCGCAGCACTGGCGCAGCAGGTCGCGGCCGCGACCGGCACGCCGCAGGACCCGCGCGCGGTGGCGGAAGGCTTCCTGCGCGTTGCCGTGGCGAACATGGCGGCGGCGATCAAGCAGGTCTCGATCCAGAAGGGCCACGATGTCACGCGCTTCGCCCTGCAATGCTTCGGCGGCGCGGGCGGGCAGCATGCCTGCCTGGTTGCCGACGAGCTCGGCATGGACACGGTCTTCATCCACCCCTTCGCCGGCGTGCTCTCGGCCTATGGCATGGGCCTCGCGGACCAGAGCGTGATCCGAGAGGCGCCGGTCGAAGCGCCGCTGACGCAGGCCGCCATGCGCGACCTGCAGGCGCGCATCGACGCGCTGCGGGCGGAGGCGGAGGCCGAGCTGCTGCGCCAGGGCGCGGCGCCTGCGGCAGGCGGGCCTGGCGGCTTCGCGGCGCGGCACCAATGGCGGCTGCGCTATGCCGGCACCGACACCGCGCTGCCGATGGACTTCCCCGCATCCCCCGGCACGGCGACAGACAGCGCGGACTTCGCCCCGCCCGCCCTGTTCCATGCCGAGCATGAACGCCGCTTCGGATTCGCCCAGCGCGACCGGCAGATCGTCGTCGAATCGCTGATGGTCGAATCCTTCGCCCGCGGTGAGGATGTCGCCGACACCCCCCTGCCCGCGCGGCAGGGCGGCGCGGCGGCGCCAGTGCTGGAGGAAGTCGGGATCTTCGCCGAGGGCCAGGAATGGCACGCGCCGGTGATCGAGCGAACGGCGCTGCGCGCCGGCGACCGCATCCCCGGCCCCGCCCTGATCCGGGAAGCCAACGCCACCACCGTGGTGGAGCCCGGCTGGACCGCGGAAGCGACCGCGCAGGACCACCTGGTGATCCGCCGTACAGCGCCGCGCGTCACACGCATCGCCGCCGGCACGGAACGCGCCGACCCGGTGATGCTGGAGCTGTTCAACAACCTGTTCATGTCGATCGCCGAGCAGACCGGCGCGGTGCTGCAGAACACCTCCCTCAGCGTGAACATCAAGGAGAGGCTGGATTTCTCCTGCGCGATCTTCGACGCGACGGGGCGGCTGGTGGCGAATGCGCCGCATGTGCCCGTGCATCTCGGCGCGATGGGCGAAAGCGTCCGCACCGTCATCCGCACCCGCGGCGCCACGCTCAAGCCCGGCGATGTCGTCGCGCTGAACAACCCCTTCAACGGCGGCACGCATCTGCCGGACATCACCGTGATCACGCCGGTCTTCGACCAGGCGGGCGCCGAGATCCTGTTCTTCGTCGGCTCGCGCGGCCATCACGCCGATATCGGCGGGCTGACGCCCGGCTCGACGCCGCCAGGATCGAAGACGCTGGAGGAGGAAGGCGTCGTCATCGACGACTTCCTGCTGGTCGATGGCGGCCATCTGCGCGAAGCCGAATTCCGCGCGCTGCTTGCTGGCGCCACTTGGCCCGCGCGCAGCCCGGATGTGAACGTCGCCGACATCAAGGCGCAGGTCGCGGCGAATGAGAAAGGCGTGCAGGAGCTGCGCCGGGCCATCGCCCAGTTCGGCCTGGCGACCGTTCGCGCCTATATGAAGCACGTGATGGACAACGCCGAGGAAAGCGTCCGCCGCGTACTGGAACGCCTCTCCGACGGCGAATTCGCCACCACCATCGACGATGGCACGCCGCTGCGCGTTGCCGTCCGCGTGGACCGCGCCAACCGGCGCGCGGTGATCGACTTCACGGGCACCGGGCCGCAGCGCCCGGACAACTTCAACGCGCCCGCCGCCGTCTGCCGCGCCGTGGTGCTGTACTGCTTCCGCTGCCTGGTGGGAGAGGACATCCCCCTCAATGATGGCTGCCTCGTGCCGCTGGATATCGTCGTGCCGGAGGGCAGCTTCCTCGCACCCCGCCCCGGCGCGGCGGTGGTGGCGGGCAATACGGAGGTCAGCCAGATGACCTGCAACGCGCTGCTCGCGGCGCTCGGGGCCTGCGCCTCGGCGCAGGCAACGATGAACAACCTGCTATTCGGGGATGCGGTTTACCAATATTACGAGACGGTGTGCGGCGGCACCGGCGCCGGCCCCGGCTTTCCGGGCACCTCCGCGGTGCAGACGCACATGACCAACACGCGCATGACGGATCCCGAAGTGCTGGAGCTGCGCTACCCCGTCCGCCTGGAGGAATTCTCCATCCGTCGCGGCTCCGGCGGCGCCGGGCGCTGGCCGGGCGGCAATGGCAGCCGCCGGCGCATCCGCTTCCTCCGCCCGATGGAGGCCGTCATCGTCGCCTCCCGCCGCACCGTCGCGCCGCATGGCATGGCGGGCGGCGCGCCCGGCGCACCCGGGCAGCAATGGGTGGAACGCGTGGACGGCACCCTGCATCCCCTGAAGGGCCAGGATCGCGCCGCGCTGCAGGCGGGCGACGTGCTGGCACTCGAAACCCCGGGCGGCGGCGGCTGGGGCACGCCCGGCCAGGAATGAGGAAGGCGGCGCTCGGCCTCGGCGGCTTCCTTCTCCTCGCGCTCGCCGGGCTGTGGTTCGGCCCGCGCCTGGTGGATTGGGAGCCTTGGCGGGCGCAGCTCGCGGAGGTCGCGTCCGACCGTCTCGGCCGGCCCGTCATCCTCGATGGCCCGGTCGAGCTCGTCCTGCTGCCGAACCCCATGGTGCGCGCGGGCGGCGTCACGATTGCCGAACCACTGGGCACCGAGGCCGAGGGCGGCTTCCGCGTCACCGCGCGGATGCTGCGGCTGCGGCTCGACCTCCCGGCCCTGATCGCCGGGCGCATCGAGCCGCGGGAAATCGCGCTGGTGGGCGCCGAGCTCACCCTGCCCTGGCCGCCCGGCCCCCTGCTCGCGCTGCGGCCGCCCAGCTGGATCACCACACTCGACGCGCGGGTCGAGGATGGCCGCGTGCGGATCGGCGCGACGGTGCTGGAGGGTGTGACGGCGCGGCTGACCTCCGCCGGCCCGGCGCAGGCGCTGGAAATGGCGGGCGGCTTCGCCTGGGCCGGGCGGCAGGCCCGGTTCTCGGCCACCCTCGGTCGCCCCGGCTGGGACGGGATCGCGCCGCTCGATCTGTCCATCGCGATGCCGGAGGCGACGGGGCGCGCGCGCGGCGTGCTGGTGGCGGATGGCGGCTTCGAGGGCACGATGGAGGCCTCCGGCCCCGACCTCTCGGCCCTGCTGCCCGCGCCCGCCGGCCCCTTCCGCGCCGCCGGGCGGCTCAGCGCCTCGGCCAACCTGATCGCGGCGGAGGACCTGGCGCTGGACCTCACCGGCGCGCCGGCGCGCGGCGCGCTGGCGATCCGGCTGGCGCCGTCGCCGCGGCTCGACCTCGCGCTGCTCGCCAGCCGGCTCGACCTCGATGGCTGGGTAGCGGCGCTGCGGGCGGGGGGCAGCCGCCCTTGGCCTGTGTCCGTGGACCTGTCGGCGGAGGTGGCGGGCTTCGCCGGCCTCACCCTGCGCCGGCTGCGCGGGGCGGCCTTCCTGGAGGAAGGGCGCCTGACCCTCACGGATGTCTCCGTCCTGCTGCCGGGGGAGACGGAGCTGGACTTCGCCGGCGCCACGGCGGGCGGGCGGCTCGAGATCGGGGCGCGATTCGCCGGGCCGGATATCCGCGCGACGCTCGCCGCGCTCGGCCTGCCGGTCGCGGATCTTGATCCGGCGCTGCTCCGGCAGGGCGAAGGCCGCCTGCGCCTGGTGCTGGAAGCCGCGCAGGCGGCGATCCCCGAATTCGCCGCGAGCTTCGGGGAATTGCGCCTGTCCGGCGCGGGCACGCTGCGCCATGGCGCGCGGCCGGCGCTCGGTCTGGGCGTCACGATCAACCGACTGGACCTGCCGCGCTGGCTGCCGCAGGGCATCGATGCGGCCGATATCGCGCGCATCTTCGCCGGCTTCGACCTGAACCTGCGGCTGGCGGCGGACCAGGCGCGCTGGGGGGATGCGGTGCTGGACCGCGCCGCGCTGGATGCGGCGGTGGAAGGCGGGCGCGTGACGCTGCGCCGCCTGTCTGGACGCCTCGCGGAAGCCGATCTTGTCGCATCGGGCGTGCTGGCGCCGGGGCCGCAGCCACGGCTGCAGGATGTGATCCTGGAAGCGAATGGCCCCGCCGCGCTCGGCGTCATGGCGCTGCTGCCGGGACGCTGGCCGGACCGCGCGGCGCTGGCGGCGATGCCGCTGACGCTCCGCATCACCGGCGGCGGCGCGCCCGATGCCTTGGCGCTGCGGGGGGAGGCGACGCTCGGCGAATTGCGCACCGAGGCGCATGGCACGCTGGACCTGCCCGCGCGCCGTGGCGCGGCCGCGCTGACGCTGCGCCATCCGGGCGCCACGCGACTGCTGGCGGAAGGCTTTGGCGCCAGCCTGCCCTGGCTGGGGGATGGGTCCTTCTCGGTGGTGGCGAATGTCACCGCCGGGCCGCAGGGCATGGCGGCCGAGAGCTTCGAAGTGGTGGCGGGCACGCTGCGGGCGGGCGGGGCGCTGGCGCTGGCGCATGGCGCGCGACCGCGGCTGTCGGGCCGCATTGCGGCGGAACGGCTGCCGCTACCCCTGCCGCCGCTGCGCGGGGCCGATCCGCTCGGGCTCGACATCCTGTCCGGCTTCGACGCCGAACTGTCGCTGGAGGCCGCGCGGATCGAAGCCGGCGGCGCAGTGCTGGAAGCGGCCTCGGCCATGCTGCGCCTGGCCGAGGGGCGGCTGAGCCTCGACAGGATGCGCGCGCGCATCGCCGGCGGCACGCTGGACGGCACGCTCGGGATGGAGGTCACGGCCAGCGCCGCGCCGCGCCTCGCGCTGGAATTGCGGCTGGCGGATGCGACACTGGGGGGGCCGCTGCTCGGGCTGCCCTATGACCTCTCGGCCGGGCGGGGCGCATTGGCGGCCAGCCTGACGGCCTCGGGCCATTCGCCGGCGGCGCTGCTCGGCACGCTCTCCGGCAACCTCGCCGCATCCTTGCGCGACGGGGTGATGACCGGGCTCGACCTGCGGGCCGCCGCGGCCGCCGCGGCGCTGCCCGATCCGCTGGACGCCGAGGCACGGGCACGACGCGCGCTGCAGACCGGCGCGACCGCCTTCGAGCGGCTGGAGCTGGACATGATGCTGGAAGCGGGCCGGCTGCGCTTCACTTCAGGCCAATTGGCGGGCGAGGGCGGCGTGACCGCGGCGATCTCGGGCAGCGCGGACCTCGCGCGCGGGGCGCTCGATCTGCGGATTGGCGCGCGGCCGGCGCCGGAGGCTCCGGAATTCGGGCTGCGCGTCACCGGCCCGGCTGGCGCGCCCCGCGCCCTGCCCGAGACCAGCGACTGGGCGCGCTGGCGGGCGGAGCAGCCACCTTAAGCGACAGGGACCGGCAGGGTCCGCGCGTCCTGAAGCGCGAAGACGCGGAGCGCGCTGGCCAGCGGCAATGCCGGATCCGCGCGGCTTGCATCCACCTCCGCCACCAGCGCCGCAAGGCTCAGCCCCCGCCGCGCCGCAGCCTGCTCGATCGCCGCCCAGAAGGCCGCCTCAAGCGCCACAGAGGTGCGGTGGCCCGCCAGGCGGAAGGAACGCTTCAGAAGGTGGCGGTTCATGTACGGCGGACGAAGGTTTCACCTTCGTCCCTCAATCGCCGGCGCTGCGCTTGGCTTCGCCGCACCGGCGGTGGGCCGCATTCGCGGCCTCGGCCGGCAAGGGCCGGCCGCAGGGGGATACCGTGTCCGCCAGTCATCAGGCGCCGCCCGGCGCCGTCGCCGGCCCGATCATCGCCTCGGGCCGCACCCAGCGGTCGAAATCCTCGGGCGCGACATAGCCGAGCCGCGCGGCGGCTTCCTTCAGCGTGATGTCCTCGGTCAAGGCGAGCTTGGCGACCTGCACGGCCTTGTCGTAGCCGATATGCGGGTTCAGCGCGGTGACGAGCATCAGCGACTTCGCGACATTGTCGGCGATGCGCGGAAGGTTGGGTTCCAGCTTGTCCACCATATGCGTGGCGAAGCTCGCCGCCGCATCGCCGATCAGCCGCGCGGATTGCAGCACGGCGTGGATGATGACCGGCTTGAAGACGTTGAGTTCCAGGTGCCCCTGCGCGCCGGCCACCGTCACGGTCGTCTGGTTCCCCATCACCTGCGCCGCGACCATGGTCAGCGCCTCGGCCTGGGTCGGGTTGGTCTTGCCGGGCATGATGCTGCTGGACAGGCCATCGGCGGGGATCAGAAGTTCGGCGATGCCGGCCCTGGGTCCGCTGCCCAGCAGGCGGATGTCATTCCCGATCTTGGTGAGCGAGACCGCCACCGTGTTCAGCGCGCCATGCAGTTCCACGAAGGCGTCATGCGCGCCCATGCCCTCGAAGGGGTTGTCGCTGGCGGTGAAGGGCAGGCCCGTCAGCGCGGCCATACGATCCGCGAAGGCGCGGGCGAAATCGGGATGGCGATTGAGCCCCGTGCCGGCCGCGGTGCCGCCCTGCGGCAGCGGCATCAGGCGGGGCAGCGCATCGCGCAGCCGCGCGACGCCGAGTTCCACCTGCCGCGCCCAGGCGGCGGCTTCCTGGCCAAGCGTGACGGGCACCGCATCCATCATGTGGGTGCGGCCGATCTTCACGATCCCCGCCCAGTCGGCGGCGCGGCGCGCGAGGGCTGCGTGCAGCGCCAGAAGGCCGGGAATGGTCGTGTGCGTCACCGCCTCCACCGCCGCGACATGCATGACGGTTGGAAAACTGTCGTTGGAGGACTGGCCGCGATTGACGTGATCATTCGGGTGGACCGGCCTGCGCGGATCGGCGGAGCCGAGCGCGCGGTTGGCCAGATGCGCGATCACCTCATTGGCGTTCATGTTGGTCTGGGTGCCCGAACCGGTCTGCCAGACCGGCAGGGGGAATTCGTCGTCGTGATGGTTCGCGGCGATCGCGGCGGCGGCGGTGGCGATGGGCTGGGCGATGGCGGCGGGCAATTCGCCAAGCGCCTGGTTGGCCTCCGCCGCCGCCTGCTTCTGCAGGCCGACGGCGCGGATCAGCACAGCGGGAAAGCGTTCCCCGCCGATCCGGAACAGCCGCCGCGCGCGTTCGGTCTGCGGCCCCCAGAGCCGCTCGGCGGGGATGTCGATGGTGCCGAGGCTGTCCGTTTCGGTGCGGGTCGGCATGGCGGGTCTCCGGAGCGGGATGCTATCCCCCGAACGCATCCCCATAGCTCGCGATCTCGATCAGGTTTCCGTCCGGGTCGCGGCAATAGACCGAACGGATCGGGCCGAGCGCGCCTTGCTTCGCCACCGGCCCGACTTCCACCGCCACGCCGCAATGCTGGAGATGCTCCACCACCTGCTCGGGCGGCATGGTGACGACGAAGCAGAGATCGTCGGTGCCGGGGATGCCGCCGGCCGCACCGGTGAACCAGTCCTCCTGCGTCGCGCCGATCGGCCGCAGGTTGATCTTCTGCCCGCCGAATTTCAGCGCGGTGCGGCGGGTGGCGGTGCCGAATTCCTCCCGCTCCATCCCCAGCACGCGCTGGTACCAGCTGGCCGAGACCTCGACGTCGCGGCAGGTGATGACCAGGTGGTCGAGGCGGTCCACGGCGAAGCGCATCTATCGGTTTCTCCGGATCTTCGCGGTCACTTCGATCTCGATCTTCATCGCAGGCGATTGCAGCCCGGCGACGAGCATGGTGGCGGCAGGGCGCGCGGTGCCCAGGTGACGCTTCACCACCGGCCAGCAGGGCGGCCAGTCGGCGCGGTCGGGCAGGTAGAAGACGACGCGCACCACATCATCCAGCGTCGCCCCGGCCTGCTCAAGTGCTGCGGCGATGTTCCGAAAGCACTGCTCGCATTGCGCGACCACGTCCTCGGCGATCATCATGGTCGCATAGTCATAGCCCGTGGTGCCGGAGACGAAGATGTCGTCGCCATCCACCACGGCGCGGGAATAGCCGATCTGATCTTCAAAGGCTGAGCCGGAGGAGATCAGGCGGCGGGGCATGGGCTATTCCAGCCCCTCGTAGAAATCATTCCCCTTGTCATCGACCACGATGAAGGCGGGGAAATCTTCCACCTCGATGCGCCAGATCGCCTCCATCCCAAGCTCGGGATATTCCAGCACCTCGACCTTCTTGATGCAGTCCTGGGCCAGCCGCGCGGCGGGGCCGCCGACGGAGCCGAGGTAGAAGCCGCCATAGGTCTTGCAGGCGTTCAGCACCGCCTTGCTGCGGTTGCCCTTGGCCAGCATCACGAAGCTGCCGCCGGCCTTCTGGAAGGCCTCGACATAGCTGTCCATGCGGCCAGCCGTGGTCGGGCCGAAGCTGCCGGTGGCCATGCCCTGCGGGGTCTTGGCGGGGCCCGCGTAATAGACCGGGTGGTTCTTCATGTAGTCGGGCAGGCCGTGCCCGGCATCCAGCCGTTCCTGCAGCTTCGCATGCGCGATGTCGCGCGCGACCACCACCGTGCCGGTCAGCGACACGCGCGTCTTCACCGGATACTTCGCGAGCGTCGCGCGGATCTCGCTCATTGGCCGCGTCAGGTCGATCTTCACCACATGATCTCCCTCTGGCCCGCCCAGGATGTCGTCCGTCGTCTCGGGCAGGAAGCGGGCGGGGTCGTGTTCCAGCTGTTCCAGGAACACGCCCTCCGGGGTGATCTTCGCCTTGATCTGCCGGTCGGCGGAGCAGCTCACGCCGATGCCGATGGGCAGGCTCGCGCCATGCCTCGGCAGCCGCACCACGCGCACATCATGGCAGAAATACTTGCCGCCGAACTGCGCGCCGATGCCAAGCGACTGGGTCAGCTTATGCACCTCCTTCTCGAACGCCACGTCGCGGAAGGCGTGGCCGGTGATGGAGCCTTCGGTCGGCAGCCCGTCCAGCCAGCGGGTGGAGGCGAGCTTGACGGTCTTGAGCGTGGCTTCCGCGCTGGTGCCGCCGATGACCACCGCCAGGTGGTAGGGTGGGCAGGCGGAGGTGCCGAGCGACTTGATCTTGTCTTCCAGGAACTTCAGCAGCTTGTCCTTCGACAGCACCGCGCGGGTCTGCTGGAACAGGAAGGTCTTGTTGGCCGATCCGCCGCCCTTGAGGACGAACATCAGGTGCAGCTCGTCGGCGTGATGCTCGCCCGGCTGCGCCATGATGGAGAATTCGACCGGCAGGTTGTTGCCGGTGTTCTTCTCGTCCCACATCGTGAGCGGCGCCATCTGGGAATAGCGCAGGTTGGTCTCGGTATAGGTGCGGTGGACGCCGTAGCTCAGCGCCTCCTCCTCATCCCCTTCCACCCAGACGCGCTGGCCCTTCTTGCCGAAGACGATGGCGGTGCCGGTGTCCTGGCACA
Organism: Roseomonas sp.; assembly: GCA_044341625.1. GTDB lineage: Bacteria > Pseudomonadota > Alphaproteobacteria > Acetobacterales > Acetobacteraceae > Falsiroseomonas. The sequence goes on from JBIIRI010000014.1 coordinate 28,737, forward strand.
TCGGGAGCACGCCGCCGGCGGCGATGGAAGCGTTCTTCAGCAGGTCCAGCGCGACGAAGCGGTCATTGGCCGTCGCCTCGGGGTCCTTCAGGATTTTCCCGAGCTGCTCCAGATGGCCGGGGCGCAACAGATGCGACACGTCGCGACAGGCGGCGAAGGCGAGCTGTTCCAGCGCCTCGGGCGCAACCTTCAGCACCCGCTTGCCGTCGACCTCCACCGTCGAGACGCCGGCGATGTCGAGCTTGCGATAGGGCGTCGTGTCCTCACCGAGCGGGTACATCGGGCTGTAGGCGAAGCCGGATGGCCGCCCTTTCGGCCCGGAAGCCGGGGCGGCGGCGTGCGACAAGGCATCGAGCGGGGCGGTCATCTCTGGTCTCCGCGGCAGCGAATATCGCCACGGCTCCTACCCCAGCGGGGCAGCCCCGCCAATCTCGGTGGCGATCAGTCGCGCGCGGGGCGGCGGCGGAAGGCGTCGAGGCTGACCACCTGGGCGGGGGCCTCGGGCGGCGGCGCGGCGGGGCCCGCCTCGGCGGGCGATTCCTCGGCCACCGGCTCCGCCTCAGGCTCCATCGTGGGCTGGAAGCGCAGCCCATAGCGCACGGCGGGATCGGCGAAGCCGGTCAGCGCGGCGAAGGGCACCACCAGGGTGGATGGCACGCCGCCGAAATGCAGCCGCACCGAGAACAACCGGGCGGTGCGATCGACGGTCAGGGCCTCGAACTGGTGTTGCAGGACGATGGTCATCTCCTGCGGGTAGCGGGCCTTGAGGTGGCCAGGGACCTTCGTGCCCGGATGGTCCGTGCGGAAGGTCAGGTAGAAATGGTGCTCCCCCGGCAGGCCTTCCCGGGCCGCCAGCTCAAGCGAGCGGGCCACGACATCGCGCAGCGCGTCGTCGGTCCAGGCTTCGTAGGGGATCAGGCTTTCGGCCGGCCGTGCGTCGTCGCTCATGAAGGCTTCCCTGTCGCGGCGGACCATAAGGCGGTCGCGAGGGGCGGAAAAGAGGCCAGGAGGCCCCAAGCCGGGCGGGACGGCGCCGGGGACGTCGCGGGGCTTGAGCGCGGCCCGGCGGAAGGCTAAGGGTCCCGGCTCACGCCACCGTGCGGGGACGCGGGCACGAGGCGCCGGGGCGGAAGGCGCCGGGGCCCGCCCGCCGGCCCATGGCACGACGCCCGAAGGGTATCGCCAGCATGTTTGCTCGCCTGTTCGGCTTCTTCTCGGCCGACATGGCCATCGACCTCGGCACCGCGAATACCCTGGTCTATGTGAAAGGCCGGGGGATCGTGCTGAACGAACCGTCGGTCGTCGCCATCTCCGACCAGCGCGGCAAGAAGCAGGTCCTCGCGGTGGGGGAAGAAGCCAAGCTGATGCTCGGCCGCACCCCCGGCTCCATCGCCGCCATCCGGCCGCTGCGCGACGGCGTCATCGCCGATTTCGAGGCGGCGGAGGAGATGATCAAGCACTTCATCCGCAAGGTGAACAACCGCCGCGGCTTCGCCAGCCCGATGGTCATCGTCTGCGTCCCCTCCGGCTCCACCGCCGTCGAGCGCCGCGCGATCCAGGAAAGCGCCGAGAGCGCCGGCGCCCGCAAGGTCCTGCTGATCGAGGAACCGATGGCGGCCGCGATCGGCGCCGGCCTGCCGGTGACCGAGCCGTCGGGGTCCATGATCGTCGATATCGGCGGCGGGACCACGGAAGTCGCAGTCATCTCGCTCGGTGGCATCGTCTATGCCCGCTCGGTGCGGGTCGGCGGCGACAAGATGGATGAGGCCATCATCTCCTACATCCGCCGCAACCATAACCTGCTGATCGGCGAAAGCACCGCCGAGCGGATCAAGATGGAGGTCGGCGCCGCCGCGCCGGACGGCACCGAGGAAGGCCCGCTCTGCGAGGTGCGCGGCCGCGACCTGATGAACGGCGTGCCGCGCGAGGTCATCGTCAGCCAGCGCCAGATCGCCGAAAGCCTCTACGAACCGGTCAGCCAGATCGTGGAAGCGGTGAAGGTCGCGCTGGAGAACACGCCGCCGGAACTCGCCGCCGACATCGTGGACAAGGGCATCGTCCTGACCGGGGGCGGCGCGCTGCTCAACCGGCTGGATGCGGTGCTGCGCGACGCGACCGGCCTGCCCGTGGTGGTGGCGGAAGACGCGCTGTCCTGCGTCGCCCTCGGCACCGGGCGCGCGCTGGAGGAGATCAAGCGGCTTCGCCACGTCCTGACCTCGATGTATTGAGGCAGGCGGGGCGCACCGCACACCGCCCGGGGGTGATCCCGCTTGTTCCGCTTGAGCATCCAGCTTCGTCAGGCGCTGTCGCGGCTCACCTTCCCGGTGCTGATCGCGGTCGCCTTCGGGACGATGCTGCTGGGCAAGGCGGATGCGGTGATCGCCGAACGCGCGCGCACCGTTCTGGGGGACATCCTCGCCCCCTTCTACGCCGCCTTCGCCGAACCGGCCCGCGCGATGCGCGACCTGGCGACGGATGTGCCCGGCGTGCTCTCCCTCCGGGAGGAAAACCAGCGCCTGCGGGAGGAGAATGAGAGGCTGCGGCGCTGGCAGGCGGCGGCGCTGGCGCTCGAGACCGAGAATGCGCTGCTGCGGCGGCAGCTCGCCTTCGTGCCCGAAGCCGCGCCGGCCTTCATCACCGCGCGCGTGGTGGCCGATGCGGGGGGCGTCTATGCCCGCTCGGTGCTGGTCGCGGTGCCGCCAGGGATGACGCTGCGGCGCGGGCAGATCGCGCTGGACGAACGCGGCTTCGCGGGGCGCGTGACGGAAGTGGGCAGCCGGTCGGCCCGCGTGCTGCTGGCGACCGACATGAACAGCCGCATCCCGGTGACGCTGGAAGGCAGCCGGGCGCGGGCGATGATGGTCGGCACCAACGGCGCCCGCCCGCGGCTGCAGCACTGGACCGAGGGCACCCGCCCCGCCGAGGAGGAGCGGGTGGTGACCAGCGCCGAGGGCATCGCCTTCCCGCCCGGCCTGCCGATCGGGGTGGTGCGCTACAGCGCGGCCGGCACGGCGGAGGTCGAATTGTTCGCGCGCCTCGACCGGCTCGATTTGGTGCGGATCTTCGACTTCAATCCGGGCGGCATTCTGCCCCCCGAATCGGTCGCGCGGCCCGAACCGCGCCCGCGCCGATGATACCTCCAGCCCCCCGGATCGGCCGGACGGAGCCCTCGCCGGGGCTGGTGCGCCGGCTGGAAGCGGCGGCGCGCGCGGTGCTGCCGGGGTTCGGCGCGGCGTTGCTGATGGTGATGGCGGCCGGCCCCACCGGCCTGCCCACGCTAGTCGCCGCGGTGACGCTGCCGCAGGTGGTGTTCTGGTCCATCTTCCGCCCCGCCGCCATGGCGCCGCCGGTGGTCTTCCTGCTCGGCCTGCTGCTCGACCTGCTGAGCCTCGCGCCACTCGGCACCGGCGTGCTGACGCTGCTGGTGGCGCAGGGCCTGGCCATGACCGGGCGTCGCTTCCTTGCCCGGCAGGGGTTCCTGGTGATGTGGCTCGGCTTCTGCGGCTTCGCGGCCGGCGCATCCGCGCTCGGCTATGGGCTGACGGCGCTGCTGTCCTTCAGCCTGCCGCCGGTCGAGCCCGCCTTCCACCAGGCCCTGCTGGCGATCGGCCTCTACCCCGCCTTCGCCGCGCTGCTCGGGCGGCTTCACCGGACCATGCTGCGGGCGGAGGAAGCGGCGTGAGCCGGCGCCAGCGCGAGGAAGAACGGGTCCGGGGCATCTTCGGGCGCCGCGCCTTGCTGCTCGGCCTCGGGCAGATGGGGCTGCTGGGCTATCTCGCGCACCGGCTGCACACGCTGCAGGTCGATGAGGGCGAACGCTACGCCACCCTGGCGGAGGAAAATCGCCTCTCCGCCCGCCTGATCGCCCCGCCCCGCGGGCGCGTGCTGGACCGCCATGGCGCGGTCGTCGCGGGCAACCGGCTGAACTGGCGCGCGCTGCTGGTCGCCGAACAGGCGCATGACGTCGGCGCGACGCTGGAGACACTGTCGAAGATCGTCCCGCTGACCGATGCCGAACGCGCGCGGATCGAGCGCGAGGTGCGCCGCCGCCGCCGCTTCGTCCCCGTGATCGTCCGCGAATTCCTGACCTGGGAGGAGATGGCGCGGATCGAGCTGAACGCGCCCGACCTGCCCGGTATCAGCGTGGAACTCGGCACCACCCGGATCTACCCCGAGGGCGAGCACCTCGCGCATGTCGTGGGCTATGTCGCACCGCCTTCGGAACGCGACATCGACGGCGATCCGCTGCTGGAACTGCCCGGCATCCGCGTCGGCCGCGCCGGGATCGAACGCCACCACGACCGCACGCTGCGCGGCCGCGCGGGGGCCGTGCAGCTCGAGGTCAACGCGGTCGGCCGCGTGATCCGGGAGCTGGAGCGGCGCGAAGGCGTGCAGGGCGACGACGTCCAGATCTCGATCGATGCGGGGCTGCAGAAATCCCTGCGGGAGAAGATCGAGGAAGGCACCTCCGTCGTGCTGATGGATGCCCGCAGCGGAGAGGTGCTGGCCCTGGCCAGCCAGCCGAGCTTCGATCCCAACATCTTCAATTCCGGCGTCTCCGCCGCGCAATGGCGGCAATGGACCGCGAACCGCGCGACGCCGCTGATCAACAAGACCACCAACGGGCTCTACGCACCCGGCTCCACCTTCAAGATGGTGGTGATGCTGGCCGCGCTGGAAGCGCGCGTGGTGACGCCGGGAGAGCGCATCTACTGCCCTGGCCACATGGACCTCGGCGAATCGCGCTTCCATTGCTGGCACCGGCCGGGGCACGGGCCGGTGGATATGCGCCAGTCGCTGAAGGTGTCCTGCGACGTCTACTACTACGAGGTCGCGAAGCGGCTCGGCATCGACCGCATCGCGGCGATGGCGCGGCGGCTCGGCCTTGGCGTGCCGCTGGATATCGAATTGCCGGGGACGCGGCCGGGCGTGGTGCCGGATCGCGCCTGGCGCCAGGCGCAGGGGCGCCCCTGGGCGCTGGGCGACACGGTGGTGCATGGCATCGGCCAGGGCTTCTACCAGCTCACGCCGCTGGCGCTGGCCACCATGACAGCTCGGCTGGCCTCGGGCCGCGCGGTGCAACCGCATCTGACGCGGCTGGTGGGCGGGCGGCCGGTGCGCGGCACCCGCGCCGAGGATTGGCCGAGCCTCGGCATCCCCGAGGCGCATCTGCGCCTGGTGCGTGACGCGATGTGGTCGGTGGTGAATGAGGAAGGCGGCACGGCCCGGACCTCCCGCCTGCCCACGGCGATGGGGGTGCAGATGGCGGGCAAGACCGGCACCACCCAGGTCCGCCGCGTGTCCCGCGAACAGCGGGAGCGGGGGTTCCGGGTGGAACAATTGCCGCGCGAATGGCGCCCGCATGCGCTGTTCGTGGCCTATGCGCCCTACGAAAACCCGGTCTTCGCCGTCTCCGTCGTGGTCGAACACGGCACCAGCGGCTCTGGCGCTGCGGCCCCCTTGGCGCGGGACGTGCTGGTGGAGGCCTTCCAGCGCCTGCGGCCGGGCCCGGGCGGGCTAGGGCCGCGCATCGCGGAGGCGCCGCGGTGATCGCCCCCGCCCCGCCTGTGCCAGCCTCCACGCTGGGGACCCCGCCATGAGGTTCGAGCGGCGCCTGATCCTGCGCGAACGCGGGACCGGGGTGGTGGAGAAGCTCTGGCAGATCCCCTGGCTCTACGTGCTGCTGCTGTGTGCCGTCGCGGCGGTCGGCTATGTGGCGCTCTATTCGGCGGGCGGCGGGGCGCCGGAGCCTTATGCGGCACGGC